>JAISRX010000232.1 GCA_031273395.1 Bacteroidales bacterium | reverse complement strand
CATAAAATATTCGATTTGTTTAATATTAATCCTAAAGATATGGTGAAGTAGCAAGTAATTACCCTAAAATATTAAGCAATATGGCTATATATCAATACTTTAGAAAAGTAAAACCCGTTTAAAGATGATTATACTGCATTCGATTGAGTTTTGAGTTTTCGTACCCCGCACTGCGCTTCGCTTGTACGGGGTTATCAAAAGGCAACCCCCTGTCGGGGTTGCGCACAGCCCTGCATGGACGTAAAACGCCGCAGGCGTTACCCTTTGATAACCCCGTATGAAATGCGGGGTACGACAGGCTAAAAAATACAAGACTATAACCGAGTGCAGTATATGATGATGATTTAAATGAAATTCCGTAGAATTTTTCTTCCCGTGGATGGCAGGGACAAAAAATTCCGTAGAATTTTTCTTCCCGCGGGGGACAGGGACAGAAAATTCCGTAGAATTTTTCTTCCTGCGGAGGACAGAGACAAAAAATTCCGTAGAATTTTTCTTCCTGCGGGAGACAGGGACAAAAAATTCCGTAGAATTTTTCTTCCCGCGGGGGATAGAGACAAAAAATTCCGTAGAATTTTCCTTCCCCCTGATCTCTTTCTAAACACGACGAATGGCGCGATCGCCCTGTTAGCGGACGCCATGACCGTCTTAGTCCAAAGATGTTGCGCATCTTTCGGCAGCATTTCAGCGGATAATCTGTTCGGTACAAAGTTCATTTCGCGTTTCTAAGAAATATCTTTGCCTTTTTTGCCTTCGCGCGAAGGTAATTTCAAGAGACGGGACGAAGATAGCAATTAATTTTTACAATTGTTCTCCGCGATGCAAAAAAAGTAAAAAAATCGTTTGGGTTGCGGGAGAGGCAATTCCGATAGCGCACCTGTACTGCTGCATCGCCGTAGAGACGCGGCATGCCGCGTCTCTACATTACCGCGACCGTAGTGGCAGGTCTTGCGCCTGCCCTCCATGACAACATGATAATTATAAATAATTTGAAGCGCTGAAGGCGTCGGAAAATTGCAGAATCGGGCAAAATGAGATGATAACTTGCATTTTTTTCATACATTTGCGAAAAATATTCCGGTATAAATTGACAAATATGGTACGATATGATATAGCCGGTCTCAACCGGCAGTTTGCTTCATCCTCGCCCGTGGAGACGCTTCGGTATTTTCTGGACTTGTTCGGCAACAGGATTGCCGTGTCTTCCAGTCTCAGCATCGAAGATCAGGCGCTGACCGACATGGCATGGCGCATCAGGGGCGACGCACGGGTGTTTACGCTGGACACCGGGCGTCTCTTCCCCGAAACATACAGCCTGATCGACAAAACCAACCTGCAATACGGAAAAAAGATCGAAGTGTTTTTCCCCGACTGCGTAATGGTGCAGGAAATGGTCAATCGCGACGGCATCAATCTGTTTTATGAGAGCGTGGAGAAACGCAGGGAATGTTGCCGTGTGCGCAAGATAGAACCCTTGCGGCGGGCGTTTGCGGGATTGGATGCGTGGATATGCGGGTTGCGCAGGGAACAGTCCGTCACGCGGAAGGACATGCAGCCGGTGGAATGGGACGAAAACAACGGGCTGCTCAAGGTCAACCCGCTGTTCGACCGGACGGAAGAACAGGTGTGGCAGTACATCAGGGAGAATAACGTGCCGTACAACGTCCTCCACGACAAGGGCTACCCGAGCATCGGCTGCCAGCCCTGCACCCGCGCGGTGGCGGCAGGAGAGGACATACGCGCCGGACGATGGTGGTGGGAAGCGCCCGAACACAAGGAATGCGGGTTGCACAAGCGATGAAACGGAAAAAGGATGATGATGATCGCACAAACAAGGTAAATTACGGGAAAAATGATCAAAAAGAGACAGATAAAAATGCGCGCCGTGCAGGGCAATACAAACCGTGTTGCTGTGAACGCAGGCATCGCCGCGCTGCTGCTTTTCTTTGCCGTCCCCTGTTTTGCGGGATACGGCAATCAGCAGCAGCCCGTCAGGAAACACACCATCAGCGGGTATCTCAGAGACAGCCTGACAACGGAAAACCTGATCGGCGCCACGGTACATCTGCCGTCCGGTTCGCTGGGTACCTCCTCCAACCGGTATGGCTTTTACAGCCTCACCCTGCCCGAAGGCGAGGTGGAAATCGTGTATTCGCACGTGGGATACGCCACCCGTGTACATTCGTTCACGCTCAGGAGCGACACGGTAATCAGCCTGAGCATGAACGGGGCATTGTGGCTGGACGAGGTGGAAGTCACCGCAAGCAAAGCCGACCGTATTCAGGATCGCACGCAGATGAGCGCCATTCATGTTCACCCGGCGCAGGTGAAAGCGCTCCCCGCGCTGCTGGGGGAAGTGGACGTCCTCAAAGTGTTGCAGCTCATGCCCGGCATACAATCGGGCGGGGAAGGCAGCAGCGGCTTGTACGTGCGTGGCGGGGGTCCCGACCAGAACCTGATCCTGCTCGACGGCGTGCCTGTATATAATGCGTCCCACCTGTTCGGCTTCTTTTCGGTATTCAACGCCGACGCCATCAACAACATCGAACTGCTGAAGGGCGGGTTCCCGGCTCGGCACGGGGGAAGGGTCTCGTCGGTGATCGACATCAACATGAAGGAAGGCAACTCGCAGCAGTTCCACGGCGAAGGATCCCTTGGCGTGGTGGCTGCCAAACTGACGCTCGAGGGTCCCATCGTCAAAGACCGTACCTCCTTCATCGTGTCCGCGCGGCGCACCTATATCGACCTGCTTGCACGCCCCCTCATCAAGGCAATGAACGAGGGAAGCACCACAAACGTGATGGCGGGCTATTATTTCTACGACCTCACCGCCAAAATCAATCACCGCATCTCGTCCCGCGACCGCATTTACCTGAGCGCCTACATGGGCGACGACAAGTTTTATGTGGATACCGACAATGAAAACGACGATTATTCCGTGAGCCGCTTCAAAAACAGCGCGGGGCTGAAATGGGGCAACATCACCGCCGCGTTCCGGTGGAACCATATTTTCACCAACCGGATTTTCGGCAATACTACCCTTACCTACAGCCGTTACCGGATGAATATCTTTTCAAAACTGTGGGAAACGGATCCGCTCACAAACACCGAACAATATTACGGAATGGATTACCTGACGGGCATCGAAGACCTGAGCGGGCGCATGGCGTTCGACTACCTGCCATCGCCCAATCACTACGTCCGCTTCGGCGGAAGCCTGATTTACCATGTGTTCAATCCGGGCGCCATAGGCATGACGGCGGAAATACCGATTGATTTCGGCGGGAAAAAGATTTTTACTTATGAATACGACGTGTATGCCGAAGACGACATACGGCTGGGCGACCGGCTGAAAACCAACGTGGGGGTTCACTGGTCGGCGTTCAGCGTGCGCGGACGGTTCTATCACGTACTGCAACCCCGCATGGCGGCGCGTTACCTGCTCACGGACGAACTGTCCGTCAAAGCCTCCTATTCGCGCATGGCGCAGTACGTGCACCTGCTGACCAATTCCAACCTCGGTTTGCCTACCGACCTGTGGGTGCCTACCACCGACCTGTTGCGCCCGCAGCGTTCCGATCAGGTGGCTGCCGGAATAGCGCACAACTTCAGGGGATACGAACTGAGCCTCGAAGGATATTACAAAACGATGCGGAACGTGATCGAATACAAGGAAGGCGCATCCGTCTTCGACGTTCACAACCAGTGGGAAGACAAGGTATTGCAGGGCGAAGGACGAAGCTACGGCATGGAAGTATTTGCACAGAAAAAAACCGGCACGTTCACCGGATGGATAGGATACACCCTGTCGTGGTCCGACCGCCTGTTTGACGACCTGAATCAGGGACGGCGCTTTAACTACAAGTACGACCGCCGGCACGACCTGAGCGTGGTGGCGGTGAAACGCTTCGGCAAGCGGGTGGAAATATCCGGCACGTGGGTATTCGGTTCGGGCGGCTGCATCACCCTGCCGGTGGGCATATACGACGCTTACACCCCCTTCGACGTCAATGCGCAGATGAAGGATGTGATAGCATACGGCGAACGCAACGGCTACCGGATGGCGCCCTACCACCGGCTCGACCTGAGCGTCAGCCTCATCAGAAAGAAACGCTGGGGAGAACGGCGGTGGATCTTCGGGGCGTATAACGTCTATAACCGCAAAAACCCCTATTATATGGACATTGAAACAAACACACGGTACGACGGTTCCCCGTATTCCTCGGTGCCGGACGGGGGAGGAGTCGCCCGGCAGTACCGCTACATGCAAATCAGCCTCTTCCCTGTGATCCCTTCCGTCAGTTATCAATTTAAATTTTAAAGTGATGCATCGAAACAAATATTTATCCGTTTTCTGCCGGTTATTGCCGGTTTGTTGCAGCCTCCTGCTTTCTGCCTGCGACAGCATGTATGTTGACGTCGCCCCTGCCGACTTCCCGCCGAAACTTGCCGTAACCGCCACCATCGACACCGACGGACGGTTTTTCCTTTCCTTTACGGAAGCCCGTTCGATAGGATCGTACCAAAACTGGCGCTACGAAGAAGAAACCATCATCCGCAAGGGCGTCGTTAGCCTGTATGACGAAACCGACGGGAGCATCGTCTGCACGATAGACAGCAGCGCCAACAGCGGATTCGACATGTCGCTGCATTCGGGACGAAGCGGTTATGCTACCGTCGTGAACGGATTGCAGTTCGCGGCAGGACACGCCTACCGGCTCACGCTGGATATTGACGGTTACCCCGTTGCAACGGCAACCGCCGTAATGCCCGCGCCTCCCCTCATTGAAAAGGCGGAGGCGGACATGCAGCAGACGCTCTACCGCAGCAGCGCCTACCGGATTGACCCCTCCGACCCCCATACCGTTTCCGTTTCTTCCATCTCCTGCCATCCGCTGACCCTCCATCTGACCGACAATTCGCCGGAACGGGACTATTACATGATTTCCCTGCAAAACGAATACCGTTATCCGGACGGCACGACCCGTGCGAGCCAGCCATATATTGCCATCAGCGACCGGGCAGTGATACAGGACAATCCGGACATTGAAGCCGCCCAGCTTTACATGGACAGCGAAGCGGACGCTTTTATTTTCGACCGCATGCTGCTTTCCGACATGTCGTTCGCCAATGCTGCCGGCATTCTCCAGCTGCTGATTGCTTCGGATGAGTTTGAAGAGAGAGACGGGAAGTATCCCGCGCCTTCCTGCCCTGAAGATGAACGCATCCGCGTCACGACCGATATTTGCGTTGCACACCTGAGCAATGAATCCCATGCATACTACCGCAGCCTGTCGCTGCAAAAGGCGGGCATGGGCTTCTTTACCGAACCGGTGCCCATCATTTCCAATGTGGAAAACGGATACGGATGTTTTTCCGCTATCCACTCGGTGCGGAAGACCATTGTCCGGTATGAAATCTGTTTCGACGCCATATACGGAAGCCGGTAACCGAAACATGTGATTGCCGTTGGCGGTAAAACGGCTTGCGGTTCAAAAGACGGTTTTTAGCATACCGCGCCCTGCATCATATATCTGCGCGTGGATTATCCCAATTTGTCCTTCGCCCTCATCGCCGACCGACCCAGCGGGTCGCATGGTTATAGAATCGAGGACGCTATAGGTGCCGTGCGACCCCGACAGGGTCGAATTTTCCATCACCATGCGTTCCATCAACATGCGACCTCTTCGAGGTCGTACCTGTCTTCACACATTCCATGTCATCGAAGTTCAACAGGGGGGATACCGGCTAATGGACATTTGGGGATAAACCGTACATTTTTCTGTTTTACGCTCTTTCAATCAGTAAATGTGAGAACAGGATTTCGGCATAGAGCAAAAGACGTCCTGCTTTCACGTTTTCATGGAAGATTTCCATGACGGTTCGTTAACGGCACTATTTTTGTAGAGAAAATGAAATTACTTAACTTGTGTTATGTCAAACATTTTATATAGCAAGTTTGTTGTGTGTATCATAAAAAAAGCCTAATTTCGGCAAAAATTTTAAGACCATGAGTGAAAAGACAAGATATTCGGACGTCGAATTGGACGAATTCAGGGAACTCATTTTAGAGAAACTGGAAACGGCAAAAAGAGATTATAACCTGTTGAAAGGTACCATCACCAACAGTACCGGTAACGATACGGAGGATACTTCGCCAACCTTTAAGGTACTGGAAGAGGGCGCTGCAACGCTGTCAAAAGAAGAAGCGGGACGGCTTGCACAGCGCCAGATAAAGTTTATCCAGCACCTGCAGGCTGCTTTGGTTCGTATAGAAAACAAGACCTACGGCGTTTGTCGGGAAACGGGGCTGTTGATCCCCAAAGAACGCCTGAGAGCTGTTCCCCATGCCACATTGAGCATAGAGGCAAAGAACGACGAAATCAAATAGTCATTCCCCTTTCGGTATGGCAAAGAGGCGTCACTGTGTCACTGTTGCATCTCCCTTTCGATGATCGGCGTTTTTGATTCCGGCTACGGGGGATTGACCGTCCTGAAAGAATTTGTGCGGCAATTGCCGCAATACGATTATTGCTATCTGGGCGATAATGCGCGCGCGCCCTATGGTTGCCGTTCGTTTGAAACGGTGTACCGCTATACGCTCGAATGTGTACGACACCTGTTCAGGCAGGGCTGCCGGCTGGTCATTCTGGCGTGCAACACAGCCTCCGCCAAGGCGTTGCGCAGCATACAACAGCGCGATCTTCCGCTGATGGCTCCGACGGGAAGAGTGCTGGGGGTGATCAGACCCAGTGTGGAAGCAGTGGGCGGATGTACGCAATCGGGAACGGTGGGCATATTCGGCACCGCCGGCACCGTCCTGTCGCTATCCTACCCGATGGAAATAGCCAAACTCTATCCTCATATCCGCGTTTTTCAGGAGGCTTGTCCGATGTGGGTTCCGCTGGTGGAGAGCAACGAACACCAAAGCGCGGGAGCCGATTATTTCGTCAGACAACACATCGACCGCTTGCTGGAACAAAACGCCGAAATAGATACCGTTGTACTTGCCTGCACCCATTATCCGCTGCTGCTGAATAAGATCGAGCAATACACCCCGGCACGCATCCGCATCATATCGCAGGGGAACATCGTTGCCCGCAGTTTGCAGGATTATCTGCACCGGCATCCCGAAATGGAACAATCGCTGAGCAAAAACCATGCGCGGATATTTCAGACTACCGACTCTCCGGAAATGTTTGACCGTTATGCCTCCATCTTTTTTGAAGAAGAAATAAAATCGGTGAGAATTGAAAATTGAAAATTCGGAAACGGCTGCCGCTGCGCAGAGGTGCAAACAAGGTGTACCGCCACAAGGGAATACGGTGTTGACGGATATGTAATGCAATTGTTCCACCAAGGGTTGAAGGTAGAAAACAAGGTTTTATACTGCATTCGGTTGAGTTTTGAGTTTTCGTACCCCGCACTGCGCTTCGCTTGTACGGGGTTATCAAAAGGCAACCCCTGTCGGGGTTGTGCACAGCCCTGCATGGACGTAAAA
>JAISRX010000226.1 GCA_031273395.1 Bacteroidales bacterium | reverse complement strand
ATTTCATACGGGGTTATCAAAGGGTAACGCCTGCGGCGTTTTACGTCCATGCAGGGCTGTGCGAAACCCCGAAAGGGGTTGCCTTTTGATAACCCCGCACAAGCGAAGCGCAGTGCGGGGGCAACCGGATGCAGTATAACCATTTTTTCTTTTGTCCTCAAAAGTGGTGATAATTCGCGTAAAGCGTTTATTTTTGTATTCATAAGCGGTACACTTGTCTTTTTCTATAAATCATTTGGAAATAGTCATTTATATTCAAATCTTATCGCTTTTTCGCATTTTTCCTCCCTCTTTTCCGATATTTAGAGGTTAGGAAACTTTAATTTTGCCCGATGGATATTCGCAAGATCATACATATAGACATGGACGCCTTTTATGCCTCCATAGAACAGCGGGACTTTCCGGAGCTTCGGGGCAAACCTGTTGCCGTGGGGCGGGCGGTGGCGCGCGGGGTGGTGGCTGCCGCAAGCTACGAAGCCCGCCGGTATGGCGTTCATTCGGCTATGCCTTCCGTTGTGGCGCAACGGAAATGTCCCCAATTGATTTTCCGTCCACACCGCTTTCATGTGTATGAAGCCGTTTCGCAGCAGATACGCAACATATTCTACGAATATACCGATCTGGTGGAACCCCTGTCGCTGGACGAAGCCTATCTGGACGTGACCGTCAACAAAAAGGGAATGCCTTCCGCCACCCGCATAGCCCTTGAGATCAGGCAGCGCATTTGGGCGGAAACGCAGCTGACCGCATCGGCGGGCGTCTCCTGCAACAAATCCCTTGCCAAAATAGCCTCGGATGTGAAAAAACCCAACGGCATCTTTGTCATTGAGCCGCATCAGGCGGTGGATTTTTTACAGGAACTCGACATCAGCAGGTTTTACGGAATAGGACAGGTAACTGCGGCAAAACTGAGGAAAGCGGGCATCCACAAAGGGGCTGACCTGCAAGCCTTGAGCCTGGATGCAATGATGAGAATGTTCGGCAGGCGCGGCATTTTCTTTTACGATCTGGTACGCGGCATTGACCGTCGCGCGGTGGAATCCGAATGGATACGGAAATCCGTCAGCGTGGAGAATACTTTTGAGCATGACCTGACCAGCCGGTTTGCCGTCATCACGGAACTGTACCGGCTGGAAAAGAAACTTTTTGCCGAAATGGAGGAGTTGGAACGGGCGGCAAAAACGGTAACGCTGAAGGTGCGCTTCAACGATTTCCATACCCTCACCCGAAGCCGTACCCTCACCTCATTCATCGAAACATACAGCGCTTTGCAGAAGGTTTCGCGCGCTTTGCTTGCCGAAATACCGCTGGAAGGGAAAGGCATACGGCTGCTGGGTATCGGCGTGTCCAACCTGCAAAACCGCGACCCGGACGAACCGCGCCAGCTGGAACTGGATTTGCAGTGGTGATGATCCGGGCGAGCGCTCAACTGCCGGTAACGCCTTAGAACATGCAGGAAAAGTTCAGGCAGAAAGCGCCGTCGATATATGACGGGTAAACGAACGACTGCAAGCGTTTTGTATCCCTTTTGCAGAAGGCGCCTTGCAGAAGGGGATACGCCCAATAGACCGTTTTTACGGAGACCACGCCGACGCCTGCCCCTGCGATCACGTCGCTCGCCCAGTGCCTGTTGTTCAGTATCCTCGAAACGCCCACCAGCGACGCCATGACATACCCGCCGACGCCTGTCCACACGGAGTGGCCGGCATATTCCCGACGCAGAAATTCCGCTGCAACGAAAGCCGTAGCCGTGTGTCCGGAAGGAAACGAGTTGTTTGCCGAACCGTCGGGGCGCGGTCTGGACGTAACGTTTTTCAGCGCATGGACGACGCCCGTTTCCAGCAGTTGGCTCAACGAATAAAGAATGATCATGTCCCGGAGCCTGTGCGTACTTTTCACGCCGGCGGCTTTCATGCCGAAAGCTGCCGCTGCCGGCGAAAACTGTAAATAATCGTCCAGTTTGTAGCGGGTGATATACCCGCGCTCGTGCAACCGGATTTTGAGCCGGTTGTCCAGTTGCCTCAGCGCGGGGCTTTTCAGGGAAACGACAGTATAGCCCGTGGTCAGCAGCGCCGGTACGACAATGCCGGCGAGCTCTCCCCTGCCGGCGTAACCTGCCTCTGCCGTGCAACCGGACGCCGCCGCATGCAACAAATGCTCCCCGAACTGCGCGGAAGCCATGCCGCAAGCAAAAAACAGCGTCATCACACGCAAAAAGCGATGGAAACGAAACGGAACGGAACCCGCTCTTCCGTATCGGCGGCATGCAGCCGGTGTGCGCCAAAGATTTTGAACATCCGAACCGTGAGGGATACGGAATAAATAACTCAGTGTTCTTTGTGTTTGAATTTTTAACGCAAAGGGCGCAAAGGAAGGCGCAAAGTTCACAAAGGGCAAATAACAGACGGTGATATGTTTTTTATTTCGCGTTCCGAACATATAATTTTGATTTCAAGTATTCATCCATTAAGAAATTTTCATTTCCGAAAAACCGACGCATGACTGCATCCATTTCATCAAATTAAAATCAATATTGGCGGAAAATGTTCAAAACGACGGTATCCGCCGGTTGCCGGAACGGGATATTTCAAAATCTCCTGTAGTACGGGCGAAGGTAAATATTACCGTATCATGAACGCATTGCCCGGAAAATCACCTTTTCCGTTCATCGTATGGAATATTTGACCATTCAACTTGAGTTTAAAAAAGTTTCGGAGGAGTGCGGAAAAGATGTTGGGAACATCCCCGCTTGCGAAGTAATATAAATTGTATGCCAAAGAAGTCGTGGGTGTACGACAAAAATCCCTCACTACCCCGCGGGGTTATCGAAAGGGCAACTCCTGCGGAGTTAGGTGTTTGCTGTTGCCGTTACCCCGCACTGCGCTTCGCCTGCGGCTCGCTTGTGCGGGGTACGAAAACTCAAAACTCAACCGAATGCAGTATAAAAAAAATATTTATTTTTTTTGGGGGTTTCCGAAAAAACATTTAACTTCGCCCCGTTTAAATTTTACATTGAAAATGACGAGCCGCCTTTACAGACACATCTCTTTCGGTTTCCGGAGAAACTCCGGAGAGGAGCGGTATTTGCCCCACCACCATCACCATTTTACCGGAAATGAGTTAGTTATATCATTTTCTCTTTTTGCGCATGCTTTCCGCGGCGGAGAGTTCTGCGGACATTGTCGTGCGCTTGCGCCGAAACATTTTTCGCATGCTTTTAGACTTTTTTCGCATGCTTTTAGACCCTTTTCGCATGCTTTGAGACCTTTTTCGCATGCTTTTAGACCCTTTTCGCATGCTTTGAGACTTTTTTCGCATGCTTTTAGACCCTTTTCGCATGCTTTTAGACCCTTTTCGCATGCTTTTAGACCCTTTTCGCATGCTTTTAGACCCTTTTCGCATGCTTTTAGACTTTTTTCGCATGCTTTTAGACCCTTTTCGCATGCTTTGAGACCCTTTTCGCATGCTTTTAGACTTTTTTCGCATGCTTTGAGACCTTTTTCGCATGCGCGGAAAGGCTTTCCATCGAATTGTTTTTTTACTTTAATATATTAATAATTAAATTTTTTATATCATGAATGGAAAAAATTATATTCCCAGCAACGTTCTCGCATTTTTAAATTTTATGAAGAACCTGTTGAAGTACGTAACGGACAACTGCATGCGGTGGGAAGTTCCGCCGCAGTCGTTTGCCGTATTGCAGCCGCTCACGGACGCTCTTGAAGCGGCGGCAGAGGTATCGGAAGACGCCGCCACGCGCACTTCCGCCGCCATCAAGAAGCGCAACGAGGCGCGGACTGCCCTCGAAAGGGAGTTGCGTCCGTTTGTACAGGGAAAGCTGATACACAACAAATTGGTGACCGACGACGACCTGACGGCAATGGCGCTGCCGGTGCACGACAGCACGCCCACGCATCATCCCGCGCCGCACAGCAGACCGGCAATTGAGGTGAAAGCCACCAACAACAGGCAGCACACCGTGAGCGCGCTCAACCAGCAGACCGGCAAAAAAAACAAACCCGAAGACGCTTACGGCGTCCGATACTGCCACGAAATCCGCGACACGCCGCCGCTAAAAGCCTCCGACCTGCGTCACTCCGTCTTCAGCCGCAAAACCACCCACGTGACGGACTACGACGAGGAAGACCGCGGAAAAACCGCCTACTACGCCGCATGCTACGAAAACTCCAAGGGAGAAGCAGGTCCTTACAGCGACATCATCAGCGCAATTATCCCGTAAGGAATGGAAAATTGAAAATGGAAAATGGAAAATGCGGGGCGGGTTGCCCGAATGGAAATTGCAGGACAAACCGCCCTCAATAATTTAAAAACAAATAATTTAAAAACAGGTAAAAATGAAAACAAAAAGTTTTTTGCGAACCCTGCGGTTGAAAAATATCACTTTGGGTACCGCTTCTCCGGATATGTACAAACCGGACAGCCAAAGGAAAAATACAATGAAATACAGGAATTTGACAAACAGTTTAAAAGTCGGGCTATTTGCCGGAATCATCGCAGCCGGATCGTTTTTGGTTTCCTGCGAAGATACAGCACAGGATCCGGCGCCGGAAATCCCGTCTGTCGATACAGTGAACTACAATATCTCCGTCATTGCGGAATTATCCGAAAAAATGCCGCAGATTTCCACAGATGCGGAAGATGACAGGAAGGTGGTAAATATAAACATCACCGGAAATATCGGAATAGACTCGCTGCACATGAACCTTTTACAAATTCTTGGAAACATGCGGCAGAAAAGCAATGTTAAAATAACCTGGGGGAATTTTTATGTGTACCCCCTCAGAGCCGGCATAGAACTAAGCCTTGCGGAATGGGAAAAATGGAACAGGCCGGCATTGAATATAAACAATGAGTCCGGGAGTATGTTTTCGGCAGATAAGGATGAAGTGGAAAATTTCGGGCAATACGCGGGAGTATTGCTGCCAATCAGAGACAGGAACTGGAAAACCGGAGACATAGATATAGAAACTGTCGCCCAGCTGGGAGAAAAGTGCGAACTGGCGCGCATTGCGGCTGTGTCCGGAAGAAATGTGAGTGTCGCGCTTAACGATCTGATGGTGCATAATCAGCATGTTTCCGATCTGGGAAAACTGATCCATGACAATATCACTGTCTTCGGCAGCGTTCTGTCCGGCGCAGATTCCGTCGCGATAACCGCGGCGCTTGCGAAAAAGATGAATATAAGAAATATCGGCAAGTATAACAATGGAAGAATGTTTTTCGTATCCGGCGCAAATGGCGCAGACGATCTGGTCGGCTCTGCATTGCCCCATGTCCGTACGGACACCGCATCCTATGGCGCGGATGGGCATAAACTGGAAAATTTGCTTCCCAATCAATTATTTTATAATGTTCATACTGCAAATGCCGGCGGATTATTACGACTTTCCGACAGCCCGCGCAACATCAGCGTGACGCCGCGCAAAGATGAAAATCTGCCCGGCGGTGAAGCCGCACTGGGCAACGTGACAAATCCGATCTTAAAAACATTTAACACGCCGGCTGCGCCATTTGGAAAACCGTATGTATTCCGGGAAAATCCGGTTTTAACCACGTATGCGAATGTGTTCTCTTATTATTCTGATCGAACCCGCACGATTGACGGCATAGCGGCGGCGCCGATGAATGTTACGGAACTGGGGGATTCTGTTGGAACGGACGGCTCGTTTCAGATGCTGAAAGCATCCAACCATAAAGTCAGCACACAGGGGGCGTTCAAAAATATGCCGTATGACGAACGTCTCTTTCCGCAGATAGCCAGCGCAACCGGAGACATTCGCATAAAATATACGGCTGCGGGCGAATATAAATCGGAAGACGGCAGGGTGTATGTGGCGTATGAGAATTTGTCCGATGTTTTGCAAACTGTCTACAGACCAGCGTCTTTTGAAAATATCACTGTCAGCATCAAAGACAGCGATGTTATGTTTGTCTTAACGGAAGAGGTTCGGATTGGGACTTATCAAGGTTCGGCAAGCCAGGCCCAGGCGAATCAAAAATTATTGGATATGATTCTGCAAATTTACGGAATCAGTGTGGAAAATACCGGAAATGTCCAATATATCACATACAGCCAGCTGCCCGCAGGCAAAAAGACGCGGTAAAAGAAACGGAATCTTTCCAGTCTGCCCGGGCTGTCGGCATATCAACAGCAATTGCCATATTCACATACAAAAAGCGGGAATTGCGGCGTTTGTCGCGTAAGCGGAAAGAGTACGGGATGTCAGGGGAAAGGTCATTATTGGTTTTTGAATGTCTTAAGGAATGAAAAATTAATAACTTATAACTGTATCGTTTGCAGGTTAATTGTCCTGAAAGGACAGATTTTCATAACCGCAGGTCTCCGACCTGCGGGCAACGAAAACCGGTAACAC
>JAISRX010000131.1 GCA_031273395.1 Bacteroidales bacterium | reverse complement strand
TGCGCTTCGCTTGTACGGGGTTATCAAAAGGCAACCCCTGTCGGGGTTGTGCACAGCCCTGCATAGACGTAAAACGCCGCAGGCGTTACCCTTTGATAACCCCGTATGAAATGCGGGGCGGGGTACGACAGGCTAAAAAATACAAAACCATAACCGAGTGCAGTATATATACCCTAAGCCGATATTTAGGTCAGCAGAATTGCAACTGTTCTCAAAAAATGCGAAGTGAACCTGCAAAAACACCTGCTCAAAATAGTCAAAGCGTTTAGGATCAGCGCCAATAAGAGACAGGGTTGTTCCCGCAAGGCGAACACGCAGGGTTGCCGATGAATTTCGTTATTGCGAACTGCCGGTAAAGCAATGGTATGACATGTATTTGTTGCGGCTTTGCAGGACTATAAAATCGGCAAATTTTAACATTTCTTATGATTTCGGCACGCTTTTTGTTTTATGCCATAATATAAAGAACGGATCGTTGAGATCCTGTGTCCCGATCAAGCGCGCTTATGTTGTTTCACTTGGCTGTCGAAGACAAACAGTCATGGATATGCGGATTTATGTCCTGAATAATTGCTTTGCAATTAAAAGTTAACACAGTTTATATTTATTTTTATGGAAACCAAAAAAAGCCACCGGGCAAACCTCGAAAAAAAACGCAGTCTGTTTTTTCAGGCAGGTTTATTCATAGCGCTGGCTGTAGCTCTTGCAGCCTTTGAAATGCCGACAACCATGCAGGTTTCGGATATTGGATGGGAAAGTTCGACGTTCATCACCGACGTCACCCAAGTTCCCATCACCTTCCCCTCTCCTCCCCTGCCGCCTCCGCCGGCGAATCCCCGCGGATACGACCTGGAAATTGTGTCGGATGAAGTATGGATTGACGACGAGTTTGTTTTTCCGGATATCGAAACGCCAACCGGCAATCCGTGGGGAAGAGATTTCACGCAGCCGTCCATCAAAGAAGAGCCGGACAGCGTGTTCCTGATCGTGGAAGAACCGCCCGTGATGCAGGGATTCAGGGAATATCTCATTAAAAACATGGTTTACCCTGAAACAGCAGCCCAAAACGGCATTGCCGGCACCGTATTCGTACAGTTTGTGATCAACGAAGACGGAGAGGTTGTCAATGCTCAGATTTTCAGAGGAGTTGATCCTTCGCTGGATGCGGAAGCATTGCGCCTGATCGGGCAATCACCCAAGTGGAAACCGGGACGGCAACAGGGCAAAGCCGTGAAGGTAAAGTTTACATTGCCCATCATATTCAAATTGCAATAGATTGTTATCCAATACATTCTAAAATAATTAAAATAAAAATTAAAAAAAAAGTAAAAATAATTTTGGTAGATATTTGAAAAAATATCTACCTTTACACCATCTAAAAAATAATCGTTATGGAACTGAAGAAAAGTGATAAGGCGAATTTAGACAGAAGACGCGGTCTATTTATGGAAATAGGGTTAGTAGTAGCCCTTGGAGGAATTTTTGTTGCGTTTGAGTGGAAAACAGCTCCCCGAGATGACACGGACGATGAGAAAGCAATCGTGGTGGCCATCGAAGAAGAGATTGTACCGATCACCCGTCAGGATCAGCCGCCTCCACCGCCGCCCGAACCGCCGAAAGTGGCTGATATTTTAGCCATTGTGGATGATAATGTTCAGATTGACAATGATTTTCAAATCGACGTGGAAACCGATCAAAATCAGTCGATAGAAATTGTTATCTTTAATCCGGTGGAGGTAGTGGAAGAGGAAGAAGAGGAATTTTTGTTCGCAGTGATCGAAGACAAGCCTCTTTTTAACGGAAAACCCGCCGAAGAAGGATTTCGCGAATATGTGATCACCAATACCAAATATCCGCCGGTTGCGGCAGAAAACGGTATTACCGGAAGGGTGTATGTGGAATTTACCATCGAAAGGGATGGAAGCGTCAGCAACGTGCAGATACTGCGCGGCGTTGACCCGTCACTGGATGCGGAAGCCCTGCGCGTGATCAAGGCGTCGCCAAAATGGACGCCGGGCAAGCAGCGGGGAAAAACCGTGAAGGTAAAATATCAGTTTCCCGTTAATTTCAAGTTGAATTAAAACCTCCACCGCCACACCGATAATAACGGCGCGCGAACCGGAAAAAGCAGCGTTGGTCGGACTGATCACCCCGGGACAAAAAGAATCCGAGGTGGACGAATATCTTAAGGAACTGTCGTTCCTTACCGAAACGGCGGGAGGCGTTCCCGTAAAACAGTTCGTTCAACATCTGGAAAAACCGCATGCCTCCACGTTTGTGGGAAGCGGGAAACTTGCAGAGATACATGAGTTTATCCGGGAGCAGGAAATCCGGCTGGTGATTTTTGACGATGATCTGACCCCGTCGCAACTTCGAAATATTGAAAGCGAACTGGAATGTAAAGTTTTGGATCGCACCAATTTAATATTGGATATTTTCGCGCGGCGGGCGCAGACTTCACACGCCAAAACTCAGGTGGAACTGGCACAGTACCAGTATCTTCTGCCGCGCCTGACGCGGATGTGGACGCATCTGGAACGCCAGCAGGGAGGCATTGGCGCACGCGGACCGGGCGAATCGGAAATAGAAACCGACCGGCGTATCATTCGCGACAAAATATCCAAACTGAAAGAGCAGCTGAAGAAAATAGACAACCAGATGACGGTTCAGCGGAAAAACCGCGGGAATATTGTCCGCGTGGCGCTGGTGGGATACACGAATGTAGGCAAATCAACGCTGATGAACCTGCTGAGCAAATCGGAAGTCTTTGCCGAAGATAAACTTTTCGCAACATTGGACACCACCGTGCGCAAAGTCGTTATTGATACCCTCCCCTTCCTGCTGACCGACACGGTGGGATTTATCCGCAAATTGCCGCACCATCTGGTAGAATCGTTCAAATCGACGCTGGACGAAGTGCGCGAAGCCGACATACTGGCGCATGTGGCAGACATATCGCATCCGCGCTTTGAAGAACAGATAGAGGTGGTCAACCGGACGCTGCTTGAGCTTCATGCGCACGATAAACCTACCATACTCATATTCAACAAGACGGACAAATATTGCCATACTCCGAAAGAACAGGACGACCTGACGCCCGGAACAAGGGAGAATGTCAGTCTTGAAGAATTGCAGCAAACATGGATGGCAAATAACGGACAACAAGCGAGCGTTTTCATTTCGGCGCGGCAAAAGACGCATATCGAAGAACTCAAAAACATGCTTTTCCGCGAGGTGCGCAAAATACATTCGCAACGCTATCCGTATGAACAGCATCCGGCAGCGTATTTCACAGATACCCGGAATCCCGAAACGCTCCGATGAAAATTACATTCCTCTGGGTGGGCAAAACAGCCGCCAAATGGCTGCAGGACGGGATAGCGGAATATGAGCAGCGGCTGGCTCACTACGTCCCGTATTCCATTATATGCGTCGTTCCCAAAAAACTGCCGAAACAGGATGTAGAAAAGCAAAAAATCATGGAAGGCGACGCTATTCTCCACAGGATTGACCCTGCCGACGAGGCGTATCTGCTGGACGAACGCGGATCGACCTGCAACTCGGACGAACTTGCTTCGTTCCTGCAAAAGAAAATGTCGGCAAGCGTGAAAAACCTCGTTTTGATTGTCGGCGGTCCGTATGGCTTCTCGCAAGCGGTGTACCGGCGCGCCAACGGGCAAATATCTTTCTCCGCGCTGACC
>JAISRX010000052.1 GCA_031273395.1 Bacteroidales bacterium | reverse complement strand
CAATGTACCCTTTGTTGTACGACCCCGACGGGGTCGAATGGAAACACAACATCGTTTTTCTATAAACATACGATGCCTTCGGCATCAAAACCATGATACATTATTTATTTCACGTTCCTTAAACCCCTTGCTGCTCACCCAAAAACGAAATAAACAAATGATACATTATATTTACGGACGATTCCTTACTCCGTACAGGCGCGCAGTGCGGCGAAGGAGGGAAAGCGGGAGGCTGTTCCGCATCGGTTTCCATTTTTCCCTGCCGATTTTCTCATCTCCACTTTTTACTTTTCAGTTCTTCCCGGTATTTGTCGTTCAGGGATTTCATTTCCTTGCGGAGGAAGAGAATGCCTATCAGGTTGGGGAGGGTCATCAGGGCGATGGCGATGCCGGCGATGTTCCAGACGAGCGTGGTGTCGGTGAAGGAGGCGATGAAGAATCCGATGCAGAAAGCGATCCGGAAGGGAAGCACCCATCGGACGCCGCCCAGAAAGACCACCGCCCGGTCGCCGTAGTACGACCATGCCACGGCGGTGGAAAAGGCAAAGAGCAGCAGTGTAAGCGAAACCACGTAGCGACCAAAGCCGCCGAAGAGACTTTGCGTGAAGGCTTCCGTACTCAACGGCGCACTGTGTATCAGCGATTTTCCATGAAAGTGAAGATGCGAACCGAATATTTTTCCCTGCTTCACCTCCACCGTGCCGGTGTAGGGAAGGCGGTTTCCGGTTATATACACTTCTTCCGCCAGAGAGCGGCAGTGGAGAATGCTTGTCTCCTCCGCTATGCTGCCGTTTTCCACGCGCAGCAGTCCCTCGAATACAGGGAGCGTTTCTTCGCCGGACAGGTGGCGGCGGATCTGTTCCACGTGCGCGGGGTCGCTGTCGCTGTAAACGGACGCCAGCACCTCCATGTCGGTCATCTGAAATCGGTTGTCCTGCTTTTCCTTCCATACGCCGGACGACAGCAGGGTCATTCCCGTAAGGAAACATATAATAATGGTGTCTATAAAAGGTTCCAGCAGCGCTACCGCTCCCTCCGATAGGGGATTTTCGGTGCGTGCGGCGGCATGTGCAATGGGTGCGGAACCTTGACCGGCTTCGTTGGAGAACAGTCCGCGGTTAACGCCCCGGTTAAAGGCGAAGGCGACGCCCGCCCCGATGAATCCGCCCGTTGCCGCCGTGCCGGTAAACACGCCGGTGAATACGGAAAGAAACGACGGGAGAAAGTTTTCGCGGTTCGCCACGATGACCGACAGGGCAGCCACCACGTACAGGACAGACATTGCCGGCGCAAGCACCGAGGTCACTTTGGCGATGCGCCGTATGCCCCCTACAATGATCAGGGCTAACAGTACGGTGAGGACGCTGCCCGTCAGAACGTGGTGTATTCCGAAAGTCTGGTACATGGCGTTGGTAATGCTGTTTACCTGCGGGAGGTTACCCGTGCCGAAGGCGGAAAAGATGGTGGCAACGGCAAAAAAGCCTGCCAGCCACGGCATTTTCATCCTGTTTTTCATGTAGTACATCGGACCGCCGGCAATGCTTCCGTCGGTAGTGATTTCGCGATATTTGTGGGACAGGCTGACCTCCACAAACTTGGTGGTCATCCCCAGAAAGGCGGATACCAGCATCCAGAACAGCGCCGGAGGTCCTCCCAGATGGATTGCCAGCGCTACGCCGGCGATGTTGCCCGTGCCTACGGTGCCGGAAAGCGCCGTGGTGAGCGACTGGAAATGGGTGGTATCGCCCGCATGTTCCTTGTTGTCGAATCTCCCCGAAAGGACGCGGAGCGAGTGCCGGAAATAGCGTATCTGCGGAAAACCGAGATAAACGGTGAAAAACAAGCCCGTCCCCAGCAGCAGGAGCACGAACCACTGCGAACTCCCCAAATAGGAGTCAAGCCACAACAGAAAGTGATTGAATGTGTTCATTTATAATTTTCCGGATGTGGACGACACCCATTCCACGTAGAGTCTCGTGTCGTCGTGATACATTATGATTACTTGTCCCTTCATCGGTTCGGCAAATTCGTCGTCAAGGTAAAACTTCGGCTTTTTCCCTTCCATTGCCGGCGCAAATTCCTCCACGTCCGACAGGTAGAGTATGGCGCCGTCGATGCAATCCGCGTCGTAGCCTGAGCAGTTCTCCACGGGAGCGTAAAAGACGTTTTCGCCTTTTCCGTTGCCCCAAACCACCGTGAGGCGGTACTGCGGACGTTCGATAAAGCCCGCAGCGTCAAATCCCGGCGGGAAACCGGGCGAGGCAGCGTATGAGCAGGTACTTTCGAAACGGGTTTTCCGGTTGGCGAAGGCATGGTAGCTTACCTCCTCCGTCCATGTGCGCAGCCTTTTGTCGGCGGTGAGCGTTACGGTCGCCGTGGCGGTGTGGCTTTCGTTTTCGTACTCCATGTTCATATACGTAAAATCGCCTTTGAAGGCGTTGCCTTCCACCCGCCAGCTATATTTGCCGATTTCCTCAGCCGTTTCTTCCGGGTCGTCCCCGCGAGGCACATTCCAGTAAGCGTCGGTGATGTTTTCCCACATTCTGGTTTCCCCTCGCTCAGGGGATGCGGAAATGTAGGTGTACTGCTTGAAGCCGTCAATAAGGGTAAACCTGTCGGGGGCTTCCCAGCCGGCGCTGTTCTCCGTCGTGTAGCTACAGTCCGACTGCCGCCGCGCGGAACTGTTTCTCTCGAAAACGCGCTTCTCCGCGCTGACGCTTCCATCCTCCCTTGTAGCGCTGCTCACTTCGACAAGGGCAAACGACACGCTTGCCTGCCGCGCCGTGGATGCCTCCAGCAGCAGCGATGCTATTTCATCCTGCGCCATTCCTGCCGGCGGCACATAAACGTCTTCCTCCTCCACGTCCGCGTCGCCGTCCTTGCTGCACGTGGCGAAAAACAGCAACGCCACCGCCGCTGCAAACCAACTCCTGAAATATTTTTTCTTCATTCGGATAACGGAAATCATGAAAAAAACCTCCTCACGTAAAAATAAACTCCCGCAAAAATAAAACAATAATTCCGAAAGAACAAAGACATTTATTAATTCTTTTTCGGAACGCCGGGAAAGGAAAGGGAAAAATTCCGACATCCCTGCCGGCGTCTTCGCCTGCGCCATCCTTAGTAGTTGTTCATCAATAAATGGATCAGTTGTTTATTTCGTTTTTGGGTGAGCAGCAAGCAGAGGGTTTAAACCCCTTGTTACGGGAGATGAGGATTTTTCCTCACCCCCCGGTCCCTTCTCCATTTTGGAGAGGGGGGAGCAACTGCCATACAGGAAGTACCTCACAATGAACGCTGATGCGAGAGGTTGCAATCATAGAGGAAGCGTCTGTGTCAAAGATAAATAAATGTATCATTTATTGACATAAACGCGTCATCCGGGATTGTAATATCGCCCGTCGTGTACAGGGGATTCCCCTCCTCTGGAGGGGGCAGGGGGGTGGTTCTCCTGATATGCTTATTTAATGACAACGGCTTAGCGCCCTCAATGGCGACTGTTCCCTGATGACTTCTATTGCCGCTTGCCTTAAAAGGAGATATGAATTTTCCCTTGCTTTTCATATTTTGTCGCAACTCGCTGTCCGGATTTTGGGGACATTATATTTTCCGTTATATCGCTGTAAATACACGTCATTGATATAAAAACATCTTTTCTTTTTTGCCGGTTCAAAAAAATACTTTACCTTTGACCGACCGTTCAGTCAAAAACATATAATAGATAGATGAATTTAGATAAAATCATGATGAGACCAATAATTGAAACAAAGGATTTGTATAAAATCTACAGGGATCAGGCGTCGGAAGTACACGCTGTGGACGGGGTCAGCCTGAATGTATCGGAAGGCGAATTTACCGCTATTGTGGGACCTTCCGGTTCGGGAAAAACCACGTTGCTGAACCTGTTAGGAGGCTTGGACACTGCCACTTCGGGTAGCCTGCACATTGACGGGAAGGATATTTCATGTCTGTCGCCCAAGGCATTGGTGGATTTCCGGCTGCATCATATCGGGTTTATATTTCAGTCCTACAACCTGATACCGGTGTTGACGGCTAAGGAAAACGTATCGTTCATCATGGAGCTGCAAGGCAGGCACAAGGACGACGTCGAGCGGCGGACAGCAGAAATGCTGGCGGCAGTGGGGCTGGGCGACCGCATGGACAGCCGTCCGGCGAAGCTCTCCGGCGGACAGCAGCAACGGGTAGCCGTTGCCCGCGCCCTGGCGTCGAAACCCAAATTCATCCTTGCCGACGAACCTACCGCCAACTTGGACAGCAAATCGGCGGAAAACCTCCTCGACATAATGATGAAGCTGAACGAACAGGAAAAAATCACCTTCATCTTCTCCACTCACGATCCGCGCATCATGGCGAAAGCCAAACGGATCATCACCCTCGAAGACGGAAAAATAGTGGATCGAAAATAGGAATTGCAGAAGCCGCATAGGAAAAATGCCGTTTGAATTTTAAGCACGGAGGAAGATTAAAAAGATAAATACTTGTAATATGCTAAATATAAAACATTTGTTTTTCAATCGGAACAAAGAAGTAAAACCTGTTGTCTGTAATCCAAAAATCATATTTCTTGATATTGACGGAGTTATAAAACCCTGCGCTTCATTGAAATTCAGGCAGCATGATTACAAAAACATTGGGAAAGAATTGTCCAAAACATACCGCAAAAATTACAGACGATATGCAATTGAAGATTTGGCTTTGGTTCTTTATGATTGGGATGAACAGTCTATTGGATGTTTAAGGCAAATCATTGAAAGAACGGGAGCCGGTATTGTAGTTACCTCATCATGGAAATATCACAGGCTGGGATTGGAAAGAATGGTTGATTTTTTCAGACTGCACGGGATGGAAAATAATATTACGGACATTACTCCTGATCTGATTGGTGAAGAATACAGCAGATACGAAAGCAGAATAAAGGAAATATCGGCATATTTGAAAGATCATCCCGAAATAAAAAACTATGTGGTAGTGGATGATACGGATATGAAGGATGCATTTAAAGATCATTTTTTAATGACGCGGCATTTACTGTGTAAAAAAGATATTGCAAAAGCAATTGAGATTTTAGAGAACTGAGAACGATAAACAATGAACAACGCCATGAGGGGCAAAAGATTTGTAGCGGAACACATCCGCTCTGTCGCTGTTTTATTCACTCTTTGTTGCTCGCTGTTCGCCGCGGGTGCGTTTGCGCAGTCTTCCGGCAGCTGGGAGGCGTCGGGCTATGTGAGCGATATGGCTTCCGGCGTCATGCTGCATCCGGACAGCGCGTGGATGTGGGAAAATGTCGTTCACCACCGGCTTAACCTGGGATGGCAGGCAAACGAGCATTGGCGCGTGGACGCCGGTATGCGCAACAGGTTAATTGTCGGAGACATGGCAAAGCAAGCCGGTTATGCCGAAAGCATCGGAGCGGACAGGGGTTGGATGGATTTGTCGTGGAATCCGGCACACGGCAACGGGACGATACTCAACGCCACGGTTGACCGTCTGCTGGTTACTTTTGAAAAAGGTCGCTGGAACTTGCAGCTGGGACGGCAACGCATCAACTGGGGACAAACGCTGGTGTGGAATCCCAACGACATTTTCAACACCTACTCATTTTTCGATGTTGACTACGTGGAACGCCCCGGCTGCGACGCCTTTCGCGGTACATACTACCACAGCGAAACCGCCTCTACGGAGCTTGCCGTCTCGCCGGACGGATCGGGCAAGGTTACAGCCGCCATGCTGCACCGCTGGAACAGGAAAAATTTCGACTACCAGCTTGCGGCAGGCGTTTACGCTCAGTCAGACCTGATGCTGGGCGGCGCTTTGAGCGGCGACTGGCACGGGTTGAACCTTCGCGGCGAGCTTTCGTACTTCCGTTCGATAGAAAATTTTGCCGATGCGGACGGCGTAGTGGCTGCCGCTGTAGGCATAGACTATGTTTTTGCCAACTCGCTGATGCTGCAAACGGAAGCGCTGTACAACAACGTCGGCAATGAGGCTGCCTCGCAGGGTTTGTCGGGCTTGTATGCCGCGCCCCTGTCGGCAAAACGGCTGTCTGTCTGCAAACGCAGCATTTTCGGGCAGGCGTCCTACCCTGTTACGCCCCGGCTGACGTCGGCAGCGTCGGCTATGTATTTTGTGGAAATACGCTCGTTTTATGCAGGGCTTTCTTTCGACTGTTCCGTCATCGAAAACCTTGACTGCTCATTCATTAGCCAGTATTTTGCCGGAGCAGGCAGGGCAAACCCCGGCAATATGCAGGCGTGGCTTGGATTTATAAGGGTAAAGTATTCGTTTTAAAATTCTTGAACAAAGGAAATTAAATAAATTTTATCTGCTCATAGAAATTATTTATTTGCTCCGGATAATTTTTTTCGTACCTTTGCAAAAGGTTAGAACATAGAAAACCGAAATAAAATAGTATTAATTAAAAAATATAAAAGATGAGTACAAAAAATAGCGTAGGATTACCATTGGATACGGTAAATCAGGTAATTGCAAAGTTGAGCGGGCTTTTAGCCGACTATCAGGTGTTTTACACAAATTTAAGAGGTTTGCACTGGAACATACAGGGAGACAAGTTTTACGAATTGCATGCCCTCTATGAGGAGTATTACAATGAAATTGCCGAAAAAATTGATGAAACGGCAGAACGCATTGTCATATTGGGGGGAACGCCTGCAAACAGTTTCTCCGTATATTTGAAACAGGCGAGCGTAAAAGAAGTATCCGGCGTTTCCGATTGGAAAACGGGAGTAAGCAATGTTCTGGAAACATTACAGCATTTGCTGGGCAATTTGAGAGAGCTTCAAAGTTTGGCCATCAAGTCGGGAGACGCGGAAACCGTTCACCTGTCCGTCCACGGCATCAAGAGTTTTGAAAAGAAAATCTGGATGCTCACCGCTTATCTGAAAGATTGACGGCGCCGGAACGCGAAAATTGAAAACAGGGCTGCCCCACTCCGACAAGTGAAAACACAAGTCGAGTGGGGTTCTTTTTGCTCAAGCGAAAAATAAAACCGGTCAAGTATCAAATAAATTTGTACTTTTGTGAAAAATCACATTGATGAGTATTTCTTTTCTTTATAACAATACGGAAGATCTTGCGTTATCCGCCCTGAAATCATTGAATTTGAAAAAAAGGCTGGTAAAGGGCTTGGCTTATAGCGGCGAAAACACGATACCCAATCTCAGCAAAGAAACCGGATACAGCATTCCCACCGTCACCAAAATCGTAGGCGACCTGCTGGAAGAACATATCATACAGGACTGCGGAAAAATAGATACTTCCGGCGGACGGCGACCAAGCGTTTACGGGATCAATCCCGACGCTTTTTACTATCTCGGCGTGGAAGTAAAACGCCGGGCGGTCAACATCGGATTGCAGGGAGCGGACAACAAAAACATCAAGACGGTCGAAAACATCCCGTTTCTGCTGGAAAACACGCAAGAGGCGCTGTCATGCCTTTGCGACATCATCAACATTTTTATCGACGATTCCGGCATCGACAGGATAAAAATCGTAGGAGCATGCGTCAACCTGACCGGACGCATCAATAAGGACGGATTCAGTTTCAGCTACTTCTGTTTTGGAGAAACGCCGCTTTCAGCAGTGATCGGATCGAAAATCAGGATCAGAACCTACATCGAAAATGATACCCGCGCCATGACTTACGGCGAATACAACGACGGGGTGGTGAAAAACGAACAGGACGTGCTGTTCATCAACATCAGCTGGGGCATAGGCTTGGGCATCGTTGCCGGCGGGCGACTGTACTACGGAAAATCCGGCTATTCGGGAGAGTTCGGACATACGCCGGTATTCGGGAACGACATTATTTGTCAGTGCGGTAAAAAAGGCTGTCTGGAAACGGAAGTCTCCGGATGGGCTTTGGAACGGAACATCAGGGAAAAACTGACCAACGGCGCTACCTCTGTCCTCACCAGCCTGAAAGAAACGGAAGGTATTACGCTGGAAGACATCATCTGCGCGGTCAGGGAACACGAAGACGTGCTGGTGATAGAAGCCATTGAGGAAATCGGCGAAAAACTCGGACGCTATCTGGCGCTGCTGGTCAATATATTCAATCCCGAACTGATGATTATCGGCGGAACCCTGGCGGCAGTGAGCGATTACATGCAACTGCCCATGCAAACAGCCATTAAACGACATTCCCTGAACATCGTCAATCAGGATGTGAAATTTAAAACATCGGCGCTGGGATCAAAGGCAGGGATCGTCGGAGCATGTTATATCGTCCGCGATTATTTTTTTAATGTGATGTGAAAAAAAGACGGGGCAATGCCTCTGTTCGTCACTTGCTTCCTGCCTGCTGCCGCCCCCCAACGGATTTGCACCCCCAAATGAATGATCATGCACGGCGCACAAATAAAAGGGCGGGTTTTACGCCCGCCCTTGATAACCCTGTACCGGACATGCCTGCGGCATGGCGCAGTGCGGGGTATGGGGTGCAGAAGACGAAAGTCAAACGAAAAACTCCGCAGGAGTTGCCCTGCAACTGCGCATCGGTAGAGGGAAACCCCTGTCGGGGTTGTGCACAGCCCTGTATAGACGTAAAACGCCGCAGGCGTTACCCTTTGATAACCCCGTATGAAATGCGGGGTACGACAGGCTAAAAAACACAAGACTATAACCGGGTGCAGTATAATAAAGTGTCGTCCCGTGCGGGACTTGCCGTATAGCTTGTCCCGTCCCGTACCATCATCGTTGCCGCGCCGCGCAACAGAGCGTTTCACGCTTTGATTTTTTCAAGTTCGATGGTGAGTTGTTCCCACTTTTCCATGTACTGCGTCATGTCGTTTTGCAGTTGCCGGTAGTGTTTCGACATGTTTTCGAGTTCTTCGGGTTCCATGTGTCCCGGAACAGCCAGTAAATGCCCTATCGTTTCCATTTCCCGCTCCGTTCGGGCAATCTGCTCCTCCATAGCGGTAATTTGACCGGTGATTTTACGTATCTGCCTGTCTCCTTTCTTTTTTTCAAGGTAATTTTCTTTTGTCCCCTTTTCTTTTGTCCCTTTTTCTTTTGCCGGTTTTGCCCGTTCTCCGGCAGGGGGGGGCGTTTTTTTGTCCAGTTCCTGCAAGCCGGTTATTTTCTTCTTTTGCAGGAAGTCATAAATACCCCCGATGTGTTCTTTTATGTTCCTGTCGCAAAATTCATATACTTTGCCGACCAGTCCGTCAAGAAAGTCACGGTCATGCGACACCACAATCAGTGTTCCGTCATATTTGAGCAGCGCCTGTTTGAGAATATCTTTCGAGCGAATATCCAGATGGTTGGTCGGTTCGTCCAGTAACAGCAGATTGTAGGGTTCCAACAGGAGTTTGACCATTGCCAGACGCGAACGCTCCCCGCCCGAAAGCACCTTCACCTTTTTGTCGACGTCTTCCCCGCGAAACAGAAAAGCGCCCAGCAGGTCGCGTATTTTTGCGCGGATGTCGCCCACTGCTACCTGATCAATGGTTTGAAAAACCGTCAGGCGCTCGTCCATGATTTCGTCCTGATTTTGGGCAAAGTAGCCGATCCTGACATTATGCCCGATGCTCACCGTCCCCTGTTCGTACGGCACCTCGCCCATGATGATTTTGGAGAGCGTGGACTTTCCTTCGCCGTTTTTGCCGGCAAATGCTACTTTTTCTCCCCGGTGTATCTTGAAATCCACGCCGTCGAGGATCGTTTTTTCACCGTAGCGTTTGACTAACGACCGCGTTTCAACAACAATCGTTCCCGACCGCGGCGCAGCCGGAAACCGGACATGTATGGCGGACAAATCCTCGTCTTCCACCTCTATGCGCTCCACTTTTCCCAGTTGCTTGATGCGCGACTGCACCTGCACCGCCTTGGTAGCTTTGTAGCGAAAACGTTCGATAAACGCTTCGGTATCCTGTATCATCTTCTGCTGGTTGCGGTACGATGCAAGCTGCTGTTCGCGAAATTCTTTCCGCAATTCGAGGTATTGCGTGTAGGGCGCCCTGTAATCGTAAATTTTGCCCAATGATATTTCTACCGTTCTGGTGGTCACGGTATCCAGAAAAGTGCGGTCGTGCGACACCAGCACTACCGCTCCGGAAAAATCCTTCAGGAAATTTTCAAGCCACTGTATCGACTCGATGTCCAAATGGTTGGTCGGTTCGTCCAGCAGCAACACATGGGGACGGCGCAACAGCACCTTTGCCAGTTCGATTCGCATCCGCCATCCGCCGCTCAGTTCGGAGGTCTGCCGGTGAAAATCGGAAGTGGAAAATCCCAGTCCCGTTAATGTTTTCTCCACATCCGCATCGACACTGCTTCCGCCCAGTATCTCATACCGCTCGTTCAGTTCCGTCAACCGGTGGATCAGATTCAAATATGCCTCCGAATGATAATCGGTACGTTCTGCAATGGCTGCATTTATCTTTTCCGTTTCGCGTTGCAGGTCGAGGATGCGTCCGAAGGCAGTCCGCGTTTCTTCCATCACGGTCTTTCCGCTTTGATGAATCATTTGCTGGGGAAGATAACCCACGTCTATATCCTGCGGTATGGTGACGGTACCCGAACCGGCTTCCTGCAATCCCGCGAAAATCTTCAACAGGGTCGATTTCCCCGCCCCGTTTTTTCCGACAAGTCCTATTCTGTCACGCGGATTAACCAGAAATGTGATGTTAGAGAATAAATCCGTACCACCGAACGTTACTGTTAACTGATTGACTGAAATCATCGGATATATGTCATTTCAAGCTGTTTTTGACATGGAAATAGATGATTTTTTCCTCCGTATTACCGAGTTTGTCCGAAACGGTTAACTTCACTTCGTATTTCTGTTCCTGCCGGAACCCGTCGATGTAGCTCCGGTAATCCCTGTCGGGTTGCCCGTTGACGGAATAGGTAATTTTGTCTATCCCTGTCAGGTTGTCGGTCGGGGCAACAAAAAGCTGTACATACGCCGGGTAAACGGGGAAGGCGTCCATCGTTCCTATCGGATCAACGCTGAAGACAGCCCGTATGACGGGAGGCATGTTGTCCACAACGAAAACCACAGGGATAAAGTTCCGGTTGTTTACATTGTCGTATCCCACAACGTTCATGGAATGTACTCCCCCCTTTTCGATGGTCACCGGCGTGTTGTAAGCGATTTCCACCGGATTTTTGTCAAGCGTGTAAGCCAGTTTTTGCAAGCCGGATTCGTTGTCGGATCCCGACAGTGCGATTTCCGTGGCGGAACTGATAAAGGTGGTATCGCGGGTGACAAAGACCGGTCCTTTGTAGCGGTATGCCAGCGAAGGTCCCGTAAGATCGACATATACTTTATTGACCGTATGGGTATATCTCATGTCATCCCCGTCGTTTGTCACGGTGGAATTGTCCAGACTGTCAACCGCAAAATACCTGATGGTGTGTATCCCCGGTTTGGACGGCAGATAGAACGGCTCGACATAGGGAACGAAATTAGCGTCGTTGATGGAATATTTGGTTTCCTTTACCCCGATTTTATTGTCCACCGCGGTCAATTTCATTTTTGTGCGACCGGAAAAATAAATCTGATCGTTGATGATAAATTTATCGCCCAGCACATCCGTGGCAACGATAGGCGCCGTTTTGTCAAGATAAAATTTCAGCGAACGGGCGGTTTCCCTGTTGTTCACTTTATCGACGGAATAATAATAAAGGGTATGGTCTCCTTCCGACAATTGCTGTGTGGGGATGAACTTCCCGTTATATGCCTGCTCCTCGCCATCGTCGAATCTGTAGGCGGTGCGGGCGATCCCCGAAACGGCGTCGGCAGGCTGGAGGTAAATTATCGACTTTACCGAAATAGCGTTGTTCGCTCCGATGCCCGTAACGGTGTGGTAGGTAATCGGGGGAGCATCATCGACCGTGAATGTTTTTTCCTTCACTTTCTCCATGTTTCCCACGTGATCTGCCGAATAGTATTTCAATACGTTGGCGCCCTGTTTCACCGGGATATGCGTGTTTTTGTCATATTTTTGATAGGCGGCTCCGTTGATGGAATAATAGGTGCATGCAATGCCCGACAGGTCGTCTTTGGCGTTCAGGGATATATCCAGATCTTTGCCGTAGTACAGCGTTTTATCGACGGTGGCAACACTGCCCGAAAAATTGCTTTGAGTGACCGGCGCCACGCCATCCGCATATACATAAAAAACCACTTTCGTGTGGCAAATGGCGTCATAATGCTGAATGGTATGCAATCCGTTACCGTCAAGATACATCGGCTCCACGGTGTTTTTAACGACGCCCGAATTGGAATTTGCCACCGGCGTGGGATGGGGATCATTCGGTTTTGTCGATAGATACAGATATAAAGGCTGTTCCGTTTGAATGTAATAGCGGTTTAAACTGTCCGTATAGGCGTTTTTTTCATGTTCGACTACTGCCTGTGCGCCAACGTTGTACACTGTTCCCGCAATAAAAAATAATGTCGATATTTTTTTGGAGTTCATCATTGAAAGTATGAATTATTATTTGTCTTTTAAAGAAAATCCCAACACCATGACGTCATCCACCTGTTCCGAATCTTTCTTCCATTTGTCGAAAAACCGGGCAATGGCGTCACATTGTTCGTTCATGGGAAGACCGCCGATTTGTTCGATCAGTCTGTAAAACTGTTTTGACCCGATCCGTTTAAAATTTTCGTTCGGCTGGTCGCAATATCCGTCGGAGAAAATATAAAATTTCATGGAAGGCTTCAGATCGAATATTTTCAGGTCAAATTTACCGATATGATTGAAGAGTTCCTGCGAACCGCCCAGCGAACTTACATTGCCTTTTACCAGAGTGACCTCTCCCTTGTCGAAAAGCACTATGGGGCGGTATGCGCCGGAAAAATACAGTTTGCCGTTTTCAAAATCAAGCGTACATATCGCCGCGTCCATACCGTCGAAATTATTGTTGTTTTTTTGATCCAGGGTATCCACAATGGCACGGTTCATTTTGAACAATATTTCGTCCGGCATGTATATGCCTTCGCCTTCCACGATGTGGTTCAACAAATTCATGCCGATCAGCGACATAAACGCTCCCGGAACGCCGTGCCCGGTACAGTCGGCTGCCACAAGCACCAGTTTTTTATCCACCAGCGAAAACCAGTAAAAATCGCCGCTTACAATCGCCGCCGACCTGAAAAAGATAAAAAAATCGTCTATCAAGCCACGCACGTTGATGTCCATGTTTCGTTTGAGCGCCGCATTCTGTATCCGAAGGGCGTAGTTGATGCTGTCGGTCAGATTGGTTTTCTGAATTTCAATCTTTTCTTTTTGTTTGACGATCAACACGTTTCTCTCTTTCAGCAAACCGTTCATTTTGTTTTTCTGCCGGTAAAGACGGATGAAAATGATCAGTGCGATCAGGATGAACAGCAATAATACCAACAGGAAGATAATGCTCGTGCGCTGCCTTATCTGCTCGGAGCGTTGTTGTTCCAGAATACTTTCCTTCAATAGGTTGTCTTTTTCCAGCAGATTTTTTTCCAGTTCGGCTTTGGTGTACTTTTTGTAAAGGGAATCGTTTTCGTGGAGGCTGATGGACAGTTCTTCTTCCTTATCCATCAGTTCCCGTGCGGCCAGTTTGAGTTGCAAATCCTGATTTTCCGTTTCCACAGCCATCAGCCTCAGTTTCAATTCGGCTTCGGTTAATTTTTCCCGGGCTGCCTTTTCCTTTTCCATCAGGATTTTTTCATGAAACGAGCGGTAATACTCAAAATAATAGTGCGCTTGCTCCGGTTGATTGGCTTTCTCGTATGTTTCGGACAACATCCCGTAGCAACTCAGCATTTGTTCCATGTCGTTCAGTTCGCGCGACAGCGTCAGCGCCTCATCCAAAGCGGTAATGCTTTCTCCGAAACGCGACAAATTGTTCAGTACCACCGATATGTTGATCAGCGCGGATATAGTGCCGGTTTGATCTTTCACCATTCTCCGGTATGCAAGGGTTTGCCGGAAATATTCATAAGCGGTTTCGTAACGGCGCAAGTCGGAATATATCAGTCCGAGATTGCTGTTGATCATGGAAATACCGCTCAGGTTGTCCAATTGTTGGTTCAGCAGCAGCGATTTTTTGTACCATTCCGCCGCCTGTTCAAACATATTGTGTTCCCAGTAAATGAATGCTGTTTCGTCGTAAAATCTGCTTTCTTCCTTTAAATCGCCCTTCCCTTGGGCAACAAGAGATTTCTGCCTGTTTTGATAAATGGTAAAAGTATCCGCCGGCAACAGCGGAACTACTTCCAGCTGGGCAAAAACAGGATAAACATGAAACAACAGTAATATGAAAAATATTTTACTCATTTGCATTTTCATACATAAACATTCGTTCGGAACATATCGTTACCGAGCGGCAAATATACGCTAATTTCACATTCCTGCAAACAAACATACCATAAAAACATTTTTGACGCATGGGCAAAATAACAAATTTACGGCGCAAAGATAACAAAACAAATTAATTAAACCGATTAATTACCGAAGAAAATTTTATAAGTCCGATGAGTTGAATAAAAATAGTACATGTTTTTCAAAAGAAAACATTACCTTTGCCGCATCCGACTTGTATATACATCTCGTTATAATATTATTGTATAAATTTGATTGATAACATATTTCAAGAATATCCGTATCCATGAAAGAGATTCAAGAACTGATAGAAATATCACGGTTTTACGGGAAAAACAGTGATTACGTGATTGCCGGCGGGGGGAATACCTCCTTCAAGACCGACCGGTTGCTTTGGGTGAAAGCGAGCGGGACTACGCTCGGCACAATCACCGAAGCCGGTTTTGCCGTACTCGACCGCGAAAAACTGAAACATATAGCCGGCAAAACGTACAGCCACCATTCCGACCTGCGCGAACAGGAAGTGAAAACCGACCTGTTCCGCGCCTGCACGGAACCCGAAAAACTGCTGCGCCCGTCGGTGGAAACATCCATGCACGACGTCATCCGCCACCGGTTTGTGGTGCATACTCATCCCACCATTGTCAATGCCCTGCTCTGTTCGCAGCAAGCCGAAAGCAAGGCGAAGGAACTTTTCGGCGACCGGGCTGTTTACATCCCGTACACCGATCCGGGCTATGTGCTGTTCAAGAAGGTGGAAAGCGCATTGCAGCAATACAGGACGTCGCACCGCAGCGAACCGCACATCATTCTGCTGCAAAACCACGGCGTGTTTGTTTCGGCGGATACAACCGGTGAAATCAGGCAGATATATGCCGATATAACGGAAAAAATATCGTCGGGCATGCCCCGGCTCGCCGTTGAACCCTTGCCGGTGGACGACAAGGCGGCTGCCGTACTGCCTGCCATTCGCATGTTGCTCTCAACGGGCAAAACCGCCAAGATTGTCGTCATTCGCAACAATACGCTGATCGCGGATTTCTGCAAAGACGCGCAAGCCTTTGCAGGCGCTTCGGCTCCGTTCACGCCCGACATCATCGTGTACTGCAAGGCGCGTCCCATCTATCTGGAAAATACCCAAACAGCCGCCGGCGCCATTGACGAATTTGCCGGAAAACTGGAAGCATACCGGAAAAAATATGGCTGCGACCCGAAAATAATTTTGCTGAAAGGCGTCGGACTGGCGAGCGTGGAAGACAACTTCCGCTCGGCAGACATTGCTGCGGACGTGTTTGAAGATTTGCTGAAAATCAGCAGCTATTCCCGTCATTTCGGCGGACCGAAATTCCTGAACGACCGCGAAATATCCTTTATCGACAACTGGGAAGTGGAAAATTACCGCCGCACCGTCTCCAAAGGGCAAAGTTCGGGCAATGCGGCGGAAAACAAAATAGTGATTGTAACGGGCGGGGCGCAGGGCTTCGGCGGAGGCATTGCCGAAGAATTGATGGCGCAGAACGCGCATGTGGTCATTGCCGACCTCAACGAAACGGTGGGCGCACAAACAGTGGAAAAATTAAATGCTGCGGCAACGAAAAACCGCGCCGTATTTATCAGGACGGACGTGTCGGATGCGCTGTCGGTGCAGCGCCTGATGAAGGAAACTGTCAAGCGGTTCGGCGGATTGGACGTGCTGATCAGCAACGCGGGTATCCTGCGCGCGGGAAGCCTCGAAGAAATGGCGCCCGACACTTTCGAGCTGATGACCAAAGTGAACTATACCGGGTATTTCCTCTGCGCCAAATACGCATCGGAAGTGCTGAAACTGCAAGCCAAATATAAAAAGGGCTATTTTACGGACGTCATACAGATTAATTCCAAATCGGGACTGAAGGGGAGCAACAAAAACTTTGCGTATGCCGGCGGGAAATTCGGCGGCATAGGGCTGACACAGTCGTTCGCCCTGGAACTGATGCCTTACGGGATCAAAGTCAATTCGGTGTGTCCGGGCAATTTCTTCGACGGACCGCTGTGGAGCGATCCCGAAAGGGGATTGTTCGTGCAGTACCTCAACGCCGGCAAAGTACCCGGCGCCAAAACCATAGCCGACGTAAAAGCGTTCTATGAGGCGCAGGTTCCCGCAAAACGCGGCTGCACGGTCGCCGACGTGATGAAAGCCGTCCTGTACATCATCGGGCAGGAATACGAAACGGGACAAGCCGTTCCCGTTACCGGCGGACAAAACATGTTGAGATAAAGTGATGGGTGTATGTAATTTAAATTTATTCGGTTTATTATGAAGACAAAAGCAGTACGTTTATACGGCAAAAACGATCTCCGGCTGGAAGAGTTTGATTTGCCCCCGATACGGGAAGATGAGATACTGGCAAAAGTGGTTTCCGACAGCATCTGCATGTCGAGTTACAAAGCCGCGCAACAGGGCGCCGACCACAAGCGCGTGCCGGACGATGTAGCCACCCGTCCGGTGATGATCGGACATGAATTTTGCGGGGAGATGGTGCAGGTGGGCAAAAAGTGGGGGGATAAATTTCGCAGCGGAATGAAATTCTCCATACAGCCCGCCCTGAACTATAAAGGCAGCCTGAATGCTCCCGGCTATTCGTACCGCTACATCGGCGGCAACGCTACCTATATCGTCATCCCCAACGAGGTGATGGAAATGGATTGCCTGCTGGAATATACCGGCGACGCTTTTTTCCTTGGTTCGCTGGCAGAACCGATGTCCTGCGTGATCGGCACGTTCCACGCCTGCTACCACACGCGGAACGGCGTTTACGCCCACGAAATGGGCGTCAGGGAGGGCGGCAACATGGCAATCCTTGCAGGAGTGGGACCCATGGGGCTGGCAGCCATCAATTACATTATTCACTGTCCGCGCAAGCCGAAACTGCTGGTGGTGACCGACATCGACGATGCGCGCCTGAAACGCGCCGCATCGCTCTATACGGCAGAAGAAGCGGCAGCCGGCGGAATAAAGCTGATTTATCTCAACACCAAAGACACGCCGGATGCGGAAGGTTACATGAAAAGCCTGACGGACGGCAAAGGTTATGACGACGTGCTGGTGTTTGCCCCTGTAAGAGCGATAGTGGAGCAAGCCGACCGTCTGCTGGGCATGGACGGTTGTCTCAATTTCTTTGCCGGTCCGTCGGATACCGGATTCAAGGCGGAATTGAATTTCTACAATGTGCATTACGCTTTCACGCACGTGGTGGGAACCAGCGGCGGCAATACCGGCGATATGGTAGAAGCGCTGGAAATGATGTCGGCGGGAACGCTCAATCCGGCAGCCATGATCACGCATGTGGGCGGACTGAACGCGGTGATTGAAACCACCAAAAACCTGCCGCACATCCCCGGCGGAAAAAAACTGATCTACACGCACCTCAACATGGAACTGACCGCTTTGGAGGAACTGGAGGAAAAAGGGAAAACCGATCCGCTGTTCGCCCCGCTTGCACGGATAGTGAAAGCCGGCAACGGGATATGGTCGACGGAAGCCGAACGTTATTTGCTGGAACACGCACCGAAGATATAAAATACCGAAAAACAGACTGTCATGAAGATTTTGGCTGTCGGGATGAATTATTCCCTGCATGTGGAAGAAATGAAGGACATTTTATCGTCCGATCCGATTATTTTTACCAAGCCGGAAACAGCATTGCTGCTCAATAACAAACCTTTTTTCTATCCCGATTTTTCATCCGAGATTCATTACGAAACGGAAATTGTGGTCAGAATCAACCGCATCGGCAAAAGCATTTCCCCGCGTTTTGCCCACCGGTACTATTCCGAGATCACCGCAGGCATTGATTTCACCGCGCGCGACATACAGCGGAAATGCAAGGAAAAAGGCTTGCCGTGGGACATTTCAAAAGCCTTTGACAATTCGGCGCCGGTGGGACGGATGCTGGCAAAAACCGACTTTGCCGACGTGAACCGTATCCGCTTTCGCCTCGACCTGAACGGCAACACCGTGCAGGAAGGGAACACTGCGGACATGATTTTTTCGATTGACCGTATCATCGCTCATGTTTCCGAATTTTTTACGCTCAAAACGGGCGACCTCATTTTCACCGGCACGCCCAACGGCGTGGGTCCCGTGCAAATCGGCGATCGCTTGCAGGCGTACATCGAAAACGAACAGGTGATGGATTTTTATGTGCGATAAGTCTTCCGCGCCGGCTAATAGTTAAAATCCCGCGGTTCCCCGTTTTCTTCGCGACCTGTGAGTATGGCGTCCCTCATGAATTGGATATGCTTGTCTTCGCGGTAAATTTTTGCAATTTCCTGCGCCGTGTGACCGGACGCCATGCCGAGTTCGTGCAGCATCATGTATTGTTCGTATGCCGCATCCAGCGCTTCCGCCGTTTTTATATTTTCGTATTTATGTCCGGCTTCCAGAAGCGCCTCATCCCAGTTGAGGTGCGAAGACAGATGCAGCGGACGGTCGGCTTCGAGCAGTGTGGCAACGGCGTCTCTGATTCTGTTGGGAGAGGCTATTTTGAGTTCCTCCTGATAATGCGACCTGTAGCCTTTGATCGCTTCGAGAATATACTTGTCCGACTCGTAAACTTCTGCAAAATTAAAAAAATCATCGCCGTAAGCCGTCAGGCAAGGTCCCGGATGCCGCGGGGGAGAAGGAGGAGGAGGAGGTCTGTTGGCTGCCATTTTGTGATGGAACAGCGTCATGTAAAGCGCTTCCCTTTCCCCTTTCAGGTCGGGCAGCAGGAGCAGCATACCCGTACCGATTCTCCCGTCGTACCACTCGTACCAGTCCGGCATATTCTCCGGCAGTCCGTCCGCATTCTTTGCAGTCAGGTCTTCATAATCCTGCCAGCTGTACCAGGATTCGTCATCAAAACCCTCCCCGTGCAGGAGATACTCCTTCATTATTTCCTTTTCGCGGTATTGAACCGGCTCAATAAAGGGGCATGACTCAATATGGTATTCCCAAAACACGAAATCGCTGCAAATATCCACTCCCTCAATCTTTATTTGGTTGGCTCTCCACTGTGCCTGCAGATTGAACAGTTTCTTTTGCAGAATGGCTTGCAGGGCGTCTTCCGCTTTTTGCCGGTAATAAAGATCGGTGTATTCATGCCTGTGATAGAAATCATTATAGTATTCATGCGAACGGATGATCCATATTTTTTGCTTCACATAATCTTCGATAAAAGAATCCTTGTTACAGGGATTTATCTTTTCGAAATAAGCCTGTGCTTTTTTGGAGTTTCGGATATCCTCCATCCATTTTGCTTTCATGCTTTCAAAAAAAAGATCCCGCTCTTTGTCTCTCGGAGGAATATCCGACTTTGAGAAACCGGAACTGTTGTTGTTCATGATGACAGATATTAAAATTTACCGGCACAAAGATAAAAAAAA
>JAISRX010000036.1 GCA_031273395.1 Bacteroidales bacterium | reverse complement strand
GTCGTATTCCACCCAGCCGCACAGGGATTTTTGCGCGTCGTCGTCGAAGGCGTCCGTCACACGGCGACACAACTCCTCGCCGTTGAACCGCTCGCCGATGAAAAAGGCGGTTTCGCCGAAAATTCCGTTGCGGATGGCTATCTCGCCCGCAACAATGTTGGGAAGGGTATATATAAAGATCGACGGACTGGGACAGCCGTTGTCCGAGCTGTCCATCGAACGCCGGCAGGCGGTGTCGACGTCCAGCGACGAGCTGCGGTTGAACAGAATGACGGACACGTCCTCGTTCGCCTTTTCCCGGTCTATCTGTCCGGCAAGCAGGATTTCCGAGGCAAGGAAGCCGAGCCGGGAGAGGTTGTCCATCTTGAAAAACTTCCGGTAGTCGAGCTTCAGTTCCCTGTAGAGTGCGGTCAGGAAGTCGGCGCTTTCCGTCGCGCCGGGCGCTTCAAAGAGCGTTTTGCCGTCCTTTTGCGCGTGATGACGGCGTATCGTGCAATATGATCGGATGTTCGGATACATGCTTCAGTCGGATTTTTTGAACAGCAATGCGGCATTGCATCCGCCAAAGCCTGACAGCGTCTTGATGAAATACTGCCTCTTCGTGGGGATGTTTTCGACGCTTACGTGCAGCGGATGAATGGTTCCCTGCTGCCGGAAACCCTGTGTTTTCAGGATGGTTCCGTTGCGCAGCGCTCTTGCGGAGATGATGCTTTCCAGAATACCCGCCGCGCCGAGCGTATGCCCGAAAGAAGCCTTCAGCCCGTTGACGTGCACGGCGTCCAGTCCTGCGCGGTGCAGGGCGACGGCTTCCATCTCGTCGTTGTAGAGCGTTGCCGTGCCGTGAGCGTTGATAAAGGCGATCTCCTCGCGGCGGCGTTCCTGCATGATGCGGCGCAGCGCCCGGTAAAGTCCTTCGCCGGTGCGCGACGGCGCGGTGATGTGGCTCGCGTCGTTGCGGACTGCTCCGTCCGCCAGCAGGATGCTGCCGGGGCGCGCTTCCGTTGCGTCTTCGCGCCGGAGCGCCACAGCGGCTGCCGCCTCGCCGAGGTTCAGCCCGCAGCGGTCGGCGTCGAAGGGTCGGCAGGGGGTCGGCGAGAGGGCTTTGAGGGATTGGAAGCCGGAGACGATGAACTTCGACAGCCTGTCCACTCCCACCGCCACCACGCCGTCGTAGCGTCCCGATAGCAGTTCGCGCCGGGCTGTCAGCAGCGCGCAGGCTCCCGAAATGCAGGCGTTGGATACCGTCACCGGAGTGTTCCGGTTGCCGAAGTGACGGGCGACTAACTGCGCGGTTTTCCACAGATGTATCCTGTCCGTTCCGGCGTGTTCGTTCGGGCGTTCCGGTAGCGCCACGTTGCCCTTGACGGAGGAAAGGATGAACAGAACGCGCGGATGAGCGGCGTCCATGCCGGCTGCCTCTATCGCGCAGGCTGCGGAATAGACGGCTGCCTGCTCCAGCGGGGTGTAGCGGACGGGCGGCGCGGGACAGAGTCTGTGGAACTGTTCGTTCAGCGCGCGGTCGTCTATCAGGGAAGCCATAAAAGGTTCCGATACACCGTAAAGGCCTTCGCAAAGGCGCAGTCCGCTTTCGCCCGCCGCCACCCTGCGGTAGTTCTCTTCGGCGCTCAACCCGAGCGAGGACACGATGTTCTCGCCCGCGATACGGATCACAGCAGATGATGTTTTCTTTTCCACTGTTCGTAGAAGGGGGGATTTGTCCACACTAACCGGTATTCCCTGTCCAGAAAGACCTGCGTGGACTGTCCGGCGGTGAGCAGCCGGTTGTCGTCCTGCGCGTGGATTTCATAGTGAAAGATGATTTTTGCCGCTTCCACGTTCCGGAAGACGATATCTACGCGCGCTTTGTTGCCGTAGAGCAAGGGGTTTTTGAAGGTGAAGGACAAATCGACCAGCGGCGCATAATAGCCGGCGGCGTAAATATCGAGGTATCCCAGTCCGTACTTTTCGCCGAAGGCGGCGCGCGCGTCTTCAAAATAGAGCGCATAAGAGCCGTGCCATACTATGTTCATGGAGTCCACCTCGTTAAAGCGTACCACTATTTCTTTCGACGCCTTCAACTGTTGCATGACGACCGTTTAAGGCTTGCCGCCTGCAGGGTGTTGTTCAGCAGGGAGACGATGGTCATCGGACCCACCCCTCCGGGTACCGGGGTGATGTAGCTGCACTTGGGCGCCACTTCGTCGAACTTCACGTCGCCCTTGAGTTTCCAGCCCGACTTGGCGTCGGCGGAAGGCGTCCGCGTGGTTCCCACGTCAATAACCACCGCGCCGTCCTTCACCATGTCGGCGGTGAGCATTTCGGGCTGTCCCATGGCGGCGATGATGATGTCCGCCTGACGGGTGACGTCGGCAAGGTCTTTTGTCCGGCTGTGGCAGATGGTTACAGTGGCATTGCCGGATTGCGTCTTTTGCGCCATCAGCATGGCGATGGGCTTGCCGACGATGTTGCTCCTTCCCAGCACCGCGCAGCGCTTTCCTGCTGTTTCGATGCGGCAGCGCCTCAGCAGTTCCATGATTCCGGCAGGGGTCGCCGGCAGGAGGCAGGGCAGCCCGATCATCATGCGTCCGGCGTTTACAGGGTGGAAACCGTCCACGTCCTTGGCGGGATCAATCGTCTCGATGATTTTCCGTTCGTCGATGTGCGGCGGAAGCGGCAACTGTACGATGAAGCCGTCGACATCCTCATCGGCGTTGAGCCGGGCGATCCTCTCCAGCAGTTCGTTTTCGCTCACCCGGCTGTCGAAGCGAATCAGGGTCGATTGAAACCCTGTCTGCTCGCAGGCTTTCATTTTGTGCGCCACGTATGTTTCGCTGCCGCCGTCGCTGCCCACCAGCACCGCCGCCAGGTGCGGAGGTCTTTTTCCCTCCCGCAGCCACCGCTCTGTCGTCGCTTTCAACTCTGCCTTGATCTCTCCGGCAATCTTTTTTCCGTCTATTATCTGCATCTCTTTTTTTCCGATAATTACAATAAGGACGCAAAGGTAACAAAATTGCGTTAATCTGCAAAAGCGGCTTCCGTGGGCTAATCTTTTTTTGAGGCGCTATTGACTTCATTAAACGTTGTTTCATGTCCCTGCGAGTAGGGAGTGCAAAATTCATATCAAAGATTTCCTTATCCCGCCAGTTTATATTTTCGTTTAACCGCAATCTTTTCGGTTAGATTATTCTTAGACCACACTGTTAAATTCTTCATAAAAACATCTTCCAAAGAGTCCTTGCAATCGACTCGGGAAGAATTGTCCTTTGTTCCTATTTTGGCAGGGAGCGGCAAAAGTAAAACGTATGATGTTACTCCATTCAAAGGATTCTTTGAACGCCCGAATTTGAAGTTGCCGAACATGGATTCTACAATATCACTTGAGGCATGCCAACAGATTTTGGTATCGGTTTGAAATGTACCCCATTCGATGCGCTGTCGTCCTTCATCAATTATTTTATGTATCTTTGCAGCATGAAACGGTTTGTATTGCTTGTTCTGACGCTTGTTCCGGTCTCGTGCGGGAAAAAAACTCCGCAACCGCTGTCGTTTTATTACTGGAAGACGGTCTTCCGGTGCGACGGCGTCCTGCAACGGGTTCGTTCCGAAGATGGCGTCCGCCGTTTGTATGTCCGCTACTTTGACGTGATTGCCGGCGAGGGTGGCGCGAAACCAGAAGCAACCGTTATTTTCGGCGACAGTATTCCGGAAGGCATACAAACGGTGCCGGTTGTTTTCATTGTCAACAAGGCGCTGGAGATGACCACGGAAGACAGTATCCCCCGTCTGGCGGCGAAGATTTGCGCGCGCATGGAAAACATCCACCGCCACCGCCATGCAAGGGACGTCCCCGAAATACAGGCAGACTGCGACTGGAACGCTTCCACGCGCGACAAATATTTTCACCTGCTGCGCTGCATGAGAGGGGAAAAACTTTTGCAGGGACGCCAACTGTCCGTTACCCTGCGCCTGCACCAGTGGAAGTACCGGAAAAGCGCGGGCATTCCGCCTGTGGACAGGGTCATGCTGATGTGCTACAACATGGGCGGTCTCACCACTTACGGCAATCACAATTCCATCCTCGACGCCGAGGAAACAAGGGCGTACATGCAACATGCGGGCGTCTATCCGCTTCCGGCGGATGTGGCTTTGCCGCTGTTTCACTGGGGCGTCCGTTTCAGCAACATGCAGTACCGTGGGCTTATCGGCGGGCTGCGCAGGGAGGATTTGCAAACGCCTCACTTCAGGGAAACGGCGCCCCGCCTGTATTGCTGTGACACAAGCCTGCTGCTGCGCGGCGTTTATGTGGGGAAGGGCGAACATATCCGTCTGGAAGAACCCTCCGTTGCCGACCTGCGCAAAACGGCAAAAATACTGTCGTCCTGCATGAAAAATCCCGAAAATATTGTCTGGTATCATCTTGATTCGTTACTTTTGCAGAAAATTCCGACACATGAACTTCAAGAAATTGCTGATTTGTTTCGTTAGTCTGTCGGGCGTGTCGGCAGCGGTTTACCTGATTGCCTGCGGCCGGTCTGTGGATGAGGACATGTCATATACCGGCTATTTCCGCAGGGACATACCCGAACGGAACAACTATTACTACAGTTTCTCGAACCTCTACGACAACGCCGCCGACCGCCAAACGGACAGGGAAGAGAACATCCGCGAATGGAAAAGGCATCTCGGCGGCAGCATCACCGACAGTGACGCCGGAGAACTGATTTATGAAATCCCGCTCGGCGAGTTGCAGTCCATACGGGAGAAAGCCCGCCGCGGACAGTGGAACCGGATCGACCGGCAGTGGTTCAAAAACAGCATGATGCAGCGGATGATGCAACGTAACGACCTTTCTTCGCTGAATTACCTGCTGTATGCCAAAGCCTGTGAACAACAGGCGGGAAGGAGATCGGAGGAGTGGGACGCTGCCGTTTTCGACCCCGTGCGGCAGGATTCGCTGCTGCATGTCGGGCTGGCGCTCCACCGCAGCGCGAAAACGGAGTTTATCCGCCTGCGCTGCGGCTTTCAGGTAGTGCGCATGGCGTTCTACTGCGGGCGGAAGGACGATTGCGTAAACTATTACCGTAAAATGATGGCGCCCTCCGAAAATACGCCGGCGCTGGCGGTACTGTGGGCATTGTCGTTCTATGCGGGCGCCGTCCCTTCGGAAACGGAAGCGCTGTATGCCTGTTCAAAGGTATTCGACCGGTGTCCGCGTTACAGCCAATCCGCCATGAACTCCTACCGCCGGATCATTCGCCAAGCGGATACATCCGGGCTTGCCGCCCTCTGCGCCAACCGCCGGGAACGTTCGGTGATCGAAGCCATGACGGGTTTTACCTGTTTTCATTCCACCCTCGAACCGTTGCAGCGCGTGTATAACCTGTATTCGTCAAGTCCATATATCGAAACCCTGCTGGTACGCGAGGTGAACAAGGTGGAAGCCGGACTGCATGGAGCGGACAGCAGCGCCGTTCTTGCTCATGCCCGCGAACTGGGCGAAACGGCGGTGCGCTATGCCGGCTTGCGAAGCGTTCGACGACCGGCGTTGTGGTACACGGCGGCGGCTTACCTTTCTTTCCTGTCGGGCGACTTTGAACAGGCTTCCCTGCTGGCAAGCATTGCCGAAGAAGAACCGGCGGATGCGAAAATACGTGAGCAGCTGCTTGCCGTCAAACTGCTTGTCCATACGGACATGACTCCTTTCGACGATGCAACGGAAACCCGCATCCTGCCTTCGCTGCAATGGTTGCTGGACTGTGTGCGCGACAGCACGCGGAGTGCGGAAAGCCGTCTTTTTTTCGACCGTACTGCAGCGCATTATTTCGGCGAAAAACTTCCCGGCATCTACCTGAAGCGGCAGCAGCCGGTAAAAGCGGCATGGTGCGCCGGCATAGCCAAACGCTATTCATCCGTTGCCGCCGGCATGTACCATCTGCCGGACGCTTTGACCCTCCTCGACCGCCACGCGGACGTTGACTGTCTGGAAGAAGCGTTGCGGCAAATGTCCGCTCCGCAAACCATGAGCGCCTGCGACTCCTTTCTCTACCGCTTCAGCCCGCTGACCGAATCCGCCGTCCTTGAACTGCAAGGCACCAAACATTTGCGTGCGTTGCGTTTCGGGGCTGCCGCGGACTGTTTCGAGCGGCTCTCGGACGCCTCCGGGCTGTTTCACCTGCAAAGGGATCCTTTTGAACTTCCCTCCGCCTTTAACAGGCAGGGGGAGAAAAATAAGGACGACAGGGAGATAACGTTTCATTCCAAACTGAGTTTCGCACGCGAAATGGCGGATTTGCAACATCGTGTGCGGCAAAGGAAACCGCTTGCGGAAGATTTGTTCCGGTATGCCTGCGGACTGTTACAAATGAGTTATTACGGCAATTCGTGGCAACTGCTCAGCTACCGGTGGACATGGCTCGACAGGGCTGAATGGATTACTGTGCAGCCTTCCGACGAGTTTTATCATTATTACAGGACAGACCTTGCCCGCGACTGTTTCATGCAGGCGTTAGAACGGTCGCGTAACCGCGAATTTCAGGCGCAGTGTTTGTTTTTTGCTTCATGGTGCAGTCAGATGAACTCACCCGGCGCCTACGTCCTGAACAACGCCCGCTACACCGCAGGAAAGTACCTGCTCGACAATCCGTATTTTGCCCGACTGAAAAAGAATTTCTCCAAAACGTTTTTTTACGGTGAGGCGGTCACCCGTTGTTCCTATCTGGCGGACTTTGCAAAAGGGAATCAGGCGCCAGGGAACGTGAAATAAATAACCTGTAAGAGTAGAGACTCAAAATTGTGCGTCTCTACCGAGCGACACATCCCATACAAGCTGCGGACAACACAAATAGTCATTTTCTGCCTTGTCTTTCGCTAAATTATGGTGTAATGGACAAAGTTTAGGCTGTTTTTGCCACCATTCTTTCATGTGGACAAAATTTAGGCTGTCCGAATTTGCTTCACTTGCAAGGTATAAGCGAGTTTGTTTTTCGTCCAAAACAGGCAACATGGTCGCTATTTTCTTTCGGATTGTTTCGTCTTCCATTTGTTATCTGCTTTTTTTAGACTGCAAAGGTAAGAATTTTTCTGTAACTGCAAAATTATTTGATATATTTATTTATTGATGCATCCAAAGTCATTCGACTTTATCTTCGGGGGGGGGGAGGCGCAGCCGCATGACAATAATGCATGACAACTTATTTATTTTGCTTCCCTGAATATCTTTTTTGTATTTTTGCCACCGATTTAATTTGTTGAACGGATGGATACATCTTATGTATATGGATTGATTGGTTATCCCTTGTCACATTCTTTTTCACAGCGTTATTTTACGGAAAAATTTGCAGGGGAAGGTCTTTGCCGTCACACATACTGCAATTTTCCTGTTGAAAATATCAGCCGATTGGAAGAGGTGTTGCAGCAACACCCTGATTTGGCAGGTTTTAATGTGACTATTCCCTACAAGGAACAGATTATTCCGTACCTTGATGAACTGGATGAAATAGCTTCAAAAATCGGCGCGGTCAATACGGTACGGATACTGAGGCAGGCGGGAGGCGTGCGTTTGCAGGGCTTCAATACGGATGCGTATGGGTTCAAAACATCATTGGAAGAGTGGTATGCTTCCCGCGAATCCGGATTTCCGAAGTATGCTTTCATATTGGGAACGGGAGGCGCTTCCAAAGCGGTGGAGTTTGTTTTGCGGCAATTGTCCGTAACGCCTCATTTTGTATCGCGCAAGGTTGCCGAAGGAGTTTACAAAACTTACGGCGAGTTGAACCATCGGGATTTTGCAACCCATCTGCTGGTGGTCAATACTTCTCCGTTGGGCATGTATCCTCATGCGGACACTTGTCCCGACATTCCCTATGACTGCCTGAACGAGCGTCATTTCCTGTACGACCTGGTGTATAACCCTGAAGAGACTTTGTTCATGCGGCGCGGAAAAGAACGGGGCGCCGCGGTGCATAACGGCGAACGCATGTTGCGGTTGCAGGCAGACAAGGCATGGGAAATATGGACAATGGGCAGTTGAGGATTACAGGTCAAAATTCAGGCTGCAAACGTTGTAACAGCTGATGAATAGCGTCTTTGCACAGGATCAAAAGGGAATTAATAATACTGCTCGTCAGGGCAATGCATTAAAAAACACCGATGACGGGCGATTAAAAAGAACTTGAGTGCAAAGAAACAGCGTCAAATGCTGTGATGTTGATGGACGCCACCTGTTTTGGGCATGATGTGGACGCAGTTGTAATGTTGGATGTGCATACAGGCAAAAGATGATGAGGCAAATATGTAAAAACCGCTTTTTTCATGCGGAAAAATATATTTTCCATCTTTCGGTATGTCCTTGTCCGTTAAAATTTGTACTTTTGTCCTCGGTTATTCTCTGTTTTGTCATGGTTACTGAGATGACCGCAGGGCGGGCATGTTTGTCCGCCCTTTTTTTACCGGACAGCGATGAACCGGATACAAATCAAAGCGGACAATGATTGATGATATCGGGTCATGGTGATTTGAAATTTTTTTTGCAGATTGACCGGATTTAATAATAACTTTTCTTGAAAAATCTGTCAAATTCATATACCTTTGCCGAATTTAATTTAAAAACATAAATTGATGTGTGGATTTGTTGGTGTATTTGAGGTAAGTCGGGAACTGACGGGCATGCGCAAGCAAGTGCTGAAAATGGTAAAAAAGATACGTCATCGCGGACCCGACTGGTCGGGGATTTATTGCGAAGGGAAAACCATTCTGGCACATGAACGCCTGTCTATTGTGGATATAGAGTCGGGAGGGCAACCGCAGTACAGCAAGGATAGAAATCTGATCCTTGCCGTCAATGGGGAAATATATAATCATCAGGATATTAGAAAAAGGCATAAGGATATCTATGAATTTCAGTCGTATTCCGATTGTGAAGTCATTTTGTCCCTGTATCACGAGAAAGGTCCCGACATTTTTGAAGATTTGAGCGGAATTTATGCCTTTGCCCTGTATGACAGGAAAAACGACGTTTATCTCATCGGTCGCGACCATATAGGCGTCATCCCCTTGTACATAGGGTATGATGATTACGGGCAGTTTTTCGTAGCCAGCGAACTTAAAGCGCTTGAGGGATTTTGTTCCGACATACGGGAATTTCCCGCAGGTCACTATCTGTACGGCAAAGACGGAGAGATCCGGCAGTGGTACCGGCGTGACTGGATGGATTACGGGAACGTGAAGGATAATTCGACGGACATACAGGTGTTGCGGGATGGGCTGGAGGCTGCCGTTCACAGACAATTGATGTCCGACGTGCCTTATGGAGTGCTGCTTTCCGGAGGTCTGGACTCATCCGTCATCTCTGCCATCGCTAAACGCTATTCAAAGAAGCGGATTGAGGATGGTTCCGAGGCATGGTGGCCTCAACTGCATTCGTTTGCCGTCGGATTGAAAGGTTCTCCCGATCTGGCGTCGGCGCGCGAAGTAGCCGATTATATCGGAACCGTGCATCACGAGATACATTTTACCATTGAAGAAGGGCTGGACGCATTGAGTGATGTTATTTACCACATTGAGACCTACGATGTGACCACCGTAAGAGCCTCCACGCCCATGTATCTGCTGGCGCGATTCATCAAGTCGATGGGAGTGAAGATGGTGCTTTCGGGCGAAGGCTCCGACGAATTGTTCGGCGGCTATCTGTATTTCCACAAAGCGCCCAATGCACAGGCATTTCACGAAGAAACCGTACGTAAACTGGACAAACTGCACCTGTACGATTGCCTGCGCGCCAACAAATCGCTGGCGGCGTGGGGAGTGGAAGGCCGGGTGCCTTTCCTTGACTTTGAATTTATGGACATCGCCATGCGGCTGAACCCAAAAGACAAGATGTGCGGCAGCGGTTTGATAGAAAAATACGTTGTGCGCAAAGCTTTTGAGGATTATTTGCCCGAAAAGATCGTATGGCGGCAGAAAGAGCAATTCTCCGACGGAGTGGGGTATAACTGGATCGACACGCTGAAAGCCACTGCCGAACAAAAAGTATCCAACAGCCAGATGGAGCGCGTAGCAGAACGTTTTCCCATTAATCCGCCGCTGTCCAAGGAAGAATACTGGTACCGCACCATGTTTGAGGAACACTTTCCATCGGCGGCGGCGGCGCAAACCGTGCCGTCTGTGCCGTCTATCGCATGCAGTACCGCTGTGGCGCTTGAGTGGGACGCCGCTTTCAAGCAAACAGCCGATCCTTCGGGACGGTCTGTCAAGACGGTGCATGTGGAGGCATACGAAAAATAGCCGTCGGGCTTTCCGCAGGGAAAAGTTTACCTGACGATCACCAGCCGCTGCCGCCATGTTTGCCCTGTTTTCCCGTGAACAAGACGCACGATGTACAGTCCCTGTTCCAGAAAGCCCACATCCACGCCGGTTTCGGCAAGCGCTTTCCGGTAGTGCAACTGTCCGGCGACGCCGTATATCTCCAATTGGTATTCCTGCAACGGATATTTTTGTTCAAATGTGATATATATATAATGTGTGGCAGGGTTGGGATATATTTGCAACTCCGCCCGAACGCTCCTTTCGGTATCCGGAGATGCGGTCGGCAGGTCGATCTTTCTGCCGGTAAACGGGCGAATCATCAGCGTCCCGTCGTTGATGTCCTGTTCCCATTTGCCCGATCTGTTGTACCACAGATTGCCCTTGTCGTTGAAGTTCATGTCAAACCCTGCGTTCAGGAAACCGGAGGTCACCTGTTGCCAGCCAACCCAGTAATACTTGGTGATGTTCACCGGTCTTTCCATTCGATAAACGGTAAATTGTCCCGTTTCCTTCGGCGAATACTCTTCCTGCGAAAGGTAAACCTGTTCTCCGGGAACTCCGTTGTCGTCGCTCCACACCGCTATCCGGAAGACGTACCGCGAAGTAACATTGTTCCGCACAGGATTGAAATACAGCGCCACCGCACGCAGCGTGTCCGGTGTGAACGTTTCGTACCGGCAGGCAACGGCGCACCCCTGCGCATTGATCCCTTCATATCCGTATCCGCTTTCGGGAATACCGTCGTCGCGGGCGAAATAGTTGTTGAATATCTGGTGAAAACGAACGGTGTCGTTTTCTTTGTTGATGTCGTACTCGCTGGTGGTCAGAAAACCTTTCAGTTCAAACAGCGCCGAATCCGTCGCTGCGGAACCGAACGGGTTGAATACCATTTCATGATAGGTAACGATTTGTCCTCCTTCGATGTTTTCCGAACCCGGAGACCCGATGGGGGCGCTTTGCCCGCTGTAGAGGTCGGTCACCCTGAATCCCCTGGTGACAAGATAACCCGTAACGTCGTTGTTGCGGTAGGAAATGCCGATCTGCGGTTCCTGTTTCGAAATGTAAGCCACCTTAAACTGATTCCACGGAATGGAACGGTAATCCTTGATGAGCGAGCGGACAGGCGCAATCATGGACACATCCACGATTGCCGTATCCTGTGCGTGACGGTTCCCGTCCAGCCGCACATAGTCAATATGCCACAAGTCCACATTGCTTTTCTTGCCTTCATTGAACTTGTCGTTTCCGAAACTGACCCTGTTCACAAAACGAAACCGAAAGCCCTTGTAGAGATATTCCTGTTTCAGAGGCACCATCGCCTGTCTGAAGGGATGAAGGGGAGCGCCCTCCATTTGCCATACGTTGCGCCACTCTTCGGACGACGATTTGAATTGCAGGATCAGCGAGTCTCCCTTTTCGGGAGCATCTCCGTAGCCCTGCGGCTGGTAAAAGAAACTCAGGTAAACGCCGGTCATGCTGTTCTCCAGCGCCACCGGACACGAAGTAAGGGTATCGGCATAAAAACTTCCGTCGTTGGGATAAATTTGTCCGTTGGCGTCCAAAGCGTCAAAGGTGGCTACCCCGTTTGAACGGGGCTGAATGGGGAAATTATTGTTGATGAACACATGGCGATCCGTCCATAAGTCCGCATCAGGGAAAGGCGACCGGTAATAATAGCAGAAATCGTCGATAAAGGGCAGGGGAAGCGTGTCCTGCACCGATTTGCCCGTTATGGGAGCGTGTCTGTCCCGCAAAACGGGGTTATGGTCAAGCATGACGGTTGCCGGAAGCTGTCCCTGCAACAACGCGGCATAACCCCATGCCAATACGCCAAGAAGACAATACTTCTTCATGATGCCTGACTTTTTTTATTCTTTGTTTGTACCATCGGACTTTTTGTTTTCATCTACGGTTAACCATACATCAACCTGATCGCCCAGCTGAAGCGTATAACCGGCGCCTGCCGGTTTTTGCCGCCAGATAAACGCTCTCAGAGAATCGGCAGACGTTGCAACGGACGAGTCATAAATCATAACGCCGATATTCAAAAAATATTTTGTCAGGATGTTGCGCGCTTCGGAAAGATACAGCCCCGTGAGGTTGGGAACATGAGTCCTTTCGTCGCTCAGCCCGCGTCCCAACTCCAAATCTATGCTTGATCCCTTGGCAATTTTTGTTTTTGCCCTGATCTCTCTTCCGTTATATCTTTGTTTCAGCACGTTGTTTTTTGCCAAATCCGGCACGTAGGTCAGTTTTCCCACAGTTAAGCCCTGCGTTTCGAGGATGCTGGTGGCTTGTCTGAGCGACACCCCCACTACGCCGGGCATGTAGGTCATTTCCGGCGTTACCGCATTGATTACCAGAAACACGTTTCTATTTTTTTTAACTTTAAAGTTGGGTTCCGGATTTTGGCTGACAATGCTGCCCGGTCTTGCGGACGCCACATATACCGAGTCCGACAGTTTGCCGCGCAACTTTCTTGCAGTCAAAAGGACTTCGGCTTCTTTCAGGGTCATTCCCCTCAGATCGGGAACGGACAGGGCTTCTCCGTGATGCGTATAATACCGCAAAATGACAAAACTGCCCGCATATACAAAAAAACAGATGATGAAGAAGATCAACAGATTTTTAACGATATAGTGGTTGACTATTTTCTTCAGCGCCGGCGAAATCTTTTTCGATATATCCATGTTCCTAAACTTTTCATACCCGTTCAACGCGGCAAAGATAATAAAAAATTTATTCATTGCGCCTGCCGGATGAATGTTCGTATGCGATTTTCTACCTGGGCATTGTAAAATAATCCCCCAATGTCCATTAGGATACCTCGCCCTCATCGCCGACCGACCCAACGGGTCGCATGTTTATAGAACCGGGGACGCTATCCGTGCCATTCGACCCCGATGGGGTCGAATTTTCTATAAACATGCGTTCCATCAACATGCGACCTCTTCGAGCTCGTACCTGTCTTCACACATTCCATGTTCTTCTTCAAAGAAAAATTTTGTTTTCCCGAAAGCCGGTTCCAACATGTTCAGCCATGTTGCCTCCGGATGGTATGCGGCAAAAAACGGGCGCGCCACCCAGTCGGGGTGGCGCCCCTGCAGGAAATGCAGCACAAACACTTTTTCGTTCCGCACCTCGCTGACGCCCAGTATCTGTACCTTTCCGGGCGTAGCGCTCATGATCGGACCGCGTACCGTGCGGCATATTCCGCTTACTTGCCGGTAGGCTTTCCGGAAAATATCCCAACACCCCGCCAGCGGTATGTCGAAAAATTCGCATGCGCCCGTATCTCTTGCCACAAACATATAATACGGGATACATTGCAGGTTGACCTGCATGCGCCACATTTCCGACCATATTTCCGGACGGTCGTTGATGTGCCTGAGCAAAGGGGATTGCGTCCTGATTTGCGCGCCCGTGGAACGTACCCGTTTGAGGGCTTCCTGCACGGCGGTGGTAGCAAGTTCTGCCGGATGACTGAAATGAGCCATAATTGCCGGGTGTTTGCCTGCACGGACAATTTTGTCGAATATCCGCAACAGGTCATCCGCGTCGGCGTCCGTAAGATAGCGGTATGGCCAGTAAGCAAAGGATTTGGTGCCGAAACGGATGGTGCGGATGTTGTCCAGATCGTTGTCCAGTAAAGCGTCGACGTAGCGGTTGATATGGGCGGAACTCATCACGAGCGGGTCGCCGCCGGTAAACAGCAGGTCGGTGACTTCGCGATGCTGCCGCAGATACCTCACCAGATGTTCCGTTTCCTTTTCCGCGAAACGCATCCCTTTCATTCCTGTAAACTGTGACCAGCGGAAACAAAAGCTGCAATAGGCATGGCAGGTTTGTCCCTGACCGGGAAAGAAAAGCACGGTTTCCCCGTATTTGTGCTGCATGCCGTTGAGAGGGGCGTCGCCCATGCTGGGAACGTTCAGGTATTGCCCTGCCGGATGGGGGTTCAGGGAGTTGCGGATGGCATGTATCGCTTCGCGGAGCTGCGCCTCGCCTGCCTGCGCATCCACCAGCCGTTCCACGGTTTCGTAATGCTCTTTTCGCAACATGTCCCTGCGCGGAAAACAGAGCGTAAAAACAGGATCGTCGGGGATATTGTCCCAGTTGATAAGTTGTTCCGTAACGTAATTGTTGGTTTTAAACGGAAGAATACGTCCGCTGATTTCAATGGCTTTGCGGTCAATGGACGGCAATTTTTCAATGCCGGGGATTGATGTATAATTATGTAACTGATAAGATTGATATTGCATCGTTAAATCATCATTTTTTTCTAATGACTACAACAATTTTGCATCAAAAAGTGTTCATTCCGTCTTCCCGGTGATCCTCATCCGTGTTTTTGACGCGAAGGTACGCACCTTTTGACTGTTTGCCGGTCATGGCGGTTTTTCTACCGGCATGCCGTGTTCTCCACGATGGTAGAGACGCGGCGCGCCGCGTCTCTGCGGCGGCGGAAGGGTAACGCCTGCGGCGTTTTACGTCTGTGCAGGGCTGTGCACAACCCCGACAGGGGTTGCCTTTTGATAACCCCGTACAAGCGAAGCGCAGTGCGGGGTCAACCGGATGCAGTATAACCAAAAATATTTATTTTTGCTGTTTTAAAAAAAACCATTTATCTTTGCGCCGTTAAATCTTTTTTTTCGATGATGTTGCATTGCATTACAGCAGGAACGCAATTTTTTGCGTCCGCCGCACCCCCCGCCCGTAAAGACGCCCCCTGCGTCTCTGCCTCCGGCGAACCTGTCATTTTGGCAGATTATGTGGGGGGGGGGGGGGGGTAAAACGCTATATGCCAGCATGTTATAGCGATTTCCGCGCATCTCTTTTTGGGCAGAATACCTCTTTTGACACACCTGCACAAGTTGCGCCATGCCTTGGGCAGGACGCTGCTTTGTCATTGTCCTGCGCCGGCAACGGGCTGTTGACGGTGGCGGAACACTCCGCTACCCCCGCCGAACCCTCGGCGGCGCTTTCGGGAAACTCCGAAACCTCCACCGAGCCCTCGACGGGACTTTCGGGAACTCCCGAAACCTTCACCGAACCCTCGGCGCCCATTTCGGGAAACTCCGAAACCCTCACCGAGCCCTCGGCGCCCCTTTCGGGAACTTCCGCCACCGCCGCCGAAGGCAATTACGAATTACAAATTACGAATTACGAATTGATTGTCTTCGTAGAGACGCGGCGCGCCGCGTCTTTACAGTCAGCCTTGAAATTTTTAAACCCTTATATATATGAAAGCAGTTATCAGAATTGATTACGCGCATTTGCGCAACGAAGCCCATGTGGAGACGCCGTGAAGTCCGGTCTCAAGCACTTCGACCCCGCCAAGAGCCGTCCTCGAACGCTACAAAAACATCCTGGCGTCCGAAGCGGGGAGAAGGAAGAAGAAGAGTTGAAAGTGTGATACATTGTTTATTCGTTATTCGTTATTTTAAATAGAATTTTCTTTTTCCGTGCCGAACGCCCTGTTCATGGAGTCGCGAGAGTTGAATCCCGCCGCGATGGCTACATCGGACTTATTCATTTCCGGATGG
>JAISRX010000278.1 GCA_031273395.1 Bacteroidales bacterium | reverse complement strand
TAACCGAGTGCAGTATAATTATTAATATTGCAAAAGATTTCATTACAGTGTGGGCGCCAACATGCCCCGTCAAACTTTTAAACGGCGCCATTCAAGGTTTAAATGACGCCATGCAAATGGCAGCTGCTGTCCGCAGCGCCGTTCTCAATACCTTTGGAAAACAGCCGGATACAGGGACAGAGCGGTAAATTTCCATATCGAAAACGGATATGTCCGCCATGCGGGCTTCGCTGTAAAGAAGCCCGCTGCCGGTGGGGGCATCGAACGGTTCGCGTCCCCGCTCCCTCCTTCCCGGTCAATCCTGCGTCATTAATTCCAGTTCTTCCGGAGAAAAAGCGTCTATGTACTGTTTTTTGCTGCGGTTGTCGGCTTGTCCGTGCTTGATGAATATTTTCGCCGACCGGGTGTAGTGGGCGTCGCGTTGGGCGTCGAGTACGAGCAGGTAGCCCATGATGATGTTGCCTGCCATCTCCACCAAACGGCGGGCGTGGAAATCGAGATATTCGCTGTCTTTCACTTCGGTGACGGTCGCTACGGCGGTTTCGTATTCGGCGGTCATCTCCTTCAGGATGTTGCGCCATTCTTCCAGTTCGGGTCTCAGTTCGGCGGGTTCGTACACTTCGCGGATATGTTTGAGGTAAGCGCCTGTGGTTACGCCGCGAATAGCAGCCACTACCTGCAATTGGGTGGTGCCTTCGTAAATGGAGGTGATCCGCGCGTCGCGATAGATCCGCTCCACGGGATAGTCTTTCGTGAAGCCCGATCCTCCGTGTATCTGTATGGCGTCGTAAGCCGCCTGATTGCAGTATTCGCTTGCCATTCCCTTCAGCAGGGGGGTAAAGAAGTCGGCAAGTTTCTGGTACGATTTCATCTCCGCACGTTCTTCCGGGGTAAGCGTCCGTTCTGCGGAAATATGTTCCAGCGTCTTGTAGATGTCCACAAAACGGCAGGTTTCGTACAGGAGGGTACGCGCTGCATCCAGTTTGGCTTTCATGTTGGCGAGTATTTCGTACACTGCCGGAAAGCGGATGATGGCTTTTCCGAACTGCCGGCGTTCTCTGGCATAAGCCAGCGCTTCACGATAGGCGGCTTCCGAAATGCCTACCGACTGTGCGCCGATGCCCAGCCGTGCGCCGTTCATCAGCGCCATCACGTATTTGATCAGTCCCAGCCTGCGCGAACCGACCAGTTCGGCGGGCGCGTCCTTGAACGCCAGTTCGCAGGTGGGCGAACCGATGATGCCCAGCTTGTGTTCTATGCGGCGGATTTTCACCGCGTTGCTTTTGCGGTCGTAGATGAACATGGACAGCCCGCGTCCGTCGGTGGTGCCTTCTTCCGAGCGGGCAAGCACCAGCGCTATGTTGCCGTCGCCATTGGTGATGAAGCGTTTTACTCCGTTGAGCGTCCATGAACCGTCGGGTTTTTGGGTCGCTTTCAACTGCACGGCTTGCAGGTCGGAGCCTGCGTCGGGTTCGGTGAGATCCATGGCGCAGGTCTCGCCGTTGCATACCCGTGTGAGAAAGCGTTCCTTCTGGTCTTCATCGGCAAATTCGTTGATGGTTTCGGCACAGTCCTGCAAACCCCAGATATTGACAAATCCCGCATCGGCGCGCGAAACTATGTCGGCTGCCATTGAGTAGGGGACTATGGAGAGGTTCAGCCCGCCGTACCTGCGCGGAAGGGTGATGCCCATCAAGCCTGCCTTGCGCAGGGCGTCGAGGTTCTCCTGTGTGCCGCGTGCATACACCACGCTGTTGTCCACTACCCTGGGTCCTTCGGCGTCGACCGATTCGGCGTTGGGCGCGACAATATCGCCGCAAATCTCCCCGATGATCTCCAGTACCTTGTCATAACTGTCTATGGCGTCTTCATAGGAGAAAGGCGCGTAGTCAAACCGATCCTTTTCGGCATAGTTATGTTCGCGCAACTCTATGATCCGTTGCATCAGCGGATGTGTAAGGTGGAATCTCAGATCCCTGTTGTCCGTATAATAATTGGCCATTTTATATTCTTGATTTCCAAGTTTTTTTTATCTTTTCAATGCCGGCAATGCCGGCATATTATCGAAGGCGCAAAGGTAAGTGATTTTTTTTATTTGGAAAACCTCCGAAGAAAAGATTAATTCTTTTTTTGAGATGCCATTCGTAGCGAATGGTAATGTGCCGTTGAAAAAATTTGCATCGTACGAAAAAGAAATCAGGCATCGTACAAAAATAAACGATACATTTATTCCCATTCCGTCCCTGTATGGCAGGTTCTCCCCCCCTCTCCAAAATGGAGAAGGGTCCGGGGGTGAGGAAAAACCCCCATCTCCCGTAACAAGGGGTTTAAACCCCTTGCTGCTCACCCAAAAACGAAATAAACAAATGATACATTATATTTACGGACGATTCCTTACCCCTTTCTGGCGTTCGCACCGGCGAAAAGTTGCGGGGGGATATTTTTTCACGCTCCTTTTTGATATTTTTTCCGGAGGATGTTCGGGCAGTGACAATATCTTTAAAAAAAATAAGTTATTAATACAAACATTTTTTGTTACTTTGCGCATTGGATGATGGTCAAAAATTTGAAGAGATCAGTTGTATATATTATATTGTGTTGGACAGCAGTTGTTCCGGCGTTTTTTCAGGGATGCAGCACCGGGAAAAATACCGGTGTCAACCGTGCTTATCATAACGTGACCACCCGTTACAATATTCTGTTCAATGCGAAGGAAAATTACCGGAAGGGGTTGCTGAAAGCCGAAGATAGCAAAAAGGACGACTATACGCAAATCCTGCCGCTGTTTTTGTATGGCGATCCTGCCGTATCGCAGGAAATAGCGGGCGATATGGGAGTTGCCGCGCAAAAGGTGACCAAGGCGGTGACGCTGCATTCCATCACTGCCAAGCCCAAGGTGGGGAAATCGGGCATGTCTCCCGAAGAAAAAAAGTTTTACGACAGGCGCGAATTTAACAAGTATATCGACGACTGTTACCTGTTGATCGGCAAAATCTACATTTATACCGGCGAATATTTTTTCTCCCTGCGCTCGTTCAACTTTATGGAGACCGAATTTCCGGGAACGCCGATTCTCTACGAATCCAGAATATGGAAGGCAAAAGCCCTGATGCTGGACAACAATTACCGGGAATCGTTTACCATACTCAATGACCTTCTGGAAGACGAGAAATTTCCCGATCAAAGAGCGCTGAAAGCCGAGTTGGAAGCCACTGCCGCCGACTGGTACATCAAGCAGAAAAACCATGCGAAAGCCATCAGTCATTTGGAAGCCGCTTTGAGTCATACCAAAACGAAAAAAACGAGAATGCGCTACCTTTACGTGTTGGCGCAGCTGTATCAGGAGCAGAAGGACTACGGCAGCGCCGCGGCGAATTTCCGGAAAGTCATTCGCATGAATCCGCCCTACGACATGTCGTTCAACGCCACTATCAGCATGGCTACGGCTTCGAAGGGCAACGTTGCCGATACGGAAGAAATACGCAAACAGCTGCACAAAATGTTGCGCGACAGCAAAAACACCGACTATCACGACCAGATATACTATGCGCTGGCAGAGCTTGAGATGACCGAAGGCAACACCCGGAACGCCATAGAATACTACAGGCAGTCGGCGGCGGCTTCTACGGTCAACGTTCCGCAAAAGACGAAGTCGTACCTTGCGCTTGCCGACCTGTTCTACGAACGGCGCAACTATCCCCCTGCACAAGCCTATTACGACAGCGTCATGCTGCATATTCAACCGGGCTACCCCAACTACGCGCAGATTGCCGCCAAAGCCAAAAACCTGACCACGCTGGTGGAAAATCTCCGGACGGTGCAGTTTCAGGACAGCGTGCAGCGCATTGCCCTTATGCCGGAAGCCGACCGCAACAGGCTGATCGACGAAATCATCGACGAGAAGCAGCGGAGCGACCGCGCAAGGGAAGAAAGCGAAGCCGCGCGCCTGCAACAGTATTATGCCGCTGCGGGACGGCAAAGCGCCCTGCCCGACGCCAGAACCAAAGCGCAATGGTATTTTTACAATCCGGCGACAGTCAGTCAGGGCATCGGAGAGTTCCAGACAAAATGGGGCAAACGGAATCTGGAAGACAACTGGAGAAGGAAAAACAAGGGAACGTTTGCCGACCTGCTTCCCGGAGAAGAAAATGCGGAACAGGACGATCAGGAAGGAAAAGTATCGGACAACGGCAAGCGGGAATACTATTTGCAGGATTTGCCGCTGACCGATTCGCTGATGGCGGCTTCGCACCTGAAAGTGCTGGAAGCGCTCTACACGCTGGGGTACGTATATAACAACGATTTTGAAGAATATGCCGCCGCCGCCGCACAGTATGAAGAACTTACACGCCGGTACCCGCAAAGCGCCTATGTTGAAGCGTCATATTACTACCTGTACCTGCTGTACACAAAACTTGGCGACGGGGATGCCGCCGACAGGAACAAGCGCCTGCTGCTCGCACGCGCTCCCGAAAGCGCTTTTGCAAAGATCATCCTCGACCCTTCCTATCTGGACAGGCTGGTTCAGGAGCAGGGAGAGGCGGAGAAACTGTATGAACAGGTGTACCGCAGCTACACCGACGGATGGTATGAACAGGTGGTTGCCGCTGCCGGAAAGGCAATTGAAAACTATCCGAAAGACGTGTTGCGTCCGAAATTTGCCTATCTGAAAGCCCTGTCCGCCGGCAAACTCGGAACACAGGAAACCATGCGTGCGGAAATGAAAAAAATCACGGACGAATATCCGGACGATGAAGTAGCCGCAGCAGCGCAAGACCTCATTGACTACATCGACGGAAAAGACCCGTCGCTGAAAAAAGCCGAGCAGGCGGAACGTGCAAAATCAATCTATTCGCGCGACGAAACGGGCACGCATTACTTTATATGGATCGTGGAGGCGAAAGAAGATATCAACCAATTGTCGTTTGATTTGTTAAATTTTAATCTTGACCACTACATAAACGCCAAATTGGAATTGAGCCGCAATGCGTTCGACGACAATTGCATGATGCTGGTGGTAAAGAACTTTCCCGATCCGGAGCAGGCGCTGGAGTATTACGGGAGGTTCGTCAAAAATGCCGGCGTGGTCAAAAATGTAAAAAACCGGCATACTCCGGTCATTATTTCGGAAAATAATTTCATGATACTGGAAAAAGACAAAAAAACGGACGATTATATCGAATTTTTCAAACAAACATATTTGAAACAGTAAAAAATCATGGACAAACACATTACGATTCTCTGGGTAGATGACGAAATAGATTTGTTGCGTCCGCATATTCTCTTTCTGCAAAACAGGGGCTATCGCGTGATTACCGCTACCAACGGCTACGACGGCGTGGAAATGATGAAGAACGAGAGTATCGATCTGGTCTTTCTGGACGAAAACATGGCAGGACTGACCGGACTGGAAACCCTTTCGGAGATGAAAACCGTCAATGCGGTGACGCCGGTGGTGATGATCACCAAAAGCGAAGAAGAAAACATCATGGATCAGGCAATAGGATCGAAAATAGCCAATTACCTGATTAAACCCGTCAATCCCCATCAGATACTGTCCACCATCAAGAAAATTACCGACTCCTCGCGTTTGGTCACCGAGCAGATTACCTCCCTGTATCAATCCAAGTTTGCCCGGTTGGGATGGGACATCAACATGGCAGGCACTTTCGAGGACTGGATGCTGATATACCGGCAGCTGGTCTATTGGGATCTGGAACTGGAAAAACTCGACGACAAGGGAATGCACGAAATCCTGCAAACACAAAAAATTGACGCCAACAATAACTTTGCGCGTTTTATCCGTAACCACTACGAGAGCTGGTTCGGAAAACTGAGCGACCGCAGACCGCTCATGTCGCCCGGCGTGTTGCGGCAGGAAGTTTTCCCGATGCTCAAGAACCACAAGGTGGTGCTGATCCTCATAGACAATCTCCGGCTGGATCAGTGGTACTCCATAGCGCCGGTGATCGGACAATATTATAAGGTCGACAGAGAAACGCTCTACTGCGCCATCCTGCCCACGGTCACTCAATACGCCCGCAACGCCATGTTCTCCGGATTGATGCCCTTGAGCATCTCCCAGATACATCCCGACCTCTGGCTGGACGAAAACGAAGAAGACGACAGCCACAACCTGCACGAACAGGAATTGCTCCGCAAACAGTTGCAGCGGCTCGGATTGCAGTACAGTCTGGCATACGAGAAAATCACCAACGAAAAACAGGGAAAACGGGTTGCCGAATCCCTGCACGATTACCTCAACAGCGACCTGTCCGTGTTTGTGTACAATTTTGTGGACGCCCTGTCGCATGCGCGCACCAATGTGGACGTGGTGCGTGATCTGGCGGCGTCGGAATCGGGATACCGGTCCATTACCCGCGCGTGGCTCGAACACTCTTCCCTGCTGGATATTGTCCGTCAGCTGGCGGAGGAAAACGTGCGACTGGTCATCACCACCGACCACGGTTCCATCAACGTGTCCAATCCCGTAAGAGTGCTGGGCGACAGGGAAAGTTCCTCCAATCTGCGCTACAAGCAGGGACGGTTGCTCAATTACGACTCGAAAAACATCTTTGAAGTAAGAGACCCGTCCTCCATTCATCTCCCGAAGCTCAGCGTAAGCACCAGCTACATTTTCTCCACGGGATACGACTACATGATCTATCCGAAAAACTATAACTATTACGTGAATTACTACCGGAATACCTTCCAGCACGGAGGCATCTCGCTGGAAGAAATGATGGCGCCGATAGCGGTATTAAGCCCGATAGGTTCATGATCCGTACCGTCGGAAGCACGATTGCCGTTTCGGTCTTCCTGTGGTGTTTTGCAGCAGGCGGAAGGGGACAGTCGCAGCAGGCGTATAAAATGCTGCAACTCTTCGAATGGGTCGGCAACCATTACGTGGATACCGTCAATCTCTCCCGTTTGTCCGAACGCATGATCCGCAAGACCCTGCAGGAGCTGGATCCCCATTCCGTATATGTTTCCAGGGATGAAGTCCGCACCATGAACGAGAGGCTGGAAGGATCGTTTGAGGGGATCGGCATGTCGTGCGACTGGCTGAATGATACCGCGCTGGTTGTTTCGACCGTTTCCGGCGGACCGGCGGAAAAGACCGGCATCCGCAGAGGCGACAGAATCGTCGTTATCGACGGCGACACCGTTGCCGGCAAAAACCTCAAAATGGAGCATATAATCAAGCGGATACGGGGAAAAAAGGGTACGAAAGTGAGGCTCGCCATCTTCCGTAAAGGCGGCGGCGAATTGTTGCAGTTCACCGTCACCCGCGACAGGATACCCGATTTCAGCGTCAATGCGGCTTACAGGGTGAGCGGCAAAACAGGCTATATCCGCCTGAACCGTTTTGCCGCGTCCTCGCACAGGGAATTTACGGAAGCATTGCAGAAACTGCGAAAGGAAGGAGTTGTCGACATCATCCTCGACCTCACCGGAAACGGCGGAGGGTATGTTGACATGGCAGTGCAGCTTGCCGATGAATTTTTCGACAAGGGACGGCTGATCGTCTATACCGAAGGACGCAACAGCGGGAGAGTCAACTACACGTCATTGGCGGGAGGCGATTTCCGGAAAGGCAAATTGGTGGTCATGATCAACGAAAATTCGGCGTCGGCAAGCGAAATATTCGCAGGCGCAATACAGGACTGGGACAGGGGAATGATCGTGGGCAGACGGTCGTTCGGCAAAGGGCTGGTGCAGCGGCAAATGCTTTTTGCAGACAGTTCCGCGCTTCGCCTGACCATCGCCCGCTACCACACGCCCACGGGACGCGTGATACAAAAACCCTACGGCGACGGGGGAGAATACGAAAAGGAGATACGCAACCGGCTTCAGTCAGGGGAACTGACGGGGGAAACCGCCGTAAAGATCAATGATTCGCTGCAATTTAAAACGCTTGTCAAAGGCAGAACCGTCTATGGCGGAGGCGGGATCATACCGGATGTTTTTGTCCCCCTGGACACCTCCTACTACACCGATTATTACAAAAAACTGCTGGAACGCAACATTCTCGAATGGTTTATTCTTGAGTATGTGGATAAAAACCGCTCCGCACTGGAACGCAAATATCCCGATTTCAGTAAATTTGAACGCGACTTCCGGGTATCCGACGCCATGCCGGACGACCTGCGGCGTTTTGCCCTGCAGAAAGGAATCGACGGGAAACCGGAAGAAGCGGAGCGCTCAAGGGAACGCCTGCAAGTGAGGATGAAAGCATACATTGCGCTTTGTTTGTGGAGCGACAACGAATTTTACCGGATCATCAACCGGCAGGAGCCGATTTTCCTGAAAGCGCTCGAAGTCATCGCCGATTTGCAGCAGAACCGGTAAAAAAATGTATGTGCGAATGAACATGTTTACCCGGAAAACAAAGGTTTGGATACTTGTAGAACTGATTTTTGCCGCCGGCGTCTGGCTGCTGATCCTTTTGACGCCGGAACAGGCGGAAGAACGGGAGCAAACCGCAGCGCCGGAAGAGGACAACCGGCTTCCGGCGCCGGCGGTTGTCCCTGTGCCGGAAGCATCGCCCGCTCCGTACGGTCTGGTGAACATTCGCCATATCCACCCTGCCGTGTGCATCGACCTGAAATATGCCTCCACGGACAATTTCACCGGAAAGACGCTGTATGACAACTGGGACGCCTGTCTGCAAAAGGACGTTGCGGAGATGCTTTCCGCAGCCGGCAGTTACCTCCGGACTGTCCGTCCCGATTTGCGGCTGCTGATATACGACGCTGCCCGTCCGTTGAGCGTACAGCGGCGCATGTGGGAGCATGTCAGGGATACGCCTTACAGCCGTTATGTTGCCCATCCCGAACGGACGGGGCTGCACAACTACGGCGCTGCGGTGGATCTGACCCTTTCCGACAGCCTGCAAACGCCGCTGGATATGGGAACGGATTTCGACTATTTCGGGGAAGCGGCAGGCATTAACAGGGAAGACGAACTGGTCGCCCGCGGCATATTGACCGCACGGCAGGCAGCCAACAGGCAACTGTTGCGCAAAGTGATGCTGCATGCGGGCTTCCGCACGATCAGCGGCGAATGGTGGCATTTCAACGCCTGTACGCTAAGCGAAGCAAAAGAACGGTATCCGCTGATAAAATAACGCATGCGCAAAAAGTCCCGCATGTCATTGCGAATAGCTGTTATTATTTTGAGTTTTCGTACCCCGCACTGCGCTTCGCTTGTACGGGGTTATCAAAAGGCAACCGAATACCTATTTCAGCGGCAACGACCCGTATCCCGCAGGCGGCACATGGGTAAAATCACGGAAGTAGAGTTTCCCAATAGCGGCAACCCACAGTCAATGACAGGCGAGGTGGCAAATCCGGTTGCCGGACAATACCTCAAACTGTTATTGCCCGATTCCAATAACTCGCCTCATACGTCGGTGACCGAAAAAGTATGGAGGAGCAGGTTTTCTCAAGATATACGAAATTTTCTGTTCCATATAATCTTTCATGTGAACAACATATTGCTTCGCATAGTCGATACTTCCAAAATAACCTTGTTCATAAAGGGTATCTATCAAGTTATTAAGTCGTGTAACTACGCTTGGAAGATATGCAACGCTGAAATCATTTTCCAACTTGTGCATACAATTCATCAATATGACGATGTGCGCGTTTTACCAGTTCATCACCTGAAACGGCACGACGCCAATCCTGTTCAAAAGCATCGTCCACAATCCGTGCAACCCGAGGGTGTTGTTCAATATCCTTTAGCAATCTTCGCCCGATACGGGACTTGTCATTTATCATTACGGTTGTCATCATCATATATTTTAATTACAGCAACAAAAGTAAAAAAAATAATTTTATATCATTGTTGTCCGGTAAAATCGGAAAAACGGCAATAAATTCCTTGAAATGGCTGATAATCAATATTTCTTTTTTGTAAAATCAAAAGTAAGCCCCCTTACATATCGGGGAATAAGGA
>JAISRX010000234.1 GCA_031273395.1 Bacteroidales bacterium | reverse complement strand
CGTTGTCGGTCAATACCTTATATGCTCTTTTGAGCGTGTCAGACCGAGGGTAGCCCCGGCAGCATATTATCGTAAGATCAGGCGGGGAAAGACGCTGGCGGCGGTGTCAACTCCTGTTTTTTGACGGTTATTACTGTTTTTTTTGACCAATTCATTATTTTCATTTAATTTTGCAGTCATAAATCATCAAAAAAATGTCCAGGTTTCTGCTCTTTGTCCGTACCCACACATACGTAATTTTGCTTTACGTGGCAAGCATAACGGTAGTGTGCCTTCTTCTGCCGCGGGAAGGCAAGTTTCCATACGAATTTCGTAAGGGAAAAATATGGGGACATGAAGATTTGTACGCGCCTTTTGACACGCCGATCCTGAAAACGCAACAGGAGATCGTTGCGGAAACGGACAGCCTGCGCACCGGATTTGTGATGTATTACAACCATCGCCCCGAAGTGGAAGAACAGCAGCAAAGCGCCTACCGGCAAACCTTCAACGATCATTGGGAAAAGGAGGCGCTGCCCCATTACCGGAAAAATATCCTGTATAAAACCGGGCTTGCCCTGCTGGATTCTGTCTACCGTCAGGGAATTATACAGGAGGACGACGTTTCCCCGCCTTCCTCGTCCGGACAAATTACCGTCATTCGGAACAATGTAGGCGAAGAAAAAAATCGCAACGACATCTTTACCCAGAAATCGGCTTACGAGATGATCATGGCAAGGTTGCACCTGCTGTCCGACAAAGACGAAACGGAATTTATGAGGAACCTCGACCTGAACAATTTTATCCATCCGAACATTTTTTATAACGCCGAACTCACCGCTACCGCCAAAGCGGAAGCCATCGGCAGGATTTCTCCCACCAAAGGCGTGATCCCTGCCAACAGGAAGATCATTGCCACCGGCGAAGTGGTGAACGACGAAAAATTCAACCTGCTGGTATCGCTCAAATATGAATTTGAACATAAAACGGGGACTTCCGGCAATTACTGGCAAATCCTTTCGGGGCAAATCATTACGGTGATACTGTGCTTTGCGCTTATTTACATTTACCTGATGTTTTTCCACCGCGAGATTTTCCGCAATATTTCACGGACAGGTTTTATTTTACTGATGGTATTGCTGTTTGCCGGACTGTCGTGCGTTATCGTGGGCAACGAATACCTGAATTTGTATGTACTGCCTTTCATTTTGCTTCCCCTGATCATTGCCACGTTCTTCAACACGCGCACCGCTCTTTTCATTTTTACCGTTACCATCCTGCTGGTCGGTTTTCTGGCGCCTAACGGATTTGAATTTGTTTTCCTGAATTTCGTGACCGGCGTTGTCAGTCTCACCAATGTACGCGCCATTTACCGGCGCGGCGCGCTGTTCAGGACTGTTCTGTGGATTGCAGGCACTTATGCCGTTACCTATACCGCTCTGATTCTCATGCAGGGCGTGGCATTTTCGCAGATCGAATGGATGAATTACGTTCGTTTCGGCGTCAGCGGCATCCTGTTGTTTGTGGCTTATCCGAGTATCTTCATTTTCGAAAAACTGTTCGGGTTTATCTCGGACATCACCCTGATGGAACTGTCGGATACCAACCAGCCGTTGTTGCGCAAACTGTCGGAAGTAGCGCCCGGCACTTTCCAACATTCCCTGCAGGTAGCCAATATTGCCGAAGAGGTGATCTGCAAAATCGGCGGCAATCCCCTGCTGATACGCACGGCAGCGCTGTATCACGACATAGGCAAAATTTCCCGTCCTGCCTATTTCATCGAAAATCAGGCGGGAGGACACAACCTTCACGACGACATCACACCGGAAAACAGCGCGCAAATCATCATCGGACACATCTCCAACGGGGTAGAGACAGCCCGGAAAAACCGCATTCCACAGCACATCATTGATTTTATCAGGACGCACCACGGAACCACCACCGTAAGGTTTTTCTATCACCAGCAGCAGAAACGGCAACCGGAGAAAAAAACAGACCGTTCTAAATTTACTTATCCGGGACCCATCCCGTTTTCAAAGGAAATGGTTATCCTGATGATGTGCGATTCGATAGAAGCCGCCTCGCGAAGCCTGAAAGACATCACCCAAAGCAACATCGGCGACATGGTGGACAATATCGTGAACTACCAGATACTGGAAGATCAGTACAACGACGCCGACATCACTTACCGCGAAATCAATACGGCAAAACAGATCATCAAAAACCGTCTGATGAATATCCATCACGTGCGGATTGAGTATCCGAAGGACTGACGACTGCCGGTGAACGGTTACAGCGGGTTGAACTGCGGATGGCGTTTTTTCCCCACGGCGATACATTCCGTTTCCACTAACCAGCCTGAACGACACACCGACGCCAGCGTAATGACTTTCGGAATGTTTCCGAAACGCTCCTCAAAGATGGCGTTTACCGCATGATAATCGGCAATGTCGCGCAAATAGACAATCATCTGGAGCACATCGTCGAAGTCTGCTTCCGCTTCGGCAAGCAATGCCGCCATGTTTTCCAGCATCCGGTGCGTTTGTCCGGCAATGTCGCCCGGATGCACTATTTCGCCTCTGTTGTTGATGCTTGCCGTACCGGAGATGAAGATATGGCTGCGATCGCCGTACTCCACGCTGACTCCGCGCTCGAAGGTCACCCCGTATTCGCTGGTGCGGTTGAGATGACCGGGTGCATAAAGGTAACGCTGCTGCCCCTGCCGCAAACCTTTCACGGCGTAGGCGTCCAGCAGCACATAAGCGCCCGTGTGCGCATGGCGACCTTCAATACCCGTGCTGGCAATATAATGCGTTTGTTCGGTCAGGCGATGGTCGGCAAAAACCTCTTTGCGCGCCTGCACCACTTCCGGGTAGTTCACATCCACATTCTGCACGAAAAGCCATGTACGGACACAGTCGTTTTCGAGGGTACACCCCTCCCGTTCCAGATCGCCGGCATACTCCCGCAGCAGGGCGTCCGTTTGCCGGCGGGCGTCCCCGTGCGGAACGTGCCGACCGGCAGTCCATACATGCCGGTAACCGTTGTGTTCCTCCGCAAACAACCGTCCGGAAGAAACCACTTCAGCATCCTGTTTCAGGTAAACCCAAATCGCTATTTTGCTCCCGTCCAGCGGAGGCTGCTGCACCATCGACAGGCGCCGGACGCCGGTTAGCAATTCGCATGTTTCCGTTAGCGGCATTTGGTTTGCCGCATCGCTCAGGAAACAACGCCCGAAAACGGGACGGACGCCTTCGCCGCATACGGAAGGCAACCGCGAACAGGCTGCCAGCATGTCCTGCAATTGACCGTCAAACGGCTTGTCCTTTCCGATCACATGCAGCATGGCATGGTATTCGGCAATTCCTCCTTCCGGCTTGAAACTCCGTAATTCGATACGGATATTGTGGTATTCTATGATTTTCAATTCTGTTTTTGCTTTTAACTGTTTACCCTCTCCGCCCGCCGTTAATGGCAGACTGTTCATTGCCCGATCCGTTCTTCCGGCAACGCGGGGCGGTCATCTTTCGGGCTTGTGCTGCTGCCTTGCGGGCGGATGATTAAAAACGCACAAACCCCGCAGTCGCCGACAAACAGGCTATTGCGAGATTTTTTTCCGGTGCAAAGATACAACTTTTTGCGAACGGGCAAATAATTTTTAGCGGCAGGAGGTGGATGTTTCAAATATTTTATATCTTTGCGGGCTGTAATTTTTTGATTTTTATAATGATTTTTAAGCAAACCATTACCAAAAAATAGATGTAAATATGACCATATCTCGAAAAAATTTACTGGTTCAGCGGACGGAACAGTACACCGAACCTCAAAAATTCAAGGCGATGGGGGTATATCCGTATTTCAGGGTCATAGAGTCCGATCAGGATACCATTGTGACCATGAACGGCAGGGAGGTACTCATGTTTGGTTCCAACAGTTATCTTGGGCTGACCAATCACCCCAAGATTAAGGAAGCGGCAAAGGCGGCTATTGACAAATACGGAACAGGTTGTGCCGGTTCCCGTTTTTTGAACGGCACATTAGACCTGCATCTGGAGTTAGAACGAAAATTAGCGGATTTCGTGGGCAAGGAAGCCGCGCTCGCCTACAGTACCGGTTTTCAGGTGAATTTGGGCGTTGTACCCACATTCACGGGCAGGAGCGACTATATTATCCTTGACGCGCTCGACCATGCATCCATTATCGAAGGCAGTCGCCTGTCGTTTTCAAAAGTAGTGAAATACAAGCATAACGACATGGATTCGCTGGAGAAAACACTTCAACGCTGCGAACCGGACAAAATGAAACTCATTGTGGTGGACGGCATTTTCAGCATGGACGGCGATATTGCCAATCTGCCGGGCATCGTTGCACTGTCGGAAAAATACAACGGCACGGTCATGGTGGACGACGCCCATTCGCTGGGAGTGCTTGGAAAAGACGGACGGGGAACGGCGGCACATTTCGGACTGACCGACCGCACCGACCTCATCATGGGAACATTCAGCAAATCGCTGGCTTCCATCGGGGGATTTATTGCAAGCGACCATGCCACCATCAATTTCCTGACACATCACTCGCGGTCGCTGATATTCAGCGCAAGCATCTCGCCGCCGGCTGCTGCCAGCGTCATTGCCGCACTGGACATCATCCTGTCCGAGCCGGAACGCATACAGCACCTCTGGGAAGTCACCCACCATGCCATCCGGCAGTTGCGCGAAGCCGGCTTTGACCTCGGCGACACCGAAACGCCCATCATTCCCCTGATGATTCGCGACAACATGAAAACATTCAAACTGACGAAATACCTGTTTGACGAAGGTATTTTCGTCAATCCGGTACTGTCGCCCGCAGTAGCCAACGATTCCACCCTGATACGGTTCAATCTGATGGCTACCCACACCTACGAACAGGTGGACAAAGCCATTGACAAAATCATTAAAGGAAGTAAATCCATAGGGGTTATTTAATACCTTGACATTTTATGAGCATCAGCATACAGGAGGTAGTTTCAAAAAAAGACCTGAAACGGTTCATCAAATTTCCATTCAAACTGTTCAGGGAATGTCCCTGTTGGGTGCCTCCATTGATAACGGGGGAGATACAGACTTTGCGGAAGGACAGAAATCCCGCCTTTGAGTATTGCGAAGCCAGGTACTGGCTGGCGTATAAGGACGGCGAAATAGCGGGACGCATTGCCGGCATCATCAACCACCGAGCCGACGACAAGTGGAGAGTCCGTTTGATGCGCGTGGGATGGGTCGATTTTATTGACGACATCGAAGTATCCGGAAGCCTCTTCGCCACCGTTGAAAACTGGGCAAGGGAACGCGGAATGGAAGGCGTACACGGTCCGCTGGGCTTCACCGACATGGACAACGAAGGATTGCTCATCGAAGGCTACGACAAACTCCCCACTATTGCCAACATCTACAATTATCCATACTATATGGATCATTTCGAGCGGCTGGGATATTCAAAAGCCGAAGACTGGATACAGTACATTTTCAACGCCTCGCAGCCCGTTCCCGAAAAGGTGCAAAGAATCAACCAGCTGGTACTGCAAAAGTACAACCTGAAAATCCTCAAGTTCGAATCGGTACGGGAGATATTGCCGCGCGCCAAAGAAGTACTGGAAGTGTTGAATGTCGCATTTGCCCACCTGTACGGTTTTGTTGAACTCACCGACCGTGAAATCGACTATTATGTAAAACAGTATTTCAGCTACATCAAGCCGGAATTTGTTTGTTTTGTTGCCGACGCCGCCGATAAAATCATAGGATTCGGCATCAGCGTGCCTTCCCTCTCCAAAGCCATGCAAAAATCAAGGGGACGGCTGTTCCCTTTCGGGTTTATCCATATCCTGAAAGCGCTCCGGAAAAACGACACCATCGACCTGTACCTGAACGGGGTATTGCCCGAATGGCAAAACAAGGGCGTACACGCATTATATTATACGGAACTCAACAAAGCCTATATCCGCAACAACATCAAAATAGCCATTTCCAACCAGCAGCTCGAAAGCAACGTCAATGCCATTGCCGCATGGAAAAGCTACGAAAAGGAACTGTACGTCCGTCGGCGCTGCTACCGGAAAATGCTGAACGACGAACAGTGACGGAAAGCATGTTGCCGGTTAAATTCCCCCCGATACAATTCTCCAACCCTTTCAGTGTCTAAAACCATGAAAGGGTTAGAGGGCAATGTCCGTTTCTCCCTTCATTTCCTCCTGTTGATTGCTTGAAATATCAAGGACGTGTGACGGAATTATTATTCTAAGGAATAAAGTGTAAAATTGTATGCCGACGCCGAGAAATTCCCTGCCGTGAGAAAAAAATTCCCTGCCGTGAAAAAAATACTTTCCTGCTGTGGAAAATATATTTTCCTGCCGTGAAAAAATATTTTCCTGCCGTGAAAAAATATTTTCCTGCTGTGGAAATAGGAATTTCCTGCCGTGAGAAAAAAAATTCCTGCCGTGAAAATAGAAATCCCCTACTGTGAAGCCTTCGGTTATTCGCGTCCCAAAAATCCTCCTGCCATCTCGAATACCCTGTGGAACTGACGGGTCACTTCTTTGCCGACGGACGTCAGGCATGGGAACGGGTCTTCGTGTTTGTACGGGTAGGGAAAATCAATGATTTCTACCGTTGCCGGCAAATTGCGCGCTACGCCCTGCAGGGTGTTCACCACTTCGTAGGGCGGAATCACCGTATCGTTTTCCAATGCCACCGCCATCACCCGGCTGCCGATGCGTCCGAAGGCTTCTTCCCTGTACCCCAACATTTTTCCGTAGTTCAGCATGCTGCGGAAATAAACGCCTTCAGGATGCTGTTCGCTCAGGTAATGTTGCAGGTGCGGATCATTTTTCAGGTGGTTTTCAAGATGCTCCACCACGAAGGAATAGAGCGCCACGTTTGCTTCGCTGTCGAGGATGAATTTGGAAACGGGCGAAAGGCGGTTAAATACCGGTCCTCCGCAGAACATGAAGAGCTTCGACCGGTCGAAATAGCCGCACTGATTGGTCATCATCAGGATTTCCGCCAGCAGGCAGCCGATGGAATAGGCAAAAAAATCAATGCTTGCATCGGGGGCTATCAGGGGATGTTTGTCCGCCTTAATTTCTTCCGTTAGCCGGATGACGTCGTAGTAGGATTGCAGTCCCGACCAGAAAAAACGTTGCGGTCGCGTGTGCAGCCGCATGCTGATGGCTACATTCGACAGGGTGGAATGGGCTATTCGGGGAAACTGTGCGCGGCGCAGTTCGGACACCGCAAACATTTTGCGCCGGTCGCTCCAGTCTTGCGGCGCCCGGTTCATGTGGAAAGCGATCGGAAAAAGAATGATGGTTTTGCCGGTGTTTTCGCTCAGCCGTTTTGCCCACGGGAGGTATTTCGCCCAGTGTTTTTCATTGAACCCGTGGAACATCAGCACAATTTTCCTTGCCCGTTCCTGATGCGACGGATGAAAGACATGATACCTGAACTGCCGGTTTTCGACGATGTGCGCATCGGCAATATTCAGACTTTTGCTGTGATTGGCAATAGTGTTTTCAAACTCGCCCGATATATCGCAGGCAAAGCGGTGCTGCTCGCACCGGTAGTTTCCTTCGCAGGGTAAAATACGGCACGAGCGGGATTCAAAATCAAAATTATACAGGTCGGTCAGCGCATCTATTTTTGCAAAATCCGCATAATCGACCTTTTCCTTCAACATCCGATGCAGTTCAAAGTATTCCATATATCGACAAGACAATTGTTCAGCGGTCAAAGATAGCGGATAATTTGCAGATGTGCATCATCCGGCTGTTGAAAACTACACCGGTTTCAAGCCGAGTTCCGCCGCCTTTTGCAGCATGAATGTTCTGGCTGCCTGATATTCGTTGGGGATCACGCCGTCTAAAATGGCGTCCTTGATGGCGGTTTTGATCGTTCCTATTTCCCGTCCGGGCGACAGTCCGAACGTTTCGATGATTTCCGTTCCCGAAACGGGCGGCTGGAAGTTTCGGATGGCGTCCTTTTCTTCTATTTCCTGCAATTTCCGGCGAACGAGTTCAAAATTTTTCCGGTAGCGATCCGCTTTTGAAATGTTTTTTGAAGTGATGTCGGCGTCGCAGAGGGTCATCAGGTCGTCAATATCGTCGCCGGCTTCAAAGAGCAGGCGTCTGACCGCCGAGTCGGTCACCACATCCTCCGCCAGCACGATAGGGCGCAGATGCAGCAGGACTAATTTCTGGACATACTTCATCGTTTCGTTCAAGGGGAGTTTCAGGGCGCGGAAAACTTCGGGGATCATCCTGCTGCCGACAAACTCGTGTCCGTGGAAGGTCCATCCCGCATCGGGCTGGAACCTCCGGGTTGCCGGCTTGCCTATATCGTGTACCAGCGCAGCCCAGCGCAGCCACAGCTTGTCGGTATGCGGGCAAATATTGTCCAGTACCTGTATGCTGTGCAAAAAATTGTCCTTGTGGGCGAATTTTCCCTTTTTTTCCACGCCTTTCATGGCGGCAAGTTCCGGGAAAACCGCTTCAAGGAGTCCCGACTCATCCAGCAGCAGAAAGCCTGTGGAGGGCTGAGGGGAAAGAATGATCTTGTGCAGTTCGTCGGCGATGCGCTCTTTGGAGATGATGTCTATTCGGCGCCTGTTTCGCCCGATTGCCGCGAAGGTATCGCTTTCTATCCTGTAGCCGAGTTGTGCGGCAAAGCGGATGGCGCGCATCATGCGCAGGGGGTCGTCGCTGAAAGTGACGTCCGGGTTGAGCGGGGTGCGGATGATCTTCTGCCGGAGATCGTTCAGCCCGTCGAAAGGGTCGATCAGTTCTCCGTAGGTTTCCCTGTTGAGCGAAATAGCCAGCGCGTTGACGGTAAAATCGCGGCGTTTCTGGTCGTCTTCCAGCGTGCCTTTTCCCACTGCCGGATTTCTTGAATCCCTGCTGTACGATTCCCTGCGCGCGCCCACAAACTCTATGTCGTCCGTTCCGTAGCGGAACATGGCGGTGCCGTAATTCTTGAAAAGGCTCACCGGCAGCGAAGCGTCAATGCTCTCCGCCACCTTTTGCGCCAGTTGCATGCCGTTGCCCAGCACCACAATATCAATATCCTTCGACAGACGCCCGATAAGCAGGTCGCGCACATAGCCGCCCGTCACAAAAACCTGTGTGCCGTCTTTTGCCGCCGTATCGGAAATTATTTTAAAAATCGGATGTTTCAGTCCTTCCCGCATGTTTTTTATTTTGCCGGCAAAGGTAGTGATTTTCGTTTTTTCTCCTCTATTCGGGCTGGTTTTTTATTGTGAAAATATGGGAACGCCCTTACCGGACATGGAGAGGCTGTGCAAAAGGGATATTTTCCCGCCGCAAAGTTCGCAAGGAGGAGTAATATCGACTGTGAATGATGCGTCCTTTGCTGTTAAGGGATACGGAATAAATAACTTAGTGTTCTTTGTGTTTGAATTTTTAACGCAAAGGGCGCAAAGGAAGGCGCAAAGTTCACAAAGGGCAAATAACAGACGGTGATATGTTTTTTATTTCGCGTTCCTTAGCAGGCAGACCTGCGTCATCTGCGTACTTTTCACAGGGTGTATTTACCTTCGGCGAAGGTAAATGCACCCTGTGATGCGGTATTTTTTTTTAATCATTGCAATATATCTCAAAAAACAATACTTTTGCACCGCGTTAAAAGATATAGTTATGAAGATTTCATACATTATATATGTTGCAGGATGTGTGATCCTGAGTTTTAGTTGTCGTCCAACCGCTCAAAACAGCATGAACCCGTTTCTGAAACCATACGACACTCCGTTTGGCGTGCCGCCGTTCGATCAAATCGCCGATTCCGACTATATGCCTGCTTTTGAAGCCGGCATACGGGAACAGTCGGATGAAATAGACGCCATTGTCCGGTCGAGGAAAAAACCGGCTTTCGACAACGTGATTGTTGCGCTCGACAGGAGCGGACAGTTGTTGCGTAGCGTAACAATGGTTTTTAACGGCGTCAACAACGCCAACACTTCGGAAGAATTGCAGGCAATCGACAGGGAAATCACTCCCATGCTGGCACAGCACCATGACGATATTTACCTGAACGCCGGTCTGTTCGCAAAAGTGAAAACGGTGTACGATCAAAAGGATGTGTTGATGCTGAACGACGAACAGTCGCGCCTGCTGCAGGAAACCTACAAACATTTTGTACGCAGCGGCGCCGACCTTCCGCCCGATCAACAGGCAATGCTGCGCGAACTGAACCGGGACATATCCGTGTTGCAAGTCGCCTTCGGGCAACATTTGCTGGCGGAAACCAACAGCTATCAATTATGGGTTGCCGACGAAAAACGCCTGTCGGGGCTGCCCGAAGCACAAAAGGAAGCAGCGGCGACTGCGGCAAGGGCGGCAGGGAAAACCGGCAGGCTGTTCACCCTGCACCATCCGAGCGTCATGCCTTTTCTTCAGTTTGCCGACGACAGGGAACTGCGCCGGCAAATCCTTGAAGCTTACCTCCATCGCGGCAACAACAACAACGAAAACGACAACAAGGAGATCGTAGCCCGGCTGGTAGCCAAACGTCTGGAAAAGGCAAAACTGTTGAGATACATCAATTATGCCGATTATGCGCTGGACGACAGAATGGCAAAAACTTCCGAAAATGTGTACCGTCTTCTCCGTCAAATATGGCGTCCGGCATTAGCCAAAGCCCGGGAAGAAGCGGCAGAGATGCGGCAGCTCATGCGCCTGCACGATCGGGAAACGGAGCTTGAAGCATGGGACTGGCGCTATTACAGCGAAAAAGTGTTGAAAAACAAATACGATCTCAACGAAGAAACTTTGCGCCCGTATTTCCGGCTGGAAAACGTCCGCGACGGTATTTTCTACGTTTGTAACCGGCTTTACGGGATTAGCTTTGTCGAGGCGCCCGGTTTGCCCAAATATCACGACGAGGTGGATACCTACGAGTGTAAAGACGCCGACGGGACGCATCTGGGCATACTGTACACGGATTTTTTCCCCCGTCCGGGCAAGCGCGGCGGCGCGTGGTGCGGTTCGTACCGCAAACAGACCTGCGAAAACGAGCGGCGCGTGTCCGGCATTACCCATATCGTGTGCAACTTTACCCGCCCGACAGGCGATACGCCGGCGCTGCTCAGCCTCGACGAAACGGAAACCTTCTTTCACGAGTTCGGACACGCATTGCACAACCTGTTCTCGGACGTGCATTACTACGGTACGTCAAATGTCCCGCGCGACTTCGTGGAGTTGCCTTCGCAAATAATGGAACATTGGGCGTTCCGTCCGGAAGTTTTAAAACACTACGCCAAACATTACCTGACGGGAGAAATCATCCCCGACGAGTTGGTGCGGAAAATGGAACAGAGCAGCAAACACGGACAGGGATTTACTACCGTCGAATACCTGGCGGCGGCGTTTCTTGACATGGATTACCATGTTTTGACCAGTGCCGACCATATCGACGTCACGGAGTTTGAAAAGGCGGCGATGGACAGGATCGGTCTCATCGGGCAGATACCGCCGCGCTACCGTTCCACCTTTTTTAATCATGCGATGGGAGGCGGCTACACGGCGGGATATTACAGTTATATCTGGTCTGAAGTACTTGATGCGGACGCTTTTCAGGCTTTCGCGGAAACAGGCGATATCTTCGACCGGACAATTGCCGGCGCTTTCCGCAGGCATATTCTCTCAAAAGGCGGAATATACGATGCGATGGACATGTATGTGAAATTCCGCGGCGCAGCGCCCCGGATTGACGCATTACTCAACAACAGAGGATTAAAAATCGAAAATTAAGTTTAATAACCAAAATTGAAGTAACATGAAAAAGTTTTTCACGTTTTTATTTGTTTGTACTCTTGCAGGCGCAACATGCCTGCAAGCGCAGGAGATGCAAAAAAATACAAGTCTCCTGAGTGCAAGTGCGGGATTTCTGCCCGGCGTCGGCGCAGGGATAAGTTATGATTACGGGCTGATAGATACATGGGGTCCCGGTGTTTTTACCGTCGGCGGATATATCGGCTATACGCATCTCGGCAAGTCCTATTATGGGGATAACCGCTTCTTCAAGGACGTCAGATATTTTATCTCGCCAAGGGTAACGTATCGCTACACCATCAACAATACGTTTGAAGTGTATGGGACTTTCATGCTGGGCTATTACGTCGGAACCACCGCCACCATCAACGCTTACAAGGCATTGCCTGCAATCACCGCGGGATACCGTTATTTCCTGACCGACAAAATATCGCTGTTCGCCGAAACGGGTTTCAACATAACGATACTCAACGCCGGATTCAATCTGTCGTTTTAAAAATCCGCAGCAGCAAGTGTCGTCCCGTGCGGGACTTGGGAGCGTATGGATGCTGTTCTGTCCGCAAGCTGAAGCTTACGGGTAATAAAGTGTCGTCCCGTGCGGGACTTGGGAGCGTATGGACGCTGTTCTGTCCGTAAGCTGAAGCGTACGGTTAATAAAGTGTCGTCCCGTGCGGGACGTGGGAGCGTATGGACGCTGTTCTGTCTGTAAACTTAGGCTGAATGGACAAAAGGAATGGTAAGGAACGTGGAATAAATAAAGTATGCCGGTTTAGCCCGAAGGGCTTGATTTTCATAACCGCAGGTCGTTGACCTGCGGGCACAACAAATACTTATTTCTGCCTGAAAGGCAGGACTTAA
>JAISRX010000229.1 GCA_031273395.1 Bacteroidales bacterium | reverse complement strand
ACATTGTCGCTATTTTCTTTTGAATTGTTTCGTCTTCCATTTGTTATCTACTTTTTAGACTGCAAAGGTAATGATTTTTTCTGTAACTGCAAAATTATTTGATATATTTATTTATTGATACATCCTAATGGACAATTTGGATTTAACACGGGTGCCTCTCAAATTGTCGTTTGTCAATAGCAGGGTCTGTTTTGGGTTTAAATTTTCCCAAATGGCATCCTGCGCTTCGGACGGTTTGCCGCAGGCTGATACAATATTTATCGTTCCGCCATCACTACGCCGGTCAGTATCAATACTGCTCCGGCTATGGCTGCGAGCGTGATGGTTTCGTTGATGACTACAGCAGAGGTAATCATGGCTACCGGCGGAACGATATACAGATAATGGGTGGTACGTATGGCGCCCAGTTTTGCGACCGCCATGTTCCACATAAAATAGCAAAACAGGGAAGCCGCCAATCCCAGAAACAGGAGATTGCCCCACACGGCAGGGCGCGACAGTACGGAAAAATCCGTCATCAACGGCTGCACAAGGAATAGCGGCAGGAGGGTGAGCAGTCCGTAGAAAAATATCTTACGGGTGATCAATAAAGTGGAATATTTGCCTCCCATGAATTTGAGCAGTATGGTATAGAATGTCCACAGAAGGGCGGCTGCCAGCGTCAGTAAATCACCTGCCGGATGAATCTGCAATACAAAATGTCCGTTGTACACCACCAATACTACCCCGAACAAGGCAATCAACGAACCCTGCATCAAAAATCGGTTCAATTTTTCGGATTTCAACAGTATATGCGAAGCAACAGCGGTAAGAATGGGCAATGTGGCAAGCAACAAAGCCACGTTGGAAGCCAAAGTAATCTTCAAGGCAGTGTTTTCCGCAATGAAATACAACGAACCGCCGCATATTCCCATCAGCGCCAGCAGAAATTCATCCTTCGGATTGTCGGCAAAACATTGACTTTTTCCGAAAAATCGGATGCCGATGTATGCCGGCAAAAACCGGTAAAAAAAAATATCCTGCGGCGATAATCCGTTGCGCAGAAGTATTTTTGTCGAAACAAAAGTAGTTCCCCACACCACCACGACAAGAAGGGCAATAAGATGAAACCAACCTGTTTTCAAAATTTTGCAGGTGTGTTTATCCGAATGCCGAAATATAATATTGTCTGTTCATCCGCGCAATATTGGTGATCTTGATTTCCTTGGGACATTCGGCTTCACAGGCGCCGGTGTTGGTGCAGTTGCCGAATCCGAGCGCGTCCATGCGCGACACCATCGCGGCAACCCTTTCCTTTGCTTCCACCTGTCCCTGCGGCAACAGGGCAAACTGCGATACCTTTGCCGATACGAACAGCATTGCCGATGCATTTTTGCAGGCGGCTACACAGGCGCCGCAACCGATACACGCGGCGGCGTCCATCGCAAGGTCGGCGTTTTTCTTTTTGACGGGCAGGGCGTTGCCGTCGGGTACGCCGCCCGTGTTGACGGAGGTGTATCCGCCTGCCTGAATGATTTTGTCGAAGGCGCTGCGGTCAACTACTAAGTCTTTCACCACGGGGAACGCCGCCGAACGCCACGGCTCAATCCAGATGGTGTCGCCGTCGCGGAAGCGGCGCATGTGCAACTGGCAGGTGGTGATGCCGCTGTCGTTCCCGTGGGGACGCCCGTTGATGAACAGGCTGCACATCCCGCAGATGCCCTCGCGACAATCGTGGTCGAAGCACACCGGTTTTTCGATTTTGTCTACCAACTGCTCGTTCAACTGGTCGAGCATCTCCAGAAAGGAACAATCCGGAGAAATGTCGTTGATTTTGTAGGTCACAAACCTGCCTTTGGCTTTGGCGTTTTCCTGCCGCCATATTTTTAATGTAAGATGAAGATTTTTCTTTTCCATCAGTTCTTATTTTTGATTTTTATTTTCTTAAAGTTCAACATTTCTTTCCCAGTACAATTTAGGTCGTTTCTTTGTATCGTCCCATTGCCACGGCTTGTTATCGGATACGCCCCAGCTATCTTTCCAATCGGCTGTTTCCCGCCACCAAGCGCCGTTTTCTGCTTCTGTGGCGGAAATGCTTACCCTGGTACCGGAAACACCTCTATTCACAGAATTTTTGCCAGTCACCGCCATACCACTATTGGCATAGTTCTGAGGATTTGCATAAATTTGCAAACCGATTACAGGATATGCTTCGGATTCAGCGTCCGCGGAAAAAGCAGTAATGCTGCTGTTCAATGCAACACATCCATGTACATTACTTAAATTTCGACCGTATCCTATAATACCTCCTGCCGTTGTGTGTTCCTTTGCTTTCGTTTCAACGTCTCCTGTTGCATAACAGTGTAAGATGTTTCCATTATATGCATTGGTACCTGCAATTCCTCCTGCTGCACACGCATCGTATGTGAATGCTGATTTGGAGTAATGATTTTGAGCATAGATATTGCCTGTGTAATAACAATTTTGGATTATCTTTTCATTATATCCGGCAATTCCTCCTGCCGTACATCTGCCGTACTCCTCAGACGATGTGGTTTCAGCATGGAGATTGCCCGAAGAGTAACAATTCTGAATCGTACCTTCATTGTAACCTGCAATTCCTCCCAAAAAGACATAACTGGAAGTAGTTGTACCTGAGATGGGAATATTGGAAAAACAGTTCCTGATTGTACCGGAATTACTGCCTGCAACTGCCCCAATATATATGCTTTTTGTTGAATTAACAGTCATACTTTCTCCGTTCACTATCAGGTTTTCGATAATACTGTTTTGATCGACATAGCCAAACAGTCCTCCGAAAAAGTATTGGGACGTTGGATTTTCCGCATGTAATTCATCGAATGTCACAACATGCTCGTTACCATCCAGACTTCCGGAAAAATTGCCGATAGGTTCCCAAAAACTGCCTATATTTATGTCGTTGGCGAGGATATAATGTTTGTCTAATCCGGTGCGTATTTTTTCAAATTCGTTGGCGTTTGTGATAGCAAGCGGATTACTTCTGTTGCTACCGTCGCCTGGCCACATGGCATAAAACGTAATGTTTTCGGTGACGTTAAGGGTTGTATGTGGCTTATAGAACGTACCACTGCCATCGCGGGCTGTGTTCCATCCGGTAATGAATTTACCCGGTGGCGGGGTTATGCTTTTCCCGTCATTTACTGTGAGCGGTGTGTCTTCTATGATGCGGAGTAGAGCGTCCGGCGCATTGGAACCGCCATTGGCATCGTAAGTGACGTTATACAAATTAGCAACTATCACCACACAATATTTGGACATAGTGCCGCTACTTTTTTCCGTAAGGTGAACTGTTACATTGGCGTAAACGGATGTTTTTCCAATAGCCATAGCGATTATTTCTCCCGTTGTTTCGTTAACCGAAACCACATCGTCCGTGTAAGTTTTTTTCCATGTCACCGCCATGATGTCTGCATTTTCAGGCAATACTGTAACAGTAAGTGTGGCTTTCTCGCCAATGGCTAACACAAGAGTATCGGCAGACAAAATGACTGCGTCTACCGGTATAACCTTCTTGCATGAAGCAAAAAACAACCCCGAAATGAACACCACAAACAGTGATGTTTTGAGACATTCGCTAAACTTTCTTGTTTTCATCAGGTTTTTATTTTTTGTCAATCAACATATTGCCGGATACGTCCTTGCAAGAGATGCATTGCTGCCGTCATTATGCAGGGCATTCGCTTTACTCATACGGCGTATTTAAAAAGGTAACCATCCGAGATAGCGCATTTTTCATCGAAATTGTCCTCAACCGGACAAAAAACCGCCATCACGTTAAAATACTCGTCACGTGCGCTCGTTTCAATATCGCTCGCTTTATCAATCATTTCCAAAAATTGTTCCTGTCCCCATTCTTTATCCGGAATTAAAATCATGATGGAAAAGTCGTTCCAGTTTTCCACTTTCAGATAGGAGGAAATGGGGTAAAACCCATTGTCTTTAAGCAATCGGATAATACCGGAGGCGACTTTGCCCGATTTTTCGATATTGTGCTGCAATTTGTCCAATACCAGTTTTTGCGCCTGTTCCATTCCGTCGCTCTTGCCTTTCAGGTAAACCCTGATCAGTTCATTGCAATAAACGTCTTCCTGTGGCGCCGCTAACTTCCAATCATTGGTTACTTTCAGTATCTCATTAATTGCTTCCATTCGATTTGAATTACTCAAAAAATATTGATGTTGAGAAACAAAATTTTAACCTCACTTATAATTCCTTTGCGCCACCTTGATTTCCTCGTATTTCAGCGCTTCCTTGTGAAGGATGGGTTCCCGATCGTCGCCGGCGTATTCCCATGCAGACACATACATGAAGCGGTCGTCCTGGCGGAGCGCTTCGCCTTCGGGCGTCTGGTACTCTTCGCGGAAATGACCGCCGCATGATTCTTCGCGGAGCAAGCCATCGCGAGCCATCAACTCGCCGAGTTCCAGATGATCTGCCGTGCGAAGGGCTTTTTCCAGTTCGGGATTAAATTCATCCGTGGCGCCCGTGATGCGGACGTCCTGCCAAAATTCCCTGCGTATGGCTTTGATTTCCTCGATGGCTTCTTTCAATCCCTGTGCATTGCGCGCCATGCCTACCTTGTCCCACATCACCTTGCCGAGTTTTTTCTGGAAATAATCGACGGAATGTTTGCCTTTGATGTTCATCAGGCGGTCGATGAGCGCTTCGACGGACTTTTTGGCTTCGTTAAATTCGGGAAGGTCGGTAGAAAAGCGCGGCGTGCGGATTTCGGCAGCCAGGTAGTTTTGAATGGTGTACGGCAGCACGAAATATCCGTCAGCCAAGCCCTGCATCAGCGCCGATGCGCCGAGCCGGTTGGCGCCGTGGTCGGAGAAGTTGGCTTCGCCGGCGGCAAACAGTCCCGGAATGGTGGTTTGCAATTCGTAGTCCACCCAGATGCCGCCCATTGAGTAATGGATGGCGGGGTAGATCATCATCGGGGTTTCGTAGGGGTTGTCGTCCACGATTTTTTCGTACATCTGGAAGAGGTTTCCGTAGCGCGCCTCAATCACTTTTTTGCCGAGCCGTTCGATGGCAGAGGCAAAGTCGAGATACACGGCAAGTCCCGTTTCGCCCACGCCAAATCCTGCGTCGCAGCGTTCCTTGGCTGCCCGCGAGGCTACGTCGCGCGGTACGAGGTTGCCGAAAGCAGGGTAGCGGCGTTCGAGGTAGTAATCACGGTCTTCTTCCTTGATTTGTGTCGGCTTGAGTTTTCCGGCGCGGATGGCTTCGGCGTCCTCCTTCTTTTTGGGAACCCAGATGCGTCCGTCGTTGCGCAGGGATTCGGACATCAGCGTCAGTTTCGACTGGTAGTCGCCATGTACGGGGATGCACGTGGGATGTATCTGCACGTAGCAGGGGTTGCCAAACGCCGCGCCGCGCTTGTAGCATTTCCATGCCGCGCCGGCATTGGAACCCATCGCGTTGGTGGAGAGGAAGAACACGTTGCCGTATCCGCCGGTGGCAATCACGACGGCATGTGCGGCATATTTTTCCAGTTCGCCGGTGACGAGGTTGCGAACGATGATACCGCGGGCTTTTCCGTCCACAATCACTACGTCCATCATTTCGCGGCGGGTGAACATTTTGACGGAGCCTTTTTCTATCTGGCGGCTCAAGGCGCTGTATGCGCCCAGCAGCAACTGCTGTCCGGTTTGTCCGCGTGCGTAGAAGGTACGGCTCACCTGTGCGCCGCCGAACGAGCGGTTGTCGAGCAATCCGCCGTAATCGCGGGCAAAAGGCACGCCTTGCGCCACGCACTGGTCAATGATGTTGTTCGACACTTCCGCCAGCCGGTACACGTTGGCTTCGCGGGCGCGGTAGTCGCCTCCCTTGATGGTGTCGTAGAACAGGCGGTACACCGAGTCGCCGTCGTTCTGGTAGTTCTTGGCGGCGTTGATGCCTCCCTGCGCGGCGATGGAGTGCGCACGGCGGGGGCTGTCCTGTATGCAGAAGTTCAGCACGTTGAAACCCAGTTCGCCGCAGCTTGCCGCAGCCGCAGCCCCTGCCAGTCCCGTACCGACAATGATGACGTCCAGTTTACGCTTGTTGGCGGGGTTCACCAGATTCTGATGCGCCTTGTATTCCGTCCATTTTTGAGCTAAAGCCCCTTCGGGTATTTTTGAGTCTAATGTAATCATTTTTTATATTTTTGATTTTATATTTTTAACTTTATAAGCAATAAATCCTAAATTGATTGATCAATTGTTATTACTGTCATGATACATTTTTCAGATGACAAATCATTCAACATCGCCGATGGTTAAATAAACGATGGATTGACTTACTACCTGGTATCCTATCTCGCCGTATGTTGCGGGTCCTGTCATCTGACAAAGCCGTTCGGGATCGGGTTCCAGCACATAGTACAGGCAGCACAGGGCATAAATTCGGTCGTGGGGAATTTCCCAAATCCGCATATCCGTATCCGGTTCGGAAAAATAATAGGTAAGTCCCTTGAACAGGGCGGTACCCATAGTGGTGAGCGGCTTTACGTCGTAATAGAACGAAACGCAGATATTGATGCCTGCCATATTGGCTATCAGCGGATATTGAAAACTGATATTGCGGCTGACCATGTATTCTTCCAGACGGCGCTTTTCGCCGTTGATGAGCACGTCCGTCGGATGCGTGGTGTTTTCATCGAAAACGATGGCAGTATCGGGACGAATTTTAAAGGGGCTGTGAATATGCACTTCGGCATATTTTCCGGCGGGAAGCCCGACGTGCATCACTACCGCCTTGTTCAGGTGCGCCTTTGCGTCCGATCCCGAAATGACCACATCCGCGTGGGAGGAAGCCCAGTTGGTTCCCTCTCCTGCAACCCAGCCGAACAAAGGCACCAGTCCGAAATTTTCATAATCGAAGGCATGCAGCGCATATTCCCGAAGCGCTTCCGAACCGAAGGGCAGCAGCAATACCGTGAAACCGTTCTCCGGTCCTTCCTTGAAGATATTCTTGAGATGATCGGCGTCATACGTTTTTATCTCTGCCTGCGTGATATATTCGGGCAATTGGTTGACATACAACTGATTTTCGGAAAATTCATTCGGCTCTCCCGATGAAACGTAGCAAGGGGTGGCGCCTGCAATCCAGTTACCTGCCGGCAATTGTTGCAAAGTTTCTTTCACGCCTGCCAGTATCAGCCGGAGTCCCTCGTCGATCATCCGCGACACTTCGCTTACCGAAAATAATCCTTGTATCATTGTTCTGATGTTACCGGTTCAAAATAATTATTTCCCTCCAAGCAGGAAGTACAGCGGTATCACGGCAAATCCGGCAGGGATGGCCGTCGCATAAATGTACCCCGCCACTTTGATGATCGGTGTGTAGGTGGGATGATTCCATCCGATGCTTTGAAAGGCGCTTTGGAAGGCGTGCAGCAGGTGGAACGACAACAGCGCCATGAAAGCGATATAAACCAGACAGTAGGACTTGCAGGCGAATACATGCCGCGCAATATCGTAGAAATTGTGGTTCGCCGGCGTTTCGGTGGCTTCATACGTGCCTACGCCTATTGATTCGGGGGTGAAGCCGAACCATCCGTACTTGTAGAACAGGAAATCCATGAAGTGGAGACAAAAGAAAATCACCACGATACCACCCGTCCAAATCATGTACTTCGAGAAAAAAGAGGTTTCCGAACGGTATTTTTTGGCATAACGCACCGGTCGCGCCCGCCAGTTTTTTATTTGAAGGTACAAGCCCATCGCCATGTGAAAGGCAATGCTGCCGAAGAGAAATATTTCCAGCACCTTGACCACGGGGGTACTCATTATATATACGCCCATATCGAAATAACTCCGGTCTTCCAGCAACATCAGCAGGTTGATGGACATGTGCAGCACCAGAAACACGCATAAAAATAACCCCACAAGCGCCATCCAGAATTTTTTGCCGATGGACGAGGTAAAGATATTACTCATAAACGATTGATTTTAATTACTTTGAATATTGATAACTATTTCTATATATGGATACAAATATATTGGATTATTTGAGTATTTGCAACGAAAAATATCCGCGACATAAATATTTAGAAATATTCTAAATTAATAAAACGCGCCGGATACCCTGTCGGAACCGTCAAAGACGCCGGAAATGCACAGCGGCGCAGCCGTAAGTAACGTGAAATTTTTAAGATATAATGGTTTTAATACGGCATTGTGCCGTCAGGCACAATATGTTGGTAGAAACCGGATGTCGGTTCTCCGGTTGCACCCCGACAGGGGTGCTGTGTGAGAGAGGATGGAAGCATGACGGTTCTACCAACATTTTGTCCCGAACGGGACAGGCACAACCGTTATAGCTTTTTTATTTTTCATTCCTAAAAAAGCGGGGCGCAAAAAAAGCGCGACTGAGCGGCGCTATTTGTTCCACACGGGAATCATCCCCAGTTACAACGCTTTTTTTGCCTGTAGCAACTCTGCCGGCGGCGCTTCGCCCTGATAGCCCGTTCCAAATGAATACTTGCCCGAATACAAGATTTAACAAATTTTAATGAATCGGTTTTATTAATTGACAATCATTATATTGTAAAACAATTTTATGCCTGTGGGAAGGTGCGGGGCATTATGAGGAATTTTTTCTTTTCGTCATTATTTAAAAACAATTACTTTTGCAGCCGATAACACGTTTTAATATAATAGTAATATCTTAATGAAGATGAATTTTAAATGTTTGAATAAGCTGTATTTAACGCTCCTTTTGGGAGGCGGCATGATGACGGCAGTATATGCTCAGGAGGAAGGGAGCGACGAAAAGACCGTGATGCTGGAACAGGTAGTGGTGACGGGAACCGGAACGCTTCACAAGCTGAAAGATACGCCCGTGCCGGTGGACGTCATCACGGCAAACGACCTCAAAAAGGCAGGGATTGCCGACTTTCAGCAAGCGATGACCGCGCTGGCGCCTTCGCTGTCGTTTTCCAACAACGCCAGAGGCTCCAACCTGGTGATGAACGGATTGACCAACAAGTACGTACTGATACTTGTCAACGGCAAAAAACTGACGGGCGACACCGAGTACAACGTCGATTTGTCGCGCATCGACATGAACCGCGTACAGCGCATCGAGATACTGAAAGGCGCCGGTTCCGCCCTGTACGGGAGCGACGCCATTGCCGGGGTCATCAACATCATTACCGCCGAGCCGGAAAACCTGCTGACCGTCACCTCAAACACCAAGGTGGAGGAGTACGGGCAAATCACGCAGGGAGCCAACGTGGACGTTACCACAGCCAAGTTCGGCTCGTACACCGCTTATACCTATCAGCAGTCGGACGGCTGGCAGCTGAACCATTTTGACGCGGACGGCAAGGAAGCATGGACGCCCTCCTCCGACCATTTCAAAGCCAACGTTTTCAACCAGCGGTTCACCGTCGCCCCGGTGCAGGCGCTCTCCTTCTACGCGGAAGGCGGCTACTACGACCGGACGGTGGAACGCCCGCCGGAAGGGTACAGCTACAATTTGGGATACGGTTCGTACAACGTGGGAGCCGGCAGCAGTTACCAGCCGAACGACCGGTCGGACATCCGGCTCGACGTGCGGTACGACAAATATGACACGCGCTACGATTACTTCAAGGAATCGGGCAATTACAAGCCCGGAGACGTGTCGGTGGTGAAAGAACAGGAATACCTCAATGCCCATCTGAAAAGCCTGTTCCGGTTCACCGAAAACACGCAGACCGTTTTTGGGGCAGAATACATCAGCGAGTCCCTTTTGCGCCCCGACGCCTACACGGACGAATCCGTCGCCACCATTGCCGTTTACGGGCAGGAAGAAATCTCCTTCCTGAAATATTTTCAGGCGGTAGTCGGCGTGCGCTACACCGGTCATGCCAATGCCGGAAGCAATTTCGCGCCAAAGCTGTCGCTGATGTACCGCACGGCGCATTTCAACATGCGCGCCCAGTATTCCGCCGGATTCCGCGCGCCGGGAATCAACGAACTCTACTATTATTCGTTCTCCACGCGCGGAGGCGCCTCCTCCAACGTGCTCACCGTGGGCAACAGCAAACTGGTTGCCGAAAAAAACCACTACGGTTCCCTGAACCTTGAATACCACAACGACCGGCTCTCCGCCGGCGTCACAGGATACGTCAATAAACTGCGCGACATGATCAACAGCCGCACCACCAACATGGCGGACATGACCGCGGAGGAACAGCAGGCGGTCAAAGACGAAGCGCGTCCCGTGATAGGCGACGACGCCAACAAGGTGCGGCAGGTGAAAAAATATGCCAACGACGATCAGGCTATCGTGAAGGGCGTTGAAGTGAGCCTGAACGTGCTGATCGGTTCCGGATTTTCGGCAGGCGGGAATTATGTGTATGCCGACGCGCGGACAAAGGACATTGCCACGAACCTGTGGCGGGACATAGAACGCAGCGTCAGGCACGCCGGAAACCTGAACGCCAACTATACGAAAGGCTGGGGCAAATACCGCCTGAACGTCAACCTGAACGGGCGGCTACAGGGAAAACGAACGCACCTCACCACCGGAACGGGCGACACTCCCTACAACGACGAGTCCGCGCCCGCCTACGCGATGTGGAACCTCAACACCCGCCACACCATCGACTGTTTCCAAAAATTCACCGTCGAACCGGGTATCGGCGTCAATAATATTTTCGACAAAACGGACAGGCGTCCCTACGGCGTGAATTATTTCAGTCTTTCGCCCGGGCGGACTTTCTACGCAAGCCTGCTGCTCCGGTTTAAAAACTGAAAAAGACCGCACATGAAACTTTCAAGGAAAAAAATCGGCACGGCAGGGGGGATCCTTCTCGCGGCAGCGTTGGCGGCTGTCGCTTACCGCTGCCTGTTCCCGGTAACGGACATACTTGTGGTGAACGCCTTTCAGTCCGTTGCAACGGATATTTACCTGAACAACGACAGCCGTTATATCCGCATCACGAACGCGCCTGCCGAAGACGCGCATCATTTTGAAGACTACGACGCGGTGATTTTTTACGCGCGCGGGCTTGAACTCTCCGAGCAGCAGGCGGCGGAAACGGAACGCGCCGCCGAAAAGGGAACCGTATTTTTCACCGTGAACCTCTCCAACCGCTTCTCCACCGTGGACAGAAACCTTACGGAAGAGCAGCACGCCACGCTCCGCGACTATTTCAACAACCCCGGCAGGCACAACTACCGGAACGGTTTGCGCTACCTGCGCCGGATAAGTACGAAAACCCTGTTTGCGCCGGACGAGTGCGAAGCGCCTGTGGTGGTGCCTTCCGACATGTTTTATCATCTCGAAAACGGGAAATACTTCGACACTCCCGAAATGCTCACGGCTTACCTGAAAGAGAAGGGCTTGTACCGAGAAGGCGGGCGAACGCTGGCGCTCATCTCCGGGGTGAGCTTCCCCGTGGAGGGCAACCGCGCACATGTGGATACGCTCATAGCACGGCTCGCCCGCAGCGGCTTTAACGTTTATCCCCTTTCCGGGCTGAACGGGAGGGCGAAGATGCTTCGCACGCTGCATCCCGATGCGGTGGTATATCTGCCGGTGAGCCGGCTGGGGAACGATTCGCTTGCGCACTGGCTTCATGCGGAAAATATTCCGGTGTTTGCGCCCTACCCCCTCATGCAGCAGTCGCGCGAAGAATGGCTTGATCCCGTAAAACCCGTCACGGGTCCTTCCCTGACCACCCGCATTGTGGTGCCGGAAATCGACGGGGCAATAGCGCCTCTGGTCGTGGCAACGCAAAACATGCAGGAAGGCGGCTACTACCTCTACGTTCCCGAAGATGAACGCATCAACACCTTCGTCAGCCACATTAATAAATATATGGCGCTGCGCGACATGCCCAACGGAAAAAAGCGGGTAGCCGTCTGCTATTTCAAAACGCCGGGCAAGGACGCGCTGCTGGCAAGCGGCATGGAGGTGATTCCTTCGCTGTACAATTTCCTGCAACGCCTGCAACGGGAAGGATACGACCTCGCGGGGCTGCCCGAAACCAAAGAAGCCTTTGAAGAAGTGATATACCGGGACGGCGTGGTGCTTGGCTCCTACGCGAAGGGCGCGCAGGAGCGCTATCTTGCCGAAGCCCGTCCCGTATGGATCGACGCCGGGCAATACGACCGCTGGGCGCGCGAAACCCTCGCTCCGGCAAAATATGCGGAAGTAATCGAACGCTACGGCGAAGCGCCGGGCGAACTGTTGACCCGTACCAACGCAGGCGGTGAAAAGCAGCTGGCGGTGGCGTGCGTGCGCTTCGGCAACGTGGCGCTTTTCCCGCAGCCGCGTCCCGCCCTCGGCGACGACGACTTCAAGCTGGTGCACGGAGTGCCCGTGGCGCCGCCACACAGCTATCTGGCGCCTTACCTCTATGCGCGCAGGGAATTTCGCGCCGACGCCCTGATACATTTCGGCACGCACGGAAACCTTGAATTTACCCCCGGAAAAAACGTCGCCCTCTCGCAAAACGACTGGGCGGACGCGCTCGTCGGCGATTTGCCCCACTTCTATTTCTACACCACCGGAAACGTCGGGGAAGCCATCATTGCCAAGCGGCGCACACACGCCGTGATGGTCACCCACCTCACCCCCCCGTACGCCGAAAGCGGCATGAGGCAAAAATACGCCGACCTGCTCGCCGACCTCCACAAGGCGCTGGATGAAACCGCCGCCGACAGGACGCTGGAACTTCGCGTCAAGCGCGAAGCAGTAAAGCTGGGACTGCACCGCGACCTCGACCTCGATTCCGTCCTCGACACGCCTTACGGAAGGCAGGAAATGGAACGCCTCGACATGTTTGCCGAAGAAATTGCCAATGAAAAAATGCAGGGCGCTTACTATGTGCTTGGCGAGCCTTATTCCCCGCGCAACCTGCTGACCACCGCGCTGGCTGTAGCCGCCGACCCGCTGGCTTACGCCACGGCAAAAAGGGACAGGGACGCCGGCAAAATATCCACCGAACAGTTGCAGGACTTCAATTTCCTTGCCCATCGCTACCTGCCCGAAGCCCGGCGAAGGCTTGCCGCCGTCCTGCGTCATCCTCCCGCCGACCCCGGCAGGGCGGCGCCCGACCTGCGCGAAGCCCTGCAATACCGCGAGCAGCTGATCGCCTCCACCGAAAACGAACTCTCCACGATGATCAACGCCCTGAACGGCGGAGCGGTATTCCCCGCCCCCGGCGGCGATCCCGTGCTGAACCCCAACGTGCTGCCCACCGGTCGAAACATGTTCGGCGTCAATGCAGAGATGACGCCCGGCGTCCGCGCATGGGAAGAAGGAAAACGGCTTGCCGAATCAACGCTGGAACAGTACAAAGCCGCCCACGGCAACTATCCCCGCAAGGTGAGCTACACCTTTTGGGCGGGCGAATTTATCGCCACCGAAGGCGCCACGCTCGCTCAGGCGTTCTGGATGCTGGGAGTGGAGCCGGTGCGCGACAGGCAGGGGCACGTGATGGATCTCCGCCTCGTTCCGGCTGCCGAGCTGGGACGCCCGCGCATCAACGTAGTGGTGCAGGTATCCGGTCAGCTGCGCGACATCGCCGGGTCGCGCCTCAAGCTGCTCACCGAAGCCATCCGCCTTGCCACCTTTGCCGACGACGGAGAAGCCGTCAACCACGTGGCTTCCGGAACCGCCCTGCAGGAAAAAAACCTGATCGAAAAAGGACTTTCTCCAAAAAAGGCGCGCGAACTCTCCGTCATGCGCGTCTTCGGACCCCTCAACAGCGGGTACGCCACCGGGATGCTTTCCTACACCGAAAACCCCGGTCGCTGGGAAAGCGAAAAGGAACTTGTCGACGGCTACCTGAACAACATGGGAGCAATGTACGGCGACGAGGAACACTGGGGCAGTGTGCAGAAAGACCTCTTTGCCGCCGCCCTCGCCGAAACGGACGCCCTCGTACAGCCCCGCCAGAGCAACACATGGGGGCCTCTTTCGCTCGACCACGTGTACGAATTTACCGGAAGCATGTCACTTGCCGTGAAAACCCTTACGGGGAAGGAACCCGAAGCCTACGCCGCCGACTATCGCAACCGCAACAGCAAACGGGTGCAGCGCCTCCGGGAATCCGTTGCCGTTGAAACCCGCGCCACCATACTCAATCCGGCGTTTATCCGCGAGCGGATGCAGGGCGAAGCCACCACCGCCGAAATGTTCGGGGAAACCTTCCGCAACATCTTCGGCTGGAACGTCATGCGCCCCTCCGCCATAGACCGCGAACTCTACAACGACCTGTTCGACCTCTATGTGCTGGACAAACAGCAGCTGGGCGTTCGCGAATATTTCGACCGCGTCAATCCGGCAGCATACCAGTCCATCACCGCCGTAATGCTGGAAAGCGCCCGGCGCGGCTACTGGAAGGCTACGCAGGAGCAGATCAGCGCCACCGCCGCCCTGCACGCGCAAAGCACACAGCAAAACGGCGCCGCCTGCACCGAATTTGTATGCGACAACGAAAAACTCATCCGCTACGTTTCCGCCCAACTCAACAACGGCGAGGCGTATGGCAAAATACTGCAAAACGTCCGACGGTCGTCCGACGGCAGCGGAAACGCCATAGCGCTGAAACGCGAAAACGCCGGCAGCCGCCCCTCCCCTTCCTTCGCCCCTTCCGCCGGCAGGCTCTGGCAGGCGGCAGCCGTCGCGCTGGCGTTAATCCTCGGCGTACTGTACCTGAGAAGGAGAAGGCATTAGCGCCACGCCACGCGGAAACCGGCTCAAAAGAGACATTTTTTAACCGCAAAGAGCGCAAAGAGTTTTCGCAAAGTTCGCAAAGGAAACAGCGCCGGCGATATAAACTTTGCGTCCTTTGCGGTTTCTTTGCGTCCTTTGCGTTGACATCGACTTTTAAGCCTCCTTCCCCTGTTCGCCCTGTGGCGACGCCATGCATGGCGTCGCTGCGGGACGATCATCCGTTCCCGTCCTTTACGGGACGACTGCGCTGATAATTTCGCTCCACGGACCTTTTTCGCCGCGGGTGTTTTCCCATCGGAGGCAGAAGTAGCAGCGTTTGCCGGCGTCGCTCAGGTCGAACCGGAAGGTGCAGGGCGAGCGGGTACGGAACGTCAAATGAATGAGGTAGTCATACGATTTCGGAGCTTCCGCAAGCAGCGGATGACCCGACGAAGCAAAGAAAGATCGAAGGTCTTCAATGTGAATAACCCCCAACTTGGCGAAGCGGATAATGAAGCGAAGCGATTGGGGGTAGCGACGCCCAATCGCTCACAACCCCATCGGGGTTGAATAAACCCAAATTGTCCATTAGCAGCTTATTTCCGAAATTGATGTAAATTTTGGCAGCATATTCAATATGCTGCCCTTTTGTGTGGGGTGCATTTGACTGTGCCGAACTTACGTTTCAAACTGTCGCAGGCTGGGAGTGTATGGGGACTGTCCTTTCCGTAAGCTAAAGCATACGGTTAATAAAGTGTCGTCCCTGCGGGACTTGCAGTACAGGGCGCGGTATCCGTGTCCGCAGGTTGCGCTTCGCTCCACCTGCGGTGATGCACCTGTCGTCCCTATGGAACTTGTGCCATTTGTTCGGCGTAGCGTCTTGCTACGCCGAACGGGGCGGGACTTTGCCCTATGGGAGGTTGTGCTGTCCGCAGGTTGCGCTTCGCTACACCCGTGGTAATGCGTGACGTTGTCCCCAACGGGACATAAACCAACATTTGATGAAGTCAATAGCGCCTCAAAAAAAGAATTAGCCGAAAAATTGCATCGGCGTCCCGGAAATAAATTTGGCTAAAGCCTGTGAAAACACGGACTTTAGCCAAAAAACAAGCAATAACGGACGCGGATAAATTAATTCTGTCTTTTTAATACTTCCTCAATTTCTGTCCAGGCGCTGTATGTTGCCGGTGTTGATTCCGTTGCAGGCGCTGTCAGTGTCCGGTATCGGTAGTGGAGATAAAAGGTTCTGACTCCGGCTACCACCTCGTATCTGTTTTCTTTTGCATCTCCAAGCGTCTCTACTTCAATGGTGCTGTAGGGCGACAGGCTGACAAGGTTGCCGTCGCCAACGGTAAGCACTATTCCGTATCTGTTGACCAGATCAAGGTTGGCTATGTTGTCCGTCAATCCTGTTTGGTTATCCACGGTAATCCGCGATTGATTTACCGTCAGCGGATACATTGTTTTGGTGGCGGTTATTTCGGCTGTTCCTCTTGTACCGCGCATTGAGTAGGTGGTGGCTACCTGTGTTCGCGCATACATGTTTTCCACAGACGGACGGTACATAACGCTGACCATATCGGGATTGACTTCATAATTGCCGCTCACGCTTTTGATGCGCAAGGGAATAAAATACACCGAGTCGGGCGATATGCCTGCGGTATATATTTCCAGCGGAAAGGTAGCATACGGATCCGCTTGTCCCGCTTTCATGGTAGCGGTAAAAGACAATATTTTGTACCGTGCAGTATCCAGCCTTTTTGCGTAACGGGCGGAGTCCAGATCGAAATAACGGTAATTATACCGGTCGATGATCCCACTGTCGTACTCCAGTTCGACGGTAATGTCTTCCTCTATCGGATTGGTGCCTCCGCAGAGTACGGATACAAATCCGGGGGAGGTGGTGTTTGCGAAAGAATGAGTGGCAACATAGATATTATCGCTGTTGCCCATCAAGCTGAACACTTTTTTGTACATTTCTTCACCGAATCTGTCATTGGTGTTGCATGATGCTGCCAGCAGGGCAACACTCATTAAGATATATTTTATATGCATTTTCATTTTGTTTCGATTTAAAGATTGATATTTATGATACTTTTTTATTCCCATCCGGGGTTTTGCACAATGGTGGGTACTTTTTTTATTTCGCCGCTTGCGATGGGCATCCAGATCATTTTTTTGTCGGTAACTCTGTTTCTTGCACGCTGGTTGTCCACCCGCGTGCGCTGATAATACGAGCCGTCGCTTCTTCTGCCTTCCACATCCATTCCCTCGATAGGTTCCGAATCGCGCTCCAGATAAACGCCCCAGCGCCTGATGTCGTAATATCTCCTGTTTTCGTGCAGGAGTTCTATCATTCTTTCGCGTTCTATGGCGGCGAACATTTTTTCTTTGTCATCCAGTTCTTCATCGGTTAATCCGGGCAATCCGGCTCGGTATCTCACCAGATTGAAAGCGTTAGCCATTTCGGTTTTGTTGCGCGTGTAGGTATATTCTACACTGTCGCTGCCGACAACCGTTTGCGGCTGCGTCAGATTGTTCAGCGCTTCGGCATACGACAGCAGTATTTCGGCATAACGGATAATTCCGAAGGGTTTGTTCAGACGCTGGGCATTGGTTCCGCTCCAGGCGTCGTCGGGATGTATGTACTTTTTGCAAACATATCCGGTGGTGGTGTAGTCTTCCACGTTGCCTGCCGACTGGTATTTTCCCGCATTGTCGTCTCTGGCATATCCCAGATATTGATTGTATTTATTTGTTTCGGTAGTGGAAAGCATGGGCCAGAAACACTGGCTGAAGCCTACGCAGGCATAAAACCGCGCTTCCCTGTTTACATACATGTTGTAAACGCCGTAGGTTCCTCCTCCCAGGGTGTATCCGGAAAATGACTGACGGGTGGTTAGAAATCCCGTTTCGTCATAAGGGCAATCTGCTGTTCCCGGAGCAACGGCGTCGCTTCCGTCTCTCAGCCGGTATGCATCCACCACCTTTTGCGGGAGCGTCATTCCGCCTGCTCCGCCAAATTCTTTCGGGAAAGAGTGCTGGGTATAGTTACGGACGGTTGCGCTCATCCGCCCCCACACATATTCCGGATTGTTGGTGGCGACGCCCTCCCCGTTGAACATTTCGGCGTATGATTTATAGGGGTCTATGCCACCGGGTCCGTCGGGAAAATTTTGCTTGTTGGTCATGCCTGCCGGCAGCGCAGGGGTGGTGTTGTCCGCATCTACTTTATGGAGCGAATAGAGGTTCATGTCCATCACCCGTTTTGCCGCGTATGCAGCAAGCGCCCACCGTTTTTCGGAATATTCCTGATTGACGTAATGCGCGCCGTCCGATTTTCTTGTCCAGTCGCCGAAATATGACCGCGCCGAATTTCCTGCCACTCCCGATGCTCCGCCGCCGCCATTGTAGAGCGGGCTGGCGTGCTGCAGGCGTATTCTGGCTATCAGTCCATAGACGGCGCCTCTTGTGGGACGTCCGAACTGGGCAACCGTAACTCTTGGCTGAATGAAACGCGCCGCCCGCTCCATCTCCGAACAGATGTATTCGACCGATTCGTCGTAGGTGGCTCTTTCGGTGATATAGTAATCGGGCGTCATGTTGGTTTCATAAACCTGGTCGCCTACCAGCACTACGGGACCGTGTACCGTCAGGATGTGCCAGTAGGCATACGCGCGGATAAACCATGCATAACCGAGCATTTCGTTCCGTTCCAGCGCCAGCAGCGGACATTTGTCTATATTGGCAATGATCAGGTTCATTTTTCGGATGATCCTGTACATTTTTGTCCAGAAATTCATGGTGGTGCCTTCAAAATTGTCGGCATTGATGCTTCCCTGTATCAGCTGTCCCGTTTGCCACCCAGCCGAAATCCACTGGATAAACGATTCGTCGGAACAGGCAAGTCCGGGAAAGCAACTGCTTCCTGCCCCGATGTAACTATTTCCCCAGAAAGAAGCTTCGTCGGGCAATTGATTGGCTGCTCCCCAGAGATAATTTTCCATATTTTCCTTACTGGCGAATATGGAGTCGTAGGTGAGCATATCTCTGGTATAGTCGCTGATGTCCAGGAAATCGCGGCACGATCCGAAGATCGCCATAAAGCCAATAACCGGAACAATAATATATGTTTTCAAACTTGATGTTTTCATGTTCTTTATTTTTTACAGATTGATATGATTGATTACAAATTGATATATAACTGGAGTGTATATTGTGCAGGGGTAGGATAGATCACTCCGTTTCTCCATGCCTGTTCGGGATGGAAAATTCCTACGCTGTCCCACGTGTACAGGTTGGTTCCCACCAATTGGAGTACAATGGACGAAATGCCGATACCGTGCAGCGATTTCATGTCCAAGGTGTATGATAGGGTTATTTCCTGCAGTTTGAGGTACTGGGCGTTTCCTTTCCAGAAGTCGGACAGCTGCGAATTGTTGGTGTTGGTGCCGTAGGTGAGTCTCGGGAAGATGGCGTTGGGGTTTTCGGTAGCCTGGGTGCCCGAGTAGGACGCCGGCGTCCAGCGGTTGCTCTGGTCGGCTGCGACGGTCAGCACATTGCCTGTTTCTCCGTAGTGAAACGGCACATATCCTACGCCGGTGGAACCGCCCAGTCGGGAATCGTGGATTGCCACCCTGTAATAGTCGGTTTTGCCGGTGCCTTTAAACAAAACGCCTATCGAGAATTTTTTATAATTAAACTCTCCGCCAAAACCATACATCAGCGAAGGATAGTTGTTGCTCAGCGACAGCGGTATTTTGTCGTAATCGTTGATTACTCCGTCGGCATTTACATCCCTGTACTTGATGTCGCCCGGAAGCACGGCGCCAAACTGTGTGGCGCTTGCGGCGACGTCGTCTTCATCGCGGAACAGTCCAAGCGACTTGAAGCCTCTGGTAACGCCGTTGGGCCACCCGGTATAAAGCTGGTAGTCGTACCGTTGCTCCGCCTGTTCCCAATTTTGGATTTCATTCAGCGAATAGGTGAAATTGCCTCTGAGCGTGAACGACATGTCCTTGTTGATCGGCTGCGAAAAGGAGATGTTGCCGTCGGAGCCGTAGCTTCTCATTTTCCCCACGTTTCCGTATGGCATGTTTACGGCGCCGATGTATGCAGGCACCTGTGTGCGTTGCTGGAAGATGCCGTCGCGCCGGTCGTTAAAGAAATCGACGGTGGCAGCCACTTTCTGATCGAACAGTTGCACTTCGATACCCAAATCGCTTTTGATAGCTTTTTCCCATTCGAGGTTATCGGCTCCCACCATACTTTCGGTAAGTCCCGACTGTCCTCCCCATGCAGCCCCCGAGGTAGTGAAGGAGGTGAGATAGGCAAAACGCCGGTCGCCGCTGATACGGTCATTCCCCACGTTGCCGTACGAATACCTGAATTTGAGGAAACTCAACCATTTCAAATTGTTTTTCACCCATTCATATTGAGTGGGTACCCACCCTGCGGCAACCGAAGGAAAGAAGCCATACTGGGTGCCGGGCTGGAAATTCTCCGAACCGGTGTACCCGAAATTCAGGTCTGCCATGTAGGTGTCGCGAAACCCGTAGGTGATCCTTCCGGAAACGCCCTGATACCTGATGGGAAGCGCCGCCAGACTGTTGGGCAGGAAGGCGCTGTATTTGCCCACGTCGGTCACCTTTTTCTGATCGCTGATATAGTAATATAGCAAAGCCGAAATACGGTGATCGGTATGTATGATGGTTTCGTAATTCATGGTCGATTCCAGAAAAAACTTCCGGAACTGATCCTGACTGTAACCGTACTGGGTTTGTTGCGCGTTGATCCGTTTTGTCAGCTTCAGCGATCCGTCCAGGTTTCTGCCTTCCGCAAAATACATGTCGGGCAGCACATAGCGTTGTTCGTTAAAATAGGTGGTGGAGGTATAGGCGCCCTGCACTCTCAACTTCAACCCTTTGATGAGCGACGAAAAATCCTGTTTCAAAGCCAGGGTTGCCTGCAGGTTGCTTTCTTCGCCTGTTCGCAGCCCCGTATGATTGAGCATGACGTAGGGCGAATACTGGTTGCCGCCCGTACCATACGCCGGAATCTCTCCCGTGGAATAGACCAGCGGAATGGTCAGAGGCGTCAGCAGCGCCTGTGCCTGCCACAGATAATCGGTACTTGCCATGCCCGGCTGGGTGTTTTTGGAATAAAAGCCTTCCGTACCGAAATAAAGGTTGGTGCTTGCCGTCAGGTCGATATCGACATTGCTTCGGAAGGTGTATTTGTTGTAGCCTACCTTGGCGCTGTAATCGGAGTCGGCAGCCTGCCTGTATGCGGCGGGTTCGTCCGAAAGCCCCAGACTGACAAAATAACGGGCAACTTTCCCGCCGCCGCGGATGCTTGCATAATAGCTTTGCTTGAAGGAGGTGCTTTTCAGTGTTTCGGACTGCCAGTCGACATCCGGATACAGATCGGGGTCTAAATGGCGGTTGAGCAGCGTCAGTTCCAGATCGGAATATATCGGCATGTCGCCTCTGACCACTCTTGCTTCGTTTGCCAGCAGCGCATAGTCGCGTGCGCCTATGTATTCCGGCAGCCGCGTCAAATGCGAGATGGTGTAGTTGGCTCTTCCCGAAATCTGCAGTTTGCCTTCTTCGCCGCGTTTGGTGGTTACCAGCACTACGCCGTTGGCGCCGCGCACGCCATAGACCGCAGTTGCCGAAGCGTCTTTCAGTATCGAAAAACTTGCCACGTCGGCGGGGTCTATCTGGCTAAGGTCGCCTTCCAGACCGTCTATCAACACTAATGCGCTTGCATTGGCGCCGAATGTGCCGATGCCGCGCACCCAAAATTCGGAAATGTCATCGCCCGGCTCGCCGCTGGTTTGCATGGAAATGATGCCCGCAACACGTCCGCCGAGCATGTTGTTGATGGAAACGCCCGGAGTTTGCAGGCTTTTGACGTCAACGGTAGTAACGGCGCCCACCAGACTTATTTTTCTCTGCGAAGTGCCCATACCGGTGATCACGGCTTCTTCCAGCATGGTGGCTGACGGCTTTATACTTACCTGAAGATCGCTTTCTTCCTTCTCCACGTAGTGTTCAAAGGATTCGTAGCCGACGAAAGTAAAGACGATCACGTCTCCCCTGGAGGTTTTGATGGAAAATTTCCCGTCAATATCGGTAACGGTTCCAATGCCAACCTTGTCTTTGAGATAGATGCTTACTCCGGGAAGGGTTTCCTGAGTTTCGTCCCTGACAACTCCGCTAACGGTGAAACTTTGTGCCATGGATGCGGCACAGTTCAAAAATAAAATGGACAGCAATAATAATATTCGTTTATTCATGGTAATAAATTTTTATTGAATGGATAATTTTCTCAAGGTATTGTTACTGCGGTCGGATACATATACGGAACCATCCTTGGCTACCGCCACTCCCCACGGGGTGTTGAACATGGCGTTGTCGCGGGTGCCGTCCAGATAGCCTGACACTCCCGGAATGCCCACCACCGTTGTTACTACTCCATCAGGATTGATTTTCCGGATGCAGTGATTGTTCTTGTCTGCCACATACATGTTGCCGTCCTGGTCAAAGTCCACCTGACACGGTTCGTTGAACTTAGCCGTTAAACGGTCGCCATCGACATGACCCAACGAATTATATGTTCCGGCATAATGTGCAAATTCGCCGGTAAGGATGTTGTAGGTACAAATGGAATGCAGGTTTCTCACCGACAGATACAGCATGTGGTGGTCTATGGGATGAAACATGGCAAAATAATTGGACTGGTAATTTACGCCGTTAACTGTCCGCAGATCGAATACCGGCTTCATTTCCTTGGTGTTCGGATTAATCTGTACAACGTACGAATCGGTACGGGAGCCGAAGTAAATCATTGAGTCCACCCGACATGAAGCAAACTGGTGTTTGAAGTTGTTGTTCCACGAGTTGATGCCTTTTTCCGGATTAGGCACGCGCTGGGGGTTGTAGGTACGGATGGAAAAAGCGTCGTCGATACTGATCCGGAGATACGTGTTCGGATTGTTTTGGGGAAGCAGAATATGCCTGCCGGTGCTTAGGTCAAGGGTGGGCGCATTATAGGTAGTGGTGTTTGCTATCAGCTTCATCACCGTGTTTTTTTCCTCGCTCACCAGCCACAATCCCTGTCCCTCAACGGCAACATAGACGTTACCGTCGGGGTCCACCGCAACATGCTGCGGATATACAAACCTGGCTTCGTTAAGCGTCCCTTCCTTGTGTTCTGTACTGCCCTTTTGTCCGGTTACAGTGGAAACTCCTATCTCTGTCGTATATTCGAATGTTTCGGGATAACTGATCGAATCCGTTCCTATTGCCACAGAAATCACACAGGTGTCTCCCGGCTGTCGCGGCGTGATGGCATAGAGCAGATCTCCCGCCACCTTGACAACAGCCGCCCGTTTTCTGTTGTAGTACACCCTGATTTTTTCGGGATCATTGCCAAAATTATTCCCTTCGAGAATAATTTTGGTCGCCATTCCCCCTGAATCCGGATAAAACCGCGTTAATTCAACCGGCTGGTTCGGATCGTAGGGCGGCGCATCTTCGGCGGTAGCGCCGGTCTCGTTTTTATCGTTGCATGAAAACAGGCACAGAAAAATGCCCGCGCAAACGATGCATCGTTTTTGCAACGACGACTTCTTTCGATTTTTGGTTTTTGATAATGTATTCATACTATTATTTAATTAAATTATTATATTGATAAAAGAATAAGTTTTCAGATTTTTATTTG
>JAISRX010000187.1 GCA_031273395.1 Bacteroidales bacterium | reverse complement strand
GCCATATCAGAAATATCCGATATGGCTATGATGGCAAAACATACAGTGTCGTCTTTATTTAAAGAAGATGTAAGAAATTTCTTTGATGAACGGAATATCATATACACGCCGCAGTTTATTGCCAAGGGAAATACAGGATTTGAATTTTCATTTGATTTTCAAATAGCAGGGCGACAAAAAGAAATTGTTATTAAGTCTTTCAATTCTTTAAACAAAATTAATGTTGTTAATTTTTTGTTTGGTTGGGAGGATATTAAAAATGCAAGAGAAAAAATATCAGGTAAAGAAGTAAAAGGATTAGCAATTATCAATGATGTGGAAAAAGAATTAAGACATGAATATATTGGCGCCCTTGAAAGCAAAGGCTCTGACATTATTATGTGGAACCAGCGTTATCAGCCGGAAATTTTAGAAAAATTAGTTGCTTGAAAAGTGATGGGACAAAGAATGTGGTAGATAGGGAGATAGAAAGGAAATATGCGACCTGTATTCCCTGCTATGGATAGAGAGTTTTATTTGCAAAACAAATCCATTGTCATCGCAATCTATTTATAATCAATAATATGTTATTTGCAAAACAAATCCATAGAAATAAAATCGGAATTATTGAGAGCCGATATCATCGCAGCAGCATCCGCCTGAAAGGATACGATTATTCGCAGGCAGGATTGTATTTTGTAACCATATGCTGTCAGGACATGATATGCCGTTTCGGAAAAATCGCGGACGGGAAAACAGCTAATTTTCTTCCAAAATTGAAAATCAAGTCCGCCTTTCGCAAAATTTGAGTCCCAAACCTGTCTCAAAATATTTCTCTATTCTCAAAATAATTGGCTTGCGGATTTAAGGAAAAATGCTATCTTTGCCGGCAATGATCGTTTATCCGAATGCGAAAATCAATATTGGGTTGTGGGTCACGGGAAAACGTCCCGACGGGTTTCACAACATCGAAACCGTATTTTATCCGGTTTCCCTGTCCGATACTCTGGAAATCACACTTTCCGGATCGAAAGAGAAGTGCGTAGTGGAATGTCGCGGCATGGAACTGGAAAAAGAACGTCCGGAAAATAATTTATGCTACCGTGCCTGCCGGCTACTGGAATCCGTATATGAACTGCCTCCGGTAAGCATCCGGTTGCACAAGCGCATACCCGTCGGGGCGGGATTGGGCGGAGGATCATCCGACGGGGCGTACACCTTGCAGGCGTTGAACCGCTTGTGCCGTTTGCGGATATCCGACGCGGAACTGACGGAATATGCCCGCCGGTTGGGCAGCGACTGTGCGTTTTTCATGCAGCGCAAGCCCGCCTGGGGCACGGGAAAAGGCGATATTTTGCAGCCTGTTGAACTCTCGCTGGCAGGCTATCGTCTTCTGCTGGTAAAACCGCCCGTGTTTGTAAGCACCGCCGAGGCATATTCATCGGTGACGCCCAAGTTACCGCCGGCTCACCTGCCCGATCTGCTGAAGTTGCCGGTAACGGAATGGTCGCGCCACATCGACAACGCTTTTGAACCTTCCGTGTTTTCCGGACACCCGGAAATAGGGCGAATAAAAGACAAAATGTACGAAGCAGGCGCTGTTTACGCCTCCATGTCGGGCAGCGGATCAAGTGTTTATGGAATTTTTAAACAAATTCCCGCAAAGGCGGACAAAATTTTTGACGGTTGTTTCGTATGGCACGACGGTCAGCAATCGCCGGGAACAGTTTGACGGGTATTTCTCGGCAGTTCCAGTATTTCCAGGTCTTTCATTCTGTCGTTGTCGATGACAAGACGGACAGCGGTTTTTACATGATGCAACCCGTGATTGCCCATAGCACCGGGATTGATGTGTAACAGGTTCAGAGATCGGTCAAACATTACCTTGAGAATGTGCGAATGTCCCGCAATGAACATTTTCGGTGGATTTGAGCGCAGCATGGGGTATATTTTTCGGTCGTACCGTCCGGGATAGCCGCCGATATGCGTCATCAGTATTCCGACTTTTTCACATGCCATCCGCTGTGTCTCCGGGTAAACGGCACGAACATCCTGTCCGTCGATATTTCCGTGTACCGCCACCAACGGTTTGAAAGCCGACAATGCGTCGGCAGTGGCGATATTGCCGAGGTCGCCGGCATGAAACAACATGTCGCACGAAGCAAAAAAGTCAAACAGTTTCGGCTCCACCCAACCATGCGTATCGGAAAGAATACCTATTCTGGTCACAATCAAATTATTACAGTGTTATTCAAATCCCGGCACCGAGATATGTGCTTCGGAAACAGGCGTCAGGAGTACATTCTTGTAATAGAACCGGATGATTGCATCATATTTATATCCTCTCCTGCCCATTTCCATGGCGCCTTCCTGACAAAATCCCACGCCATGCCCGTAACCTTTTCCGTCCAGCACCACCGTTCCGTTTTCCACCGATATGCTGAAAAAAGTGGAACGCAGGTTCCAGTCGTTCCTGATTTGCTTCACCGGCAAAACGAAATCATTTACCTTGTAATCGGGTTTACGTGAGGACTGTTTCAAGTTAAAATCGGTGACCGTGTTGGGGTTAGGCACAAATCCGTTTTTCACCAGATAGCTGATCCAGTCGTCTATCGCAATGCTTTTTGTCCAGCGGGCACTCGGCTGAGACGTACAATAGGGATCGGTAACGGGGATCAGGTACGGCATGTCTGTTTGCCATGCATTTTTTGCCGATTCGGTTTCCCCGCCGCAATTTGCATGATACGTGGCAGATATGGGATGTAAATTTTTATCGGTGAGAATGATATTTCCGGTGGCTTCAACGGCTACCGGTATCGGAGCATGACGGCATTTTCCCTTGTAAGCCTGACAGTGGGTTTCGTCGCACAGGTGAAAATTTTCCGAAACATGGCGGTCGGCATGTCCGTAGAGGTAAGTACGGGCAATAACCGCCGTTGCCTTGTAGAACTCAGGAGTTCTCCCGCTGCCTGTTTCCGCTTCAATCACTCCCGCAAGATATTGTTTTTCATCTATCTGGTTGATCATCCTGATGCGTCCCATATCGGCATACATGTACACGGATTCCTCATAATTGCGGGGTTCCGCGAGTGGCTGCAATGGTCGCAGGCGCACCACAGAGGCGGCGTCCGCGCCTGTGATATTCAGCTTGTTGAACGCGCCTACCACGCCTTTTGTGCTGCTGACGATGATTTTTTCTCCGTGCAGCGCAACGTGGACAGCCTGTCCCCTGCTGATGACAAACTCCTGCAATCCGTCGCCCGATACGCTCAACTCGCCCTTGTATGCACTCACGACCACCGTTTGCACCTGCAAATTGTTATACAAACTCACCCAGACGGGACGCGCCGACATATATCCGCACAAAACGGAGAGGATCAGCAACATGCTCCCTCTATAATGAATTTTCTCCGGCATGACGTGTGTGTTGCGAAAATACGACAACAACCACCCTGCCGGCAATAATGCCGGCAGGACGGTTGAGGATCAATAAACGGTAATACCGTGCGATTACAGGGTTTCCAGAAAATTCTTATATTCAACCAGATCTTCCACGAAGACAAGATGCGGATCGGATATTTTGATCAATTCTGCCTGATTGCCGGTAACCAAAAGGCGTTGTCCGTCGTTGCAGGCGGAGAGTATTTTTTTGTAATAAGCCGTTACATCGATTTTTGCCAATGTAGCTACCGATACAAAATAACTGTCCGGATTTTTTTGCACAACGTCAATGACTTCGTCTGCCGATAAGTCGCCTCCCAAAAAGATGGTTTGGAAACCACGTTTTCTTGCTACGTAATTGCTGAAAAGCAATCCGTTGTCCGACCATTCCGTTTTGGGAAGGAAGAAGACGAAGGTTCTCTGCGTCGCATTTGCCGGAGCCAGACCGTCGAGTGCAACATACAATTTTTGTTTATACAGTGCCGAGATAAAATATATCTGCGACAGCGAAACGGATTCCGTTTGCCACAGATAGGTCAACCTTGTGAAGAAAGGAACAAACACTTTCATGATGGCTTCTTCAAACCCTAATTGCAGCACCAGATGACCGAACAATTTTTCAAATTTGCTTTCGTTCATCTCAATCATGATCAACTTAAGCGTATCGATGTAATTTTCCAAACTGCTGTCGCTGCTTTCCGTCAGTTTGAGTACCGCATTGGTAATATCGGCATCCGTCAGATTGGCGATCTTCGATATTTTCAGCCCATTGTTGTTCAGAAGAGCAACACTGAGTAACTTGCGAAGATCCTTATCCGCGTAAACACGGATATTCGTCGGCGTACGTCTTGGGGCAAGAAGTTTGTACCGCTGCTCCCAAATCCTTATTGTGTGAGCTTGAATACCTGTCAGGTTTTCAAGATCTTTAATCGAATAATTAGGCATATTCTAACATTTTTATTGAGGTTATTAAATAAGATTTTAACTATAAAACAAGATTAAATTTATGGTGTTTAAAATACAATATTTTTAATATAAACGACTGCAAACACAAATTGTTCATTTTTTTTGCAAAACAAACATGCCGTCTCTATTACGTACAATGGCTCTTTCTACCCGAACATCTTTACTTACAAACATATTAAACTCTCTTAACTTTTCGGTGGTTACATCCCGAATCTTTGAATCGAATATTTTATTATACCACAAAATATTATCTATCAAAATATAACCGCCTTTTTTTACCTTATCAAACACTACCCGGTAATAATCCAAATAATGTTTTTTTGAGGCGTCAATAAATACAAGATCGAAACAGATATTCAATTCCGGTATGATTTCAAGGGCATCGCCCGTGTATTGAATAATTTTATCCGATAAACCGGCTTCCTTAAAAAACAAGGCAGCCAATTCGGTCAACTCATCGTTTTGCTCAATGGTGTGCAATTTCCCTTCGGGTGTCAACCCCTCTGCCAGACAAATCGCCGAATAACCGGTGAATGTGCCTATCTCAAGTATCCGTTCGGGATGTATCATTCGGCTGAACATGCCGAGCAACCTGCCTTGTTCATGCCCTGATACCATTTCCGGATACACGGTGTGCAAATGCGTCCGGCGATAAAGTTCTTTCAATACTTCCCGCTCATCTCCAAGATGCTCATATATGTATGTTTGCAGGTTCACCGTCGATCTTTAACCACGTACGCTTTTATATCTTCGTCCGCCGAGAAACATCCGCACATCTCTCGCGAAATAAAATATTGGGGACAAAGTTAGATAATTTATATGATCCACACAACAAAAATGTAAATATTTTTTTTATTTTTATTTGATGAAAACTCTATATGTTTGATATTAAGATATATACATGCCTTTAAATTTTTATTTCAGTACTAATATCCATGATATAATAATAAAACAAAGGGGTTATTTTCTTCCAAAAATGAAAATTTCTTATCTTTGTCCGCACATCAGACAGATAGTTTACCATGTCAACACCTCTATCCGGTTTAGGAAAATCCGGTTTGATCCGTCATCTTGCCGCCGGGATCAAAACCTCTCAACCATCCACCCTCAAAGGGATCGGAGATGACGCCGCTGTTCTCGGATACGGCAACGCCACGCTTGTGGCGGCAACGGACACTTTGGCGGAAGGCGTCCATTTCGATCTGACCTATACGCCGATGCAGCATCTGGGCTACAAGGCGGCGGTGGTCGCCATTTCCGATTTGTATGCCATGAACGCCATTCCCCGTCAGTTGCTGGTATCCATCGCCGTATCGGCAAAATTTTCGGTAGAGTCGCTGGAACTGCTCTATCTCGGACTGCAACACGCCTGCGATCAGTATCATCTGGACTTGGTGGGAGGGGATACCTCTCCTTCCATTACGGGATTTTACATTAATGTGACGGCGATCGGGGAGGTTTTGCCGGAAAAAATTACTTGTCGGAATACGGCAAAAAAAGGCGATTTGATCTGTGTTTCAGGCGATCTTGGCGCTGCCTATCTGGGATTGCAGGTGCTGGAACGCGAAAAAAAACTGTTTGAGGAGGACGCCAGCATGCAGCCCCAGCTGACCGGCTACGAATATGTGGTTGGCAGACAACTGAAACCAACAGCGCGAAAGGATATATCGGACTTTTTCGCCTCGGCGGGGATGGTGCCGACGGCGATGATTGACGTGTCCGCCGGTCTGGCGTCCGATCTGATGCGGATTTGTACGGCGTCGAACGTCGGTTGCGAGATACATCACCATAAAATACCTGTTGCGGAGGAGACCATACGGACAGCCGGCGAATTTTTCACGGAACCGCTGATCGCCGCTCTGAACGGCGGGGAGGATTACGAACTGCTGTTTACCGTGCCTGTAGCCGAATACGAAAAAATAGTCGGACGACAGGATCTGTCCATCATCGGTTACATCACTGCACCGGAAGACGGGTGCTATTTGATGACGGGACATGGAAACAGGATAGAAATACAGGGCGAAAGGAGTTTTGACAGGCTTTCCTCATAGGCGGGTCGGGAACTCGCGCGAAATTCCCGACAGTGTACATATTATATTACGGTATGCGCAATGGTGCGGGAGGTCAAAACGGGATCAGTCCCGTTTTTCCTGCAATGAAGCAGAAAAAACTTCCCGTATCCCGCATCAAATTCGTGTGGTCGGCAAAATGCAGAAAAAAGTTACCAAAATGTAGGAAAACAGTTACCGAAATGTAGGAAAATATCCATGCAGGCATCCATGTTTATATACAATATATTTAAAATAAACGACTTGTAGTGATTGGCACGATCTTTGAATGATTGATGTGTTACATAAAACAAATCAATGAAATTGATCACATTTTCCGGACCGCCGTCGTCGGGAAAAACATCGGTTTTGCTGAAAGTAATCGGTGAATTGTGCCGGGATGGTATGCATCCGGGCGTTATTAAGTTTGATTGCCTGTATGCCAACGAAGCGGAACAGTTTGACAGGATCCATGTGCCTGTCAGGGTAGGTTTGTCGGGCAATGTTTGTCCCGATCATTTTTTTATCAGCAACATACAGGAAGGGGTGCGCTGGGGGATGCAACAGCAGCTGGATTTCCTGTTTACCGAAAGCGCAGGATTGTGCAACCGCTGCTCGCCGCATATCAAGAATGTGCGGGCGGTTTGCGTCATTGACAACCTGATGGGCATGGAAACGCCGCGAAAGATTGGTCCGATGTTGCGCATGGCTGATATTGTGGTGATTACGAAAAGCGATATTGTGTCGCAAGCGGAGCGCGAGGTGTTTGCCTTCCGCGTACTGCAAGCCAACCCAAAGGCTAAGCTGCTGTTCATTAACGGCATCACCGGGCAAGGCGTGTACGAGCTGTCCCGTTTGCTGAACGACGCGCCCGAAACAGCCACGGTGGAAAATTACAGCCTGCGTTTCTCCATGCCGGCGGCTTTGTGTTCCTACTGTCTGGGGGAAACCAAAATAGGGGACAATTACCAGATGGGCAACCTTAAAAAAATGAATTTTAACCCGATAATAAACAGATGAATACGTACCGAATAACTCCTTCCGTTGAAAAAACGCCGCTGTTGATGCCGGACAGCATCAATATGTTTGTTTCCATGCCGTGTCCGCTCAAAATTCCGTTCCGGCAGCTATTTCAATCTTTTACGGAAGAAAACAGTGCAAACGGAAAAATGCCCGTCTATTGTCCCGTGTTGTCTCACACGCATGATGACGAGGTAGAACAAATGTTTCAAAATGCCGCAAGCGAGAACGATTTGCCGGATATCATCATCATGATGGACTTAAAACGCCTGTTCCGTACGGGGTTTTACGACCGATTCATCAAAACCGGCATTTACCGGGGCGTTACTTCTCCGGCAGGTTTGGCGGCGATGCCGGAGGAAATGCAAAAGCGAATGGAACGGCACAATCTGGGCGCGCTGTCCTTTATCACATGGAGCGTGGTGACGGACTTGACCGCCGGAAGCGCTGCTCCCGATATTACGTCGTGGAAACAATTGTTGCACCCCGCCTTTGAAAAAAGCCTCACCGTACATGGTCATGCCGACAAAATATCTTTCGGGATGCTCTATTTTTTCTATTCTCTGATGGGGGAAGAAGGCGTGGTACACTATGCCGGAAATATCCGTGAAATCAGACATTTCTCACAAATTATCAAGCGGTTGGGCGCTGCCGCATCCGACAAAACGCGCTTCAATTTTCTGCCCGACGTCGCTGCCGTGCATATTCCATCGAACAAGAAAATAGCCGTACCGGAAATGGAAGAGGGAAAAGATCTGGGGTTGTTTTTTTGTCTGGTAAAGGAATCCGGGATGAACGTTTGCAAGCCTGTGCTGGATTTTTTGCACGGCGAGGCTTTCAGCAGCATGCTCCGCAGAGGCGGATGCGTGTTGCCGGAAGAAACAAGTCATTCGGGAAAATATATCTTCATGAATTTGGATGCGGTGATACCCAATTATATGGAGTTGGAAAAGAAATTGGAAGGGCTTTACATGCAACACCTGCATCTGCCGGAGGAATTGTCGGAAACAAGCATGTGTTGCTGATATGTTTGCCGAAATCTGCCGTAAGGAAATACAGGACATTGTGACCGGGCATCCCGAAATCATCGGGTTTTTCTCCAATTATGGGATTATCCTTCCCGAGAACCATAAAGTAGCCCTGGATAAATACCTGTACAGCCTTCCGGATGAAATGATGCAGGACATAGGTATCGGTCATGAACAACTGTTGGTTCATCTGGAATATTTTCTGGAGAAACAAAAAATGATGATGGATGCGGATCAGCGGACGGTCGTTGAAAGCATTACCATTATCGGAGGACAGGATAAATCGGGAGAAAAGGAAGACGTCACTCTGACGCTGCGGGCAGGTAGCGTAACCGGTGTTGTAGGAGCCACCGGTTCGGGAAAGAGCCGTCTGCTGGCTGATATTGAATGGATGGCGCAGGGCGACACGCCTACCGGACGGCAAATACGCATCAACGGGGCAATTCCCGATGTGCAGCGCCGTTTTTCACCGGAACATAAATTGGTGGCGCAACTTTCGCAAAACATGAACTTTGTGATGGACGCCACCGTAGGCGAGTTTATTCGCATGCACGCAGAGAGCCGGTTTATCAGGGATGCTAACCGAATGACAGCCGATGTGATCCTTCAGGCGAACACGCTGGCAGGCGAACCGTTTGCGGACGACGCGCCATTGACGAGTTTGTCCGGCGGACAGTCGCGCGCTTTAATGATTGCCGACACCGCTTTTCTCAGTACTTCGCCTGTTGTATTGATCGACGAGATTGAAAATGCGGGTATTGACCGCAAAAAGGCTTTGCATTTGCTGGTGAAGAAAGAGAAAATCGTGTTGATAGCCACCCATGATCCCATTTTGGCGTTGATGGTCGATCAACGGTTGGTCATCAAAAACGGCGGTATTTGTCGGGTAATCCGGACATCCGACGCCGAAAAAAAATTATTGTCCCGGCTGGAAAAACTGGACAACCGGATGCAAACACTCCGCCGGCAACTGAGAAACGGAGACGCCATACAAATGGACGGTTATAATGGTCGATGGTATTAATGACAAACAACTCACGATTTGGGGTTAATCCCAAAATGTTCAGTAGAATATTTTGCCCTCATCGCCGACCGACCCAACGGGTCGCATGTTTATAGAACCGGGGACGCCATACGTGCCGTGCGACCCCGATGGGGTCGAATTTACCATCAACATGCGTTCTATCAACATGAGACCTCTTCGAGGTCATAGTTGTCTTCACACATTCCATGCCATCGAAGTTCAACAGAGGGGGATACGGCTAATGGACATTTTGGGATATTATAAAAGTGTCGTCCCCTGCAGGACTTTGCCGTATAAGAGCTTGTCCTATTCGTAGGTTGCGCTTCGCTCCGACACGGTGATGCACTGCGGGACTTTTACGCCTGCGATAATTTGAATTGAAAATCGACGTAGTCAAATGCACACCACACAAAAGGGAAAAATATGGAATATGCTGCCGAAAATTACATCAATCAAACACTACTGACCGACTAAATTATTCCTCAAGAAAAAGGGCGACCCTTGTCAGGTCTCCCGAAAGTTGTAATTTTGTAATTGCGAACACAATTTTACAACAATGGGCAAAGATAGCACAAAAAATTTAGTCGGTCAGCCGATCTTCAAACAAATGGTAAAAATGCTGCCGAAAGAGAA
>JAISRX010000186.1 GCA_031273395.1 Bacteroidales bacterium | reverse complement strand
CCTTCTAAAATCAGTTGCCTGTCTTCCGGTTTAATATTTAACTGTACCATGGCGTTTTTTTGCAAAGATACAAATTATTTCTCATGTTTCAACCGAGGTTAGTATATCTAAAAATTATTGCATATATTTAATCGCTACAAAATCGCACCATTTTGGCTTATTACGCTGAATTAGTGAATTATAGCAAAGTAGAACCCGTTATAATAAAAATACCTGTAAAGACGCAGCCATGCGCTCATCAGCCAAGTGGTATAACAAAGTTACCGACTCGAATTTTAAATCTTTTAATACCATCTCTGCCACTGTTTATGAACACTGTGACGAAATACTCAACTTCTTTGGAAATCGTTCCACCAATGCCTCCGCCGAATCTTTTAATGCTAAAATCAAAGCCTTTAGAATGGCTTTGAGCGGAGACAGATATAAATTTTTTCCTCTTTAGACTTGCTAATATTTATGCCTAAACACAGGGTTTTACTGGTGAGCCGACAAACCCGCGTGGAAAATCACCGACGGCGTGTCGCGGCACGTCGGTTAGGCGGCGCCGTCATCTCCGACACGGACATTCCAAGTAATATAACCGTTTTTACAGGTTAAATTCCTTTTTGATGGCGTCGACCTGGTCCTGTTTTTCCCATGCGAAAAATTCGACTTCCTTTTCGGTCAGCCCGTCATAATCGACCGCTACAGTTTTTTTGTAGGGCTGGTTGCCGAAATGTCCGTATTTCACCGTATCGCGGAAGATGGGATTTTTCAGTCCGAAGCGTTTTACAATGCTGTACGGTCGCATATCGAATATTTTTTCTATACGCCGGGCTATTTCGCCGTCGGATATGGCAACGTGCGCCGTTCCGTAGGTATTGACGTACAAACCGACGGGACGGGCTACTCCGATGGCATAAGCCACCTGTACCAGCGCCTCGTCGGCAACACCCGCCGCAACAATGTTTTTGGCAATGTGGCGGGTGGCATAAGCCGCCGAACGGTCCACCTTTGAAGCGTCTTTCCCTGAAAATGCGCCTCCGCCGTGCGCTCCTTTCCCTCCGTAGGTATCCACAATGATTTTACGCCCGGTCAGTCCCGTATCGCCGTGAGGTCCGCCGATCACAAATTTTCCCGTGGGATTGACGTGCAGAATAAACTGCCGGTCGAAAAGTTTTTGCAGCCTTTCGGGAAGTTCCGATATAACGCGGGGAATCAGTATTTCCTGCACGTCTTTGCGGATGACGGACAGCATTTTCTCTTCGCCGTCAAAATCGTCGTGCTGGGTGGACACCACAATGGTGTGTATCCGCAAGGGCTGCCCGTTGTCGTCGTATTCCACCGTTACCTGAGATTTGGAGTCGGGGCGCAGGTAGGTCATTTGTTTGCCCACCCGTCTGATTTCCGTCAGCGCGGTGAGCAAACGGCGCGCTACCAGCAGCGACAGCGGCATGTATTCGTCGGTTTCGCGACAGGCGTAACCAAACATCATGCCCTGATCGCCAGCGCCCTGTTCTTCCTCTCGTGAACGTACCACTCCCTGGTTGATGTCGGGCGACTGTTCATGGATGGCTGAAATAACTCCGCAGGAATGACTTTCAAACATATATTCGCCTTTGGTGTACCCTATCTCGCCGATCACATCGCGAGCCACTTGCTGTACGTCCACATAACCGCGCGTTTTTACTTCGCCGCCTAAAACTACTAATCCGGTAGTGACCAGCGTCTCGCATGCTACCTTCGACTCTGGATCGCGGCGCAAAAACTCGTCCAGCAGTGCGTCGGAAATCTGATCGGCTACCTTGTCCGGATGTCCTTCCGAAACAAATTCGGAAGTAAATAAATATGCCATATTTGATGTTTTAATTTACGCGGGCAAAAATAATAAAAATATTACTATCCACCGACAAAAATAATAGAATTAGGGAATAAAAAATGAAGCTGTCCATGACGGGGATCTTTTCCTGTCCCGTCATTGCAAGTCCCCATTAAAAAATCAAACAGGCAGAAATGGCGGAGGCATTATTGCGGAAAAGCTTATTTTCGGCAGGAAGATCATAGTGGCCTCGGATATGCCCTCCCTCAAACAACCTTATCCGATACAAAAATAAGGTGCGGGACTTTCGGCAGCATGAAAATCCCCCCCGGTCAATGAATCACCATCCGCCCGAAAGCAATAAAAATTTACTTGCACGGGAGGTTGTCCTGTAGAGGAAAAGACGGGTTTTCGTGATGACGTGATCACGTCATCATTATTTTTTGACGGTTCCTGCAATTTCTCTTTTCGGTACTCCTTCAAAAGTAATCTTTACGGGACGGATCAATCCCTGCTCATCGAAGGTCATTTTATCAATGCAGGTAACGCGATGGTCGCGCATCCCGTCGTTCAGCGGACGGCGGTGATAAACGATATAATATTCTTCGGTACCGGGAACATGTATCACCGAATGATGCCCTGCGCCGGTGGCAACGGCGGCATCCTGCTGCAATATCCTGTCTATGCGCCGGAAGGGTCCGAAAGGGGAGTCGGCTATCGCGTAAGCGACCGAATAATCGGGACCGCCCCATCCGCCTTCGCTCCACATGAAGTAGTATTTGTCGTTCCGCTTGAACATGAACGGTCCTTCCACATAACCCTCCGGCGTAACTTCCCTGTACGTTTCACCGTCGTCGAAAGGCTCAAGCGCCGTGAAGTCATTGTTCAGCTTCACAACGTTGCAGTGTCCCCACCCGCCGTAATACATGTAATACGTATCGTAGTCCCTGAAAACAAACTGGTCGATGGGTTGCGCTCCGTTGACGATTTCGCCGATCAGCGGCTTGCCGAGCAAATCCCTGTACTTGCCTTCGGGACGGTCGCTCACGGCAACGCCTATGCCGCCCGTTTCGCCTTCATGAACGTCGTTTGCGCCGAAGAACAGGTAATATTTCCCGTCCTTCCGTATCACCGAAGGAGCCCACATGGCTTTTTCAGCCCATTTCACAGCGGATGTATCCAGTATGGAAGAATGTTTTGTCCACGTGACCAGATCCTTCGACGAGAAACAGTCGAAAAAGGTTTGTTTCTCGTACACGTCGCTCCACGTGGGATAAATCCAGTAAGTATCGTCGTAGATAATGCCTTCCGGATCAGCATACCAGCCCTCGAATACGGGATTACCGCTCATCGGCGCCTGTCTTGTCGTGCATGAAGCCAACAAAACGGCAAAAAGTAAAAAATAAACTGTCTTTTTCATCTTGAATTGATTTACCTGTTATAATAACCGGCGCAAAATTAACTGTTTTTTTGACACGCTCGTCACGTATTCGATGAAAGGGCTAAATCTTGGCGTAATGGACAAATGGTAGGCTAAAAAATGTTCATTTTTGTCAAGTGGACAAATGGTAGGCTGTATTTTTTACTTCCCGCTTTTGGCATTGCTAATTAAATATATTTTTGTATCTTTGCAGAAAAATAATAACATATGAATTGTCCAAAATGTTCATGCGGTAAAAGCGTTAAATCCGGTATTATAAAAGGGAGACAACG
>JAISRX010000178.1 GCA_031273395.1 Bacteroidales bacterium | reverse complement strand
AAAAAATTAGGGCAAACAATTCTACAAATATCATTGTTGTCACCGTCAGTTTTTGGATTTTGAACGGTTATATCCGGACGAAATTAAGGAAGCATACAGTCAAGGCAAACAAACGTATGCACATGGGTTTTTAAGGCATGGGGTTCTCTGAAAGCATCAAAAGGATTACCCTAACAGACAATCCTTTCTTTTGACGCTTTTGTTGAACATTAATGCTTTTTTTGAAGTAAATTCGGACAACCTAAATTTTGTCCACATGAAAGAATGGGGGCAAAAACAGCCTAAATTTTGTCCACTTGACCCAAAATTGGCTTGCGGATTTAAGGGTATGCTTGCTGCTACCGATAAGTTTGTCGGCGCAAATCAAATTGGCGGAGCCAAAAGAGGCTAAATCCGAATTGACTGAATAGTGGGGAAGTAAAAGTCCTTATCTTTTTTCAATTCCCGATTCTCCGGAGAGTATTTCGTCGAGGTAGCGGCGATCGTTGGAGAGGCGCGGCACCTTGTTCTGACCGCCAAGTTTTCCCCTGCTTTTCATCCAGTTGTAGAAAGTTCCCTGCGGCGCCACATGCACGATGGGCATGCGCAGGGTAACGTCTTTGTCCCGTTTTGCCTCGTAGTCGGAGTTGAGCGAGCAGAGGGCGGCGTCGAGCGCGCGGGTAAATTTTTCGGTACTGTCCGGCGGCGCGTCAAATTCGATGATCCACTGGTGCGCGCCGTTGGTTTTGCAGTCCATGTAAACGGGTCCTGCGGTGTATTCCGAGACGATGGCTCCGGTAGCCCTGCACGCTTCCTGAAGGGCTTTTTCGGCGTTGTCCACGATCACCTCTTCTCCGAATGCGTTGATGAACTGCCGCGTTCGTCCGGAGATTTTTATTTTATGGGGATACAGGGAGGTAAACACCACGGTGTCGCCGATGAGATAGCGCCACAGTCCGTTGTTTGCGGAAATCACGATGGCGTAGTTTTTTCCCGTTTCCACCTCGTCGACCGTCAGCGCGGGCGGATGTTCTTCGCCCAGTCTGTCGAGCGGAATAAATTCGAAAAACACATGGTAGTCCAGCATGAGCAGCATGTCGTCGCTTCGTGGATCGTCCTGCAATGCGAAAAACCCTTCCGAAGCGTTGTAGGTTTCCAAGTAGTGCATGCTGTCCGAAGGGAAAAGATGCCGGTACTGTTCCCTGTAGGGCAGGAAACTCATTCCTCCGTGAATGAACAGTTCCATGCGGGGCCATATCTCCATCATGTTGTTTTTTCCGGTGCAGGCAAGGATTCGTTTCATCAGCACCATGTTCCACGACGGCACTCCGGCGAAGGATACCACCTGCTGCCTTACGGCGATCTCCGCGATCTTTTCCACTTTTTTGTCGAAATCGCTCCAGAGGGCGATCTCTTTGGGGGGCGTTCTCAGGAAATTCGCCCATCGCGGCATGTTTTCGATCATCACGGCAGAGAGGTCGCCGTAGAAGGTTCGGCTGTCGGGATTGTCTATCCTGTGGCTTCCGCCCAGGGTGAGCGTTTTTCCGGTAAAGACGCCGGTGTGCGGATGCTGCCGCGTGTAAACGGCAAGTACGTCGCGTCCGCCGCGGTAATGACATCCTGCCAGCGCTTCGGCGGTCACCGGAATGAATTTGCTTTTGTTGCCGGTGGTACCCGACGATTTGGCAAACCAGTGCGTGCCGCCGCGCCAGAGTACGTTCTTTTCGCCGCTGCGCGCGCGGTCAATGTATGGCTTGAGATCCTCGTAGGTTTGCAGGGGTATCCTCTGCTGAAAGTCCTCAATGCTGCGGATGGTATCGAAGCGGTATTTCCTGCCCCATTCGGTGCCTTTCGCCTTTTCGATCAGGGAGCGCCATATAGCTTCCTGCACTTCAAAAGGACGCTTCCCGAATGTTTCCATCTTCCTTAACCTTCCTGAAAAATAAATATTTACAGCGGAATTGATCAATGACATAAGTCTTTGTTTACATAAACAACAATTCGTCAAAAGTATGTATTCTTTACGAACTTCCCAAAAATAATTCAATATGGGGAAAATGTGCGGACTGCATCGTCCTCCTTTTAGCGTCCGTCCCTGCACCGTATCCGTATTCCTCTGCTGTGTGCGCCAAATTCCGGCGCATACATGCACTGTACGGTAGCAATGCCGTTGGAGAAATCGCCTGCGCGGCACACCCGCAAATCGTATTCCAGCACGTAACTCCCCTTGGGCAGGTACCGGATGAAGAAATTGACCGATGCATCCTTGAAGCATTCGTAGTATTCCAGTCCGTCCTGCCTCCGGTAGCCCGACACGGGATTTTCGGGTTCAAAAGCCGTCGCCCGCATGTCCTTCAGGTGCACGTATTCAAAATCGCGGTCGGCGCGCAGTTCCAACCTGACGGTCACCACGTCGCCCACCTCCGGTCGATTGACGGGCAGCAACACTTTTCCTTTGCGCGTGACTTGCCGTACAAGCAACTGCTTGTCCACGCTCAGTCCCGCTGCGGAGGAAGCGACCCTGTCCGCCTCTTCAAAATACTGCCAGTACATGGCGCCCCACATCACGCCCGGATTGGGATTGACCACCACAAGGTCAGCCATGGCGCTGCTTATTTCTTTCCCGTGCCATGTGGCGCTGACATAGCCGGTGCCTGCTTCGGGGTTCAGCGGTTCGCTCGCCGCTTTTTTCAGAGGCTTCCCCCCGATGCGGATGTCTGCCGGCAGTCCCGCGCCGTCCAGCAGGGAGTATTCGTCCGCCAGCAGGGCGTATATGGCGCCGACGGTGGCTTTGGAGGTTTGCCAGTCGGTGGTTTGCTTGTTGCGCAGCAGCCAAAGTTTCATTTCTTCCACCGCCCGGCTGTCGTCTCCCGCTTCCCTGAACGCCTCGATCATCATTGTCTGCACTTCAACGGGCGACTCGTACCAGAAGTATCCGCGCCGGTTGCTGCTCCAGTACATGCCCGTTTCGTCGCTCAGCTGCGCTTTTTCCTTCAGGGAACGGAGGATGCTTTGCGCCACGTCCGTCTTTCCGTAGCGGTACATGATGATGGCGGTCATGGCTTGTTCGCAGAGGCTGAGGCGCGCCCAGTATTCCTCCGCCTGCCGCATGTAGAAGTTGAACGCTTCGATGCCGGCATACGGACGG
>JAISRX010000137.1 GCA_031273395.1 Bacteroidales bacterium | reverse complement strand
AAGTTGGGGGAACTCTCCCCAAAGTTGGGGGAACCGTCCCCAAAGTTGGGGGAACTCTCCCCAAAGTTGGGGGAACTCTCCCCAAAGTTGGGGGAACTCTCCCCAAAGTTGGGGGAACCCTCCCAAAAGTTGCGGGAACCCTCCCCAAAGTTGCGGGAACTCTCCCCAAAGTTGCGGGAACTTTCGCCTGAAACCGGGTTTTCCGCAATACCGGCTCCGTTGTCGAACCCTCCTGTCCGTGTTGTGACGGCAACCATTCCGGCATTTTCCGGTTTCAAATGTCAAAACCTTCATAAAAAATGATGCAATGACGGTTTTTTTCACTACTTTTGCGTTCTCATCATTCATGCATGCCATGACACATAAAAAGCTGTTTTTGCTGGACGCCTATGCGCTCATCTATCGTTCGTATTACGCACTGATACGCACGCCGATGTTCAATTCGTCCGGTTTCAATACTTCCGCCATTTTCGGATTTGTCAATACGCTGGAAGACGTCCTGCACAAGGAGAAACCCACCCATATTGCGGTGGTTTTCGATCCGCCCACTCCTACCTTCCGCCACGAGATGTATCCCCAATACAAGGCGCAACGGGAGGAGACTCCCGAAGAAATCAAAAGATCCGTTCCGCGCATCAAGGAAGTCATCGAAGCCTACCATATCCCCATGGTGGAACATCCGGACTACGAAGCCGACGACGTTCTCTGCACGCTTGCGCAAAAAGCCGCAGCCAAAGGCTTCGACGTTTACATGATGACGCCCGACAAGGATTATGCACAAGTGGTCACCGACCATATTTACATGTATAAACCCGCCCGTTCGGGAAAAGAAGTCGAAATACTCGACAGGGCGAAAGTCTGCGAACGGTACCATGTGAAATACCCGCAACAGTTCATCGAGGTGCTGGCAATCATGGGGGACAAGTCGGACAATGTTCCGGGGGTGAAAGGAATCGGCGAAGTGGGCGCGATAAAACTGATCGAGGAGTTCGGTTCGGTGGAATGTCTGCTGGAAAACATCGGCAGGGTGAAGGGCAGCAACAAGGACAAGATCATGGCAAACAGGGATCTGCTGCTGTTGTCCAAAACGCTGGTCACCATCAGAACCGATGTGCCTGTCGATTTTTCGGAAGACGATTTTGCCGTCAAGCCTGTAGATAAACCCAAGTTGAAAGAGTTGTTCAAGGAGTTTAACTTCCGCACGCTGCTGAGCCGTCTGGAAGACGTCCCCGCCACGCCGCATCAACCGGGTCTTTTCGATGCGCTGACGCCTGCCGGCGCTCCCGAACAGCACGCCTATCAGCGTATCGACACGGTGGAACACCGTTACCGCATTGTCGGCGATGCGGAAGAGCGCCGCCGGCTTGTCGAACTGTTGCAGGTGCAGGACGGTTTTTGTTTCGATACGGAAACTACCGGACTGAAAACCTTCAACAACGAACTGGTGGGCATCTCCTTTGCCGTACAGCCGCATCAGGCATGGTACGTACCCCTTCCCGCCGACAGGGAGGAAGCGCAGCAAATCGTCGATGAGTTCAAACCGCTGTTTGAAAACCCCGCCATCCGGAAGATCGGGCAAAACCTGAAATTCGACGTCCTTGCACTGAAGCAGTACGGGATCAACACGCAGGGTACCCTGTTCGACACCATGCTGGCGCATTACCTCATCCAGCCCGAACAGCGGCACAACCTGAATTACCTGTCGGAGAAATACCTCGACTATGCGCCGGTGGAAATCGAAACGCTCATCGGCAGGAACGGGAAAAACCAGTTAACCATGCGGCACGTGCCGCTCGAAAAAATAGCGGAGTATGCCGCCGAAGACGCTGATGTCGCCTTGCAGTTGCAGTTAAAGCTCGAACCCCTGCTCAAGGAATCGGGCATGGAGGAACTTGCCCTCACGGTGGAGATGCCGCTGGTGTACGTGCTGGCAGACATAGAGGCAACCGGGGTAAAAATAGACGTTGCGGCAATGACCGAATCGGGACAAAGCCTGATGCCGGAGGTCGAAAAACTGGAAGAGGAGATTTACCGGATGGCGGGCAGCCGTTTCAACATAGCTTCGCCCAAACAGCTTGGGGAGGTGCTGTTCGTGCATCTGGGCATCCAAAACGGCGACCGCACGCGACGCACCAAAACCAAACAGTTTTCCACCGGCGAGGAAGTGCTTTCCGGCATGACCGACAAACACCCCATCGTATCCAAAATACTGGAATATCGCGGACTGAAAAAACTGCTGACCACATACGTCGAAGCGTTGCCCAAACTGATCAATTCGCGGACGGGACGGATACACACCTCCTTCAATCAGGCGGTCACCGCCACCGGACGGCTTACTTCCACCGACCCGAACCTCCAGAATATTCCCATCCGGGAAGAACGGGGACGGGAAATACGGAAAGCCTTCATTCCGGACAATGACGATCATCTGCTGTTTTCGGCTGACTATTCGCAAATAGAGCTTCGCCTGATGGCGCACATGAGCGGCGATGCAAACATGATCGGCGCTTTTCGCAACAAAGAAGATATCCACGCGGCTACCGCAGCCAAGATATACGGCATACCGCTTTCCGAAGTAACCGTCGACATGCGTCGGAAAGCCAAAACCGCCAATTTCGGCATCATTTACGGCATATCGGTATTCGGGCTGTCGCAGCGACTGGACATACCGCGCACGGAAGCCCAGGAACTCATCGCCGGCTATTTCGACGCCTATCCGGGAGTGCGGCAGTACATGAACCGGTCTATTGAACAGGCGCGGATGCAGGGCTATGTGTCCACGCTGATGGGACGCCGCCGTTACCTGCCCGACATCTATTCGGCAAACGCCATTGTGCGCGGCATGGCTGAACGGATCGCCATCAACGCGCCCATACAGGGATCGGCAGCCGACATCATCAAGCTGGCAATGATACGGATACGTGAAATATTCATCCGGCGGGGGCTGCAATCGAAAATGATCCTGCAGGTACACGACGAGTTGGTTTTCGACGTCCCGAAAGCGGAAGCGGAAGAAGTGAAAGCCATTGTACGGGAAGAAATGGAAAACGCCTACCCGATCTCCATCCCGCTGACCGTGGAAACAGGCACAGGTTGCAACTGGCTGGAAGCGCATTGACGTTTGACGGCGCTGTCGGGGACACATTTGATGTTCGACAAAAAACCGGAAGAAGAAAAATTGTTATCATGGCGCTTTCCGGTAGCGCCCCATATCCGAACGGTAAGGAATTGTCGATAAATAAATATATCATTTATCTTTGACATAGACGCTTCCTCTATGATTGTAACCTCTCCCATCAGCGTTCATTGTGAGGTACTTCCTGTATGGCAGGTTCTCCCCCCTCTCCATTTTGGAGAGGGGCTGGGGGTGAGAAAAAATCCCCATCTCCCCGTAACAAGGGGTTTAAACCCCTTGCTGCTCACCCAAAAACGAAATAAACAAATGATACATTTATTGATGGACAACTACTAAGACAGGACGGTTGCGGGAAAACCGTCCCGCCCCTGTTTTCAGGGGAAACGCAAAAAGAAGATACCCGACTGTAAATGTATATTCAGTGAGCATCCGTGACACAGTGAGCATAATGCCCGCCACCATCGCATCACGGCGTACTTTTTGTACGGGAAAATACCGGAAACCGGAATACCGTACCGCCCTGCGGCATTGCCGGAAACATACGCCACAGGCAAAAACAGCAGCCACACAATACTTTATCCGGAGACATGCATCTCCGGACAAGCGTATCTGGTGATACGGTATTTGCTATCCTGCAACTTCCATCATCTTGAAAGGGACATGAATAATGGATTCGTAATCCTGTCCCGCTTCCAACATGTCTTCGTCGTCCTCGTCGTAAAACCAGTTGATCGTCACCTCGGAACCGCCTTTATGTATGTTTTCCAATTTTTTAAACACGTCCAGAATACATTTTGACGAACTGGTGTTGAAATATTCCAACTGAATATTTACCAGCGTTTGAGCCTTGGTTTCTTTAGCATACGCTTCAAGCCACTCTACTAACGGTCTATAAAATTCAATTGAATTTTCCGGAATCGAACGACCTTTGATTTCAATCAAACCACGTGACGCATCAAAACGGACGGTGGGAGTCTTGGGGGTTCCTTCTATTGACAAAGCATCCATAATCATCTTAATTTATATGCAAATTTAAACAATAATATCTAATCTATAAAAACAATACGTTTTATTATACGGGTAAAACCGGTAAGCCAATTTCCTTTCCGATTTTCGCGCAATATCAATTAAACCTAATCCTCCGCCACCTTTAGTTGACAACTTCTGGTAGTTAAGGATAAATTTATACATTTCCTTCAATTCTTCCGTTGACAGTGAATTAAGTTTATCAATCTTTTCGGAAAGAAACTTCACCTTATCCATTAGAATAAAGTTACCCACAATCAACGCAAACGAGTTATCATGCCGTTGTCTTTTGATGACAATCATCCCATAACTCTTACCCAATTTTTCGGTCAAATTTTCAGGCACCTCATCCGAATGATGATAAAGGTTCTGAAGACATTCTACCATAATGTTGTATATCTTCTTTTGCACTTTAAGATCGATATGGATTTCCGTCAATTTTTTTTCTATATTTTCCAAAACGACGTTGATCCGTTCCGATGATATTTCACCTTCAAAAGCAAAAAACCCGTCCGACCCGCAAATTTTGACAAACAACTGATTAACATCAAAGTTCATAAACTCTTAAAAATAAAGAGTGAAAGCGCTTAAATAACCCGGCACAAATATAGATACTTTTTTTTGAAATACCAAACATCGAATACGCAAATTTGAAATTTTAATTTTATACGCAGCATAAAAGCAAAGGTTACATGGCATTTCAAGAAATGAAGCATTTTATGGTCAAAAAATCACAAGGGACTGATTATAAAATACATTCCCTTGCGAATTTTGTTTGCCGTTTTTTCAGGAAAATACGGTTTCCATATCAATCACCGGCAATGGCTTGGCTTGTTTCCAGTCGCCGCGAGTGAAATCGGGTACGTCAACGGAATTGCTTCTGCTGTTCACCGAACGTTCGCTCAATTCCGTGATACACGACCATGCGGCGGCGTCATAAACATCCTGATCCAGCGGTAATCCGTTGCGCAGGCAGTAGATCAGCCTCCAGTCCATGATGAAGTCCATCCCTCCGTGTCCGCCGACGGATTTGGCTTTCTCGCCGATGTATTTCGACAGCGGATGCGCGTATTGCTCCATGATCGCCTTAAATTCGTCGGGCTTCAGGAATGTGTGCGCATTGGGTTCGAGCGCTATTTTTGCCTCCGGGTATTTCACGGCATAACCTTTCGTTCCGCTGATTTTGTGTATGCGGTCGTATGGTCTCGGACTGGTGGTATCGTGTTGCACCAGAATGGTATGCCCGTTAACGGTGCGGAGGAGCGTCGTGTTCATGTCGCCTAACTTGTAGGTGGCTTTGGCTTCGGGCGAATCTTTTCCGAAGGTATTTTCGGCATACAGCGTCAAACCGTACTGGTTGGTCGACATGGAGGTGAGATAATCAAAACGGTCGCCGCGGTTGATGCCCATGATCTGCGCAACAGGTCCCAATCCGTGCGTGGGATAGGGGTCGCCCGTATGTCGCTTGCTGTGTTCCAGCCGCCACATTTTGTAATAACCGTGTTCCCTGTCGTGTTTCAAACTTCTCAAATCGTGCAGGTAAGCGCCTTCGCCGTGGTATATTTCGCCGAAAAGTCCCTGCCTCGCCATGTTGAGCGTTGTCAGCTCGAAAAAGTCGTAACAGCAGTTTTCGAGCATCATGCAATGCCGTTGGGTTTCTTCGGCGGTATTCACCAAAGCCCAGCAGTCATCAACGGTCAGGGCTGCCGGCACTTCAACGACGGCGTGTTTGCCGTGCTTCATGGCGTACACTGCGACAGGGACGTGCAACTCCCACGGCGTTGCATTGTATATCAGGTCTATATCATCGCGTTCACACACTTTTTTCCAATCCTCTTCTCCCGAAAAAGCAATGGCTTCGGGACGTCCCGCATCTTTCAAGCTTTTTTGCGCTTTTTCTATCCTTTCCGGGATCAAATCGCAGATGACGGCTATTTTTGCGCCTTCAATGCGCGCCAGACGATATACGGCGCCGCCTCCGCGACCAAGCCCGATCACGGCAATCCGCACTTCGGGAACAGGATCGCAGCGAAAACCCATCACCGATTTCCCTTTCCGTTCCGGCAATGTTTCCTTTTTTTCCGCGCCCGTACCGGCACAACCCTGTATCATACCTGTAAAACTGCCCGTGCTTCCGATGGCAAGGCTTCCCAAAAGGGATTTCTTTAAAAAATCTCGACGATTGTTGTTCATACTATAAACTGTTATTTGATTTGATTTTATTGATTTATTTGCCTTTTCACTGTCAGTTGATGCTTTCCTCCTTCCAGCGTCACTGTCCGTTCCGCATCCGCTTTAACGGTTCGACCGTTTAAAGTACATCCCGTCGCCCCTTCCGGCAACACGACACAGGCGGTACTGCCGTAAGGAACGGTCAAATCCATTTCCAGCGTCCTGTCCTTTAACGCCCAGTCCACCGTCAGCGTACCGAAGGGCGTCTCTTTTGCTGTTTTTGCCCATGTAACCCCTTCCGGTATCTGGGGATCAATCCGTATTTTCCGGTATCCCGGCTCGTTTTCGTCGGGGCGGACGCCTCCTATCGCCTGATAAAACCACGAACCGACGGCGTTGTAACAGTTGTGTATCCGGCTGCGCTCGCCGTTCCAGTGTTCCCATGTGGCGGTCGCTCCGTTGTCTATCATGTAGAGATACCCCGGGTAATCTCTCTTTTTCAGCATGGAATACATGAAATCGGGTTGCCGGTTTTTGATTGCCCATTCGGTGACGACCGGTATGCCTACCAGTCCGCAGCCGATGTGTCCCTGCCTGTTCTGTTCGGTTTCGCGGAACAGGCTTTCGGTAACCTGCGCTTTCAGATGCTCCGGCGTCACTTGGGCAAGCATGGGATATGCCAGGTCTATCTGCGATCCGGTAGCGTAAATCTTTTTTTCGTCCGAATAAAAATGTTCCTGTATCAGTGTTGCCAGACGTTCCCTGCTTGCGGCATATTTTTTTGCATCGGCGTCTTTACCGAGTAGCCGCGCGATTTTCTCCATTGTTTCGTAGCATACGCAAATAAAACTGTTGGTTACCACATCAACGGATTGTTTGTCCGTTTGATCCACCCCTTTCGGAGAAGCCCAGTCGCCGAGATACCATGAACGGTAGTCGGTTTCTGGCCACGGTTGCAACAGACCGCCGCCGGAATACCGTTCCACGTAGCTTAACCATTGTTGCATCACGGGATAATACCGTTCTATCAGCCTTGCATCGCCGTAGTTGACATAAGTGCGCCACGATGCGGTGATCACAAATCCGCACCAGTAGGGACCTCCTCCCGCACGGTAGGGATTGGGGGCGGTATGGGGCATGCTTCCGTCTTCGCGGATACAGTCTGCCCACGCCTGCATCCAGTTGGCATACAGCGGGGAGAGGTGGAACATGGTTTGCGCCGTTTCGGTGGAGGCATTGCCGTCGCCGCCATAGCCCAGACGTTCCAAATGCTGACAGTCCGTCAGATAACCTCCGAGGCTCAGGCAGCGGAGCGTGTGCCGGATCATGTCGTGAATGGCGTTCAGGTCGTTGTCCGAACACCGGAAAGACGCCGCCTCGTCAAAGCCGGTCTGTATCAGATGTCCCGTAATATCGTCAATGGAAGGGGGCGTTTTTAGCCGGGACATTTTCAAATAGCGGAAAGAATGATAATTGAATTTGCTGCAAAATACTTCATTCTTTTTCCCCGAAGCAATGTAGCGGTCTTCCTGATGCTGGTCTGCCGGCGCTCCGTTTCCGTCAAGATGATCGCTGTATGTCAGTATAATTTCCTGTCCTTTCCGCAAATCGGGAAACTTGATTTCTACCCTGCCCGTCAGGGCTTTGCCCATATCTGCCAGCCACGTGCTGTCGGCGAGTTGTTTCACGTCCGCCGGTCGAATCTGTTCCGTGACGAAATTACTTTCGGTCATTTGCGGCGATACGGCATGTTCGGGAACATCTACCGCCGTCACGGGACGCCACAGCAACTTATCCAGCGACGGTGCGGTCATGTCGTCGGGCAACGCGGATGCATCCACCCGTTCGCCTCCGAACCGGTGGGGTCGCCATGTCCCTGTGCCGGAATAACCGCTCTCGGCGCTTCGCCATGTGCTATCGGTCGCCAAAAGGGTGCGCCATTGCCCGTGGCGCCATTCTTCCAGCCGCGCTTTTACCAGCGGACCTTCATGTACAACGCCCGGCAACCCCGGCTGGTACCAGCCCTGTCCCAGCCATATTACCAGATCGTTGCGCCCTTCCTGCAAACAGGGCGATACGTCGTAGGTGAGATACAAAGACCTTTTGTTGAGTTGCGAAACGGCGGGAGCCAGCACCTGATCGCCTGCCTTTTTCCCGTTGATATATACTTCGTGGTAGCCCAATGAGTTGACATACAAAAGTGTTCTTCCCCCGTTTTGCCGCCATTCGAACTGCCTTCTCAACAAGGGGCTTCGCGGGTTTCCGCTTTCCTTCGGCAAACCGATATAATCTGCGGCGCGAAGTTCGGCGTCCGTCAGTCCCGTACCGAAACACGCCGTCCGGCTCCACGATGACGCCTTGTCGCGGCTGTCCCATATACGCACGCGCCAGTATGCCAAAGTGCGGTTCGTTAATTCCCTGCCCGCGTATTGCAGCGTTACGGAAGCCGGTGGAGCTATTTTGCCGGAGTTCCACAAGTCTGCCGTTTCCTCCTGCAACAAAGCGCTGTCGGTGGCGACAAGTATCTGGCAGGCAGTCGCTTTTTCGCCGTTTGCGGAAAACATCGTCTTCCAGCCGAAGCGCGGCAAAGCATTATCTATGCTCAAAGGATCGGTCAGATTTTCGCAACGCAGGTCGTAAACAACCGGCAACGCCGGCGTACAACTGCCAAAGATACAAACTGCGAACAATATGCACATTACAATATGTCGAAACATGTTGATCATGCCGTATGGCGAATATGATGAAAGGCGCAAAGTTAACGGAATAATCCGTAATCCGGCTATGATTTTTATTTTTCAGGCATTTTTTTGCGATTTTTTTTTGCGAAGCTGTCGGATTTGCCGAATGTCGGCAGTTTTTCCACGTTTGACGCAGGGTAATACGTGTTTGGGAACTGTAGCATTTGCAGGTGAATTGTCCTGAAAGGCAGGGAGTGCAAAAGAGATGTCAAAAATACGGGTAAGGGATACGGAATAAATAACTTAGTGTTCTTTGTGTTTGAATTTTTAACGCAAAGGGCGCAAAGGAAGGCGCAAAGTTTACAAAGGGCAAATAACAGACGGTGATATGTTTTTTATTTCGCGTTTCTAAAAATATTTATCCCAAATTTTCCATTAGTCCCCAATATCTTCATTACCTTCAAAAGGGTATTGCGATATACTGCACTCGGTTATAGTCTTGTGTTTTTTAGCCTGTCGTACCCCGCCCCGCATTTCATACGGGGTTATCAAAGGGTAACGCCTACGGCGTTTTACGTCCATGCAGGGCTGTGCGCAACCCCGACAGGGGTTGCCTTTTGATAACCCCGTACAAGCGAAGCGCAGTGCGGGGTACGAAAACTCAACCGAATGCAGTATAACTTCAAAGGGTGTTGCGACACCTTCAAAGGGTGTTGCGACACCTTCAAAAGGTGTTACGAGACCTTCAAAAAGTGTTGTGAGACCTTCAAAAGGATGTCGTGAGACCTTCAAAAAGTGTTGTGAGACCTTCAAAAGGGTGTTGCGACACTTTCAAAAAGTGTTGTGATACCTTCAAAAGGGTGTTGTGACACCTTCAAAAGGGTGTCGTTAGACCTTCGGAAGTGGATAATGACCGGTTCAACCCCAAGCCGGACAAGCCGGAAGCAAAAAAGCAAAAAAGGATTAACATTGCTGTCAATAATTATCCCTGATAGGGAGTCCGTTAAGGTCGAATTACACGGCGAAGCAGAGGAAGACCGAAGGTCTTTCCCGACTATGACCGGCGCTATGCGTTTGCTCCGGGTACGTTTGCTCCGTGACAGTTTTTATATTTTTTGCCGCTTCCGCAGGGACAGGGATCATTGCGCCCTACTTTTCTCTCTGTTTTCACCAGCGGTTGCGGTTTTTGTTTTTCTCGGGTATCCTCCATTCCCGGCGCCGGCTGACGCGAAGAACGGGAATAGTCGCTCTTGTGCGCCTGCATTCGGCTCATGTCCAGCCGGCGCGGAGTTTGCGCCCGTTGCACCTCGTTCGGGTCGCGGATGGGGATGCTGCTCTTCAACAGCAAAGACACCACATCGCGATTGACTTTCCCGATCATTGTCTTGAACAGTTCGAACGATTCGAATTTGTAGATCAGCAAGGGGTCTTTCTGCTCGTAGCTCGCGTTCTGCACTGACTGACGCAGGTCGTCCAGTTCGCGGAGATGTTCCTTCCATGCTTCGTCGATAGTGGCAAGGATGGCGCTTTTCTCAAACGAGCGCATCAGTTCTCGTCCCTGAGTATCGTATGATTTCTTGAGGTTGGTGATCACCTGATATATCCGGCGACCGTCCGTAAAAGGCACTACAATATTTTCGTATTGCCCGCCCTGATTTTCAAATACGTCGGCTATGACCGGCATGGCTTGCTGCGCGTTGTGTTCCCGCTTGCGCTGATAGCTTTTCAGGGCTGTTTCGTAAATGCGTTCTATGGTTTCGTTCACCGGATCCTTCAGGAAAGTTGCCTCGTCAACGGGCATTTCGATGGAGAAGTAACGGATCAGTTCCATGTTCAAGCCTTCAAAATTCCGTTCTTCATGGAAACCGATCGCCAGACTTTCGATCACGTCGTACATCATGTTGGAGATGTCTATGTTGAGCCGTTCGCCGTACAGGGCATGGCGGCGTTTGGTGTAGATTACTTCGCGCTGCGAGTTCATCACATCGTCGTATTCCAGCAGGCGTTTGCGGATGCCGAAGTTGTTCTCTTCCACCTTGCGCTGTGCGCGTTCAATGGAACGGGTGATCATCGAATGTTGTATCATTTCGCCCTCTTTCAGTCCGAGTCTGTCCATCATTCCGGCAATCCGGTCGGAACCGAACAGGCGCATCAGGTCGTCTTCCAGCGAAACGAAGAACTGTGAACTTCCGGGGTCGCCCTGCCGTCCCGCACGTCCCCGCAACTGCCTGTCCACACGGCGCGATTCATGACGCTCGGTGCCGACAATCGCCAGCCCGCCGGCTTGCTTTACTTCGGCTGACAGCTTGATGTCCGTACCGCGCCCCGCCATGTTGGTGGCAATGGTGACGGTACCTGTCTTGCCCGCTTCGGCTACAATATCGGCTTCCCGCTGGTGAAGTTTGGCATTCAGAACATTGTGCCTGATTTTGCGAAAGTTTAGCATTTTACTGAGCAATTCCGATATTTCCACCGATGTGGTACCCACCAGTACGGGACGTCCCTTGTTGATCAGATCAACAATTTCTTCTATCACCGCATTGTATTTTTCGCGTTTGGTTTTGTACACCAGATCTTCATGATCCTTACGGATAACGGGCTTATTGGTAGGAATGACCACCACGTCCAGCTTGTAGATGTTCCATAATTCGCCGGCTTCCGTTTCGGCAGTACCGGTCATGCCTGCCAGCTTGTGATACATGCGGAAATAATTCTGCAAGGTGATGGTGGCAAAGGTTTGCGTGGCGGCTTCCACTTTTACGCTTTCCTTGGCTTCAATTGCCTGGTGCAGCCCGTCCGAATAACGGCGCCCCTCCATGATGCGCCCCGTCTGTTCGTCAACGATTTTCACCTTGTTGTCGATCACCACGTATTCGTCGTCCCGTTCAAACAGGGTATAGGCTTTCAGCAACTGATTGACGGTATGCACACGTTCGGACTTGATGGCATAATCGCGCAACAGCTCGTCTTTTTTCTCTATTTTTGCTTCTGCCGCAAGCTCCTGCTTTTCAAGCTCGGAAACGGCAGTGCCGATATCGGGCAGAATAAAGAAATCAGGGTCTTCGGTTCTTCGTGTGAGGATTTCTATTCCTTTGTCGGTCAACTCTATGCTGTTGTGTTTTTCGTCAATCACAAAGAAGAGTTCATCGGTAACGACGTGCATGTGTTCGTTATTGTTCTGCATGTAGAAGTTTTCTGTTTTTTGCAGCAACAGCTTGTTCCCCTGCTCGCTTAACAGCTTGATGAGCGGTTTGCTTTTCGGAAGCCCTTTGAACGCGCGCAGGAGCAACAGGCCGCCTTTGTCCCTTTCCTTACTGTCCTCGCTGTTGATCAGATTTTTCGCTTCCGTGAGTATCTGGGTAACTAACCGTCGCTGTTCGTTGAAAAGCTGTTCCACGCGGGGTTTGTATTCGTCGAAAAGCTGGTTGTCTCCGCGGGGAACAGGTCCCGCAATGATGAGCGGGGTACGTGCGTCGTCTATCAGCACGGAATCCACTTCGTCCACAATGGAATAGTGATGTTTGCGCTGTACCAGATCTTCCGGACTGATCGCCATGTTGTCGCGCAAATAGTCGAATCCGAATTCATTGTTGGTGCCGAAAGTGATGTCCGAGTTGTAGGCATTACGTCGTTCGGGCGAATTTGGCTGGTGCTTGTCAATGCAATCGACGGACAGACCGTGAAATTCGTACAGCGGTCCCATCCATTCCGAGTCGCGCTTGGAGAGGTAGTCGTTCACGGTGACTACATGCACGCCGCGTCCCGAAAGGGCATTCAGGAATACGGGCAAGGTAGCCACCAGCGTCTTTCCTTCCCCTGTAGCCATTTCGGCAATCTTTCCCTGATGCAGCGCCACGCCGCCGATCAACTGCACGTCATAATGTACCATATCCCATACAATCTCGTTGCCGCCCGCCATCCAGCGATTCAGATACACTGCCTTGTCGCCTTCTATGCAAATATGGTTTTTCTTCATCGCCAGGGCGCGGTCGAAATCATTGGCTGTCACTTCCACCCGCTCATTTTCCTTAAACCTGCGGGCGGTTTCCTTAATGACGGCAAAAGCGGCAGGAAGTATCTCATTCAACGTTTCCTCAAGAGTTTCTGTTACCGATTTTTCCAACCGGTCAATCTCCTTATACAGCTTTTCCACTTCTTCCACAGAGGCGTCAAGATCTTCCGCCTGTTCCTTCAGTTTGGCTATTTCGGCTTCTTCTTCCTGCACCGACGCCTGCAATTGAGTCTTTAGCCTGACCGTTTCGGCGCGCAACTGATCGTTGGAGAGGAGGACAATACGGTCATATTCGGTCTTGACTTTTTCGACATACGGTTGTATTTCCCTCATGTCCTTGTCGGATTTATTGCCGAACAGCGAGGATAAAACAGAATTTATAAAACTCATTATATGATGATATTAAAATATTCGGAAAAAAGGCAAAGTTACGAGAATTTGCGTAATCCGGCAAGTTTTTGAAAAAGAAATTACGATACGCGCCCGTACAGGCGGTTTAGCTCTTTTGCATGCCCAGCATCCCTGTCCCGTTTTTATCCTTTACGAGGCATACCTTCGGACATTGAATTTTCTTCGGATTTTTTGCTTTTTCCCCGACGGACAGCAGGTAAATCAGACCCATTCCGCCGTCAATTTCCCCGTTGCGGAATGTCCGCTCGGTGACGGTTTGGGAATAAGCCCCGTCGAAACTGCCTGCCGTAACATCTTCCTGCGTATTGAGCCATGTGTCCAATAAGGTACTCGGGTTGAAATACGGATACAGCCACATTTTGTCATTGCCGCATATTTGAATGCCAAAGTCTGCGGAGAAACCCCACGAAGAAAAAGATGATATACTGCACTCGGTTATAGTCTTGTGTTTTTTAGCCTGTCGTACCCCGCCCCGCATTTCATACGGGGTTATCAAAGGGTAACGCCTGCGGCGTTTTGCGTCCATGCAGGGCTGTGCGCAACCCCGACAGGGGTTGCCCTTTGATAACCCCGTACAAGCGAAGCGCAGTGCGGGGGTACGAAAACTCAAAACTCAACCGAATGCAGTATAACCGTATGCTTCAGCTTACGGACAGGACAGTGTATCCATACCTTCCCAAGACCCAACTAACACAGATGTCATCACCGGATAGCACAGATGGTACACACCAGATAGCACAGATGTACACACCAGATGGCACAGATGTACACACCAGATAGCACAGATGGTACACACCAGATAGCACAGATGGTATAACCGGATAGCACAGATGTCATCACCGGATAGCACAGATGTCATCACCGGATAGCACAGATGGTACAGCACAAACGTAAATAACATGCAATAAATCCGATGATATTCCGCACGGTTTAGGCATTGTTTGGAAATACACGGTTGCCTTGCAGGGAAAGAAACAGCTTGCCGACGACTTTCGGTCTTCCCACACTCCGCCGTGGAGACGCGGCATGTCGCCTCTCTACAGTTGCGGCGCACGCAAAGGCACAAAAAAAGAGGCTGTCCGACTTTTCGGGCAGCCTCCGTTATCAAAACAGGTAATCTTAAAAATGGAACAGCAAAAACAAACTCCCCACGGCGGTAGTGCCGAAAGACAGATCGCTGCCTGCCGTAGTACCCTTCCGGCTTGTGCTGGTTTCCACCTGACCGGACGACGCATTGAACTTTTCGAGGGTGGTTTCATCCTGTGCCTTGCTGGAAAAGGAAAGTCCCAAGCCAAATTCTCCACCGATGGAAATCTTGGGCGCAAAAAAGTATTCCACCCCTATAAAACCGCCCAAACCGGCATTTACTGCCAAACCGCCTTTGGTTTCCGTAGCTCTGCTGCTCTTGTGAGCTTCCGTAGGAGGATTCGTGGTGTCATCGAACGTGGTTGGCGCTTGATTGACGTCGGTCATCGGGTTGCCGTAGGTATAGGTGATATTTTCTTTGTCGTACCCCAAACTGACTTCCGCACCGTAAAAGCCCTGAAGCCGTCCGCGTCCGAGGCGAAACTCGTAGCCCGCGGAAAGACCTAATCCCTGTGTCCCTGTTTTCACGACGTCTGCCGTCGTTGCATCGGGATTCAGCGGATCGTTGGCGCTAATATGGTCATTGGTAATGAAATATTTTGTCTGATCGGACGAGTAGCCGACGCGCAGCTTGGCGCGGATAGCCCTGTTGTCCTCCAGAAAATATTTCCCATAGAAGGTAACGTCGTCCCACTTGAACTCGGGAGATGCATTGGTTGTGGTTTTTCCGAAGAAATTACCCAGATAGACAAGGAACGGGTCGGCGCTGACGCCAATGACATGATCGCCTGCTTTGGGCAGGATGGCAATGCCTCTTTTGTTGACCGGCACATTGTCCGTATTTTCTCCGTCTTGCGCTGTGGCTGAAAAGCCCGCACACAGGCACAAGCCAAACAGAATGATTATTTTTTTCATGCTTTGATTTTTTATAATAAACATATTACCGGATCAATTAAATCTCGTCACCCTTTTTTGTTACTACCTCGAAATCAACGTACTCCGTCTGAAGCATCCATGTATCAAGGTATGCCACCTCTCCGGGAAGTACCGTAGAGGAGGTCTCCTCCTTACTTTTCCAGATGACGTCTTTGCTATCACCTTTGGTTGCCTCTGTGATCTTTCCTTCAAAATCCGAGAACTTCAACGTCAACGCTGCACCTGTGATACCTACAGGGAACACTACCGTCACGTCTCCCGTGGAGGAATCGTAGGTGATCCTGTCTTGAGGAATGATATACTTTCCGCTCGCATTTGAATTTAAACCACTGTACGGAATTGAGGCGCTAAACTTGACATTCTCCGGCGCAGCCCACGTCGGCTTGGCTTCCTTGAAATCCTTTTTGATCAGAATTCTCCCTTTCACGGTAGCCGTTCTGTTCCAATCCACACTCAGAGGGGTGGCAGGGTCTTCCTTTGCACAACCGCTCAATAACATCGACAACACTACGGTTGCCATTCCAAAAAATTTAACTCGCTTCATGTTTTTTTAATTTAATTAATTTTAACAATTTTAACATTATAAAAAAATATAGCCTTGCAACCGCAAAAAATGTGCCATTGCGCTCGCCAGGGAGTGAAAAATATCGAAGAACCCGTCATTCCGGCGTTTAATTCCGGCAGTAAACGGTTAATAATAAATGATGTGCGTTTCTTTGAGGGAATGATTCGGAAGCAGTGGAAAATGACGAAACGGCGTGAACCGTACACAAGTAGATTTTAAACATGAGGAATAAATAACATATACTGCATTCGGTTGAGTTTTGAGTTTTCGTACCCCGCACTGCGCTTCGCTTGTACGGGGTTATCAAGAGGCGCCCCCTGTCGGGGTGGTGCACAGCCCTGCACAGACGTAAAACGCCGCAGGCGTTACCCTTTGATAACCCCGTATGAAATGCGGGGGCGGGTACGACAGGCTAAAAAACACAAGACCATAACCGAGTGCAGTATATACTGTATTCTGTTGAGTTTTGAGTTTTCGTACCCCGCACTGCGCTTCGCTTGTACGGGGTTATCAAAAGGCGCCCCCTGTCGGGGTTGCGCACAGCCCTGCACAGACGCAAAACGCCGCAGGCGTTACCCTTTGATAACCCCGTATGAAATGCGGGGCGGAGTACGACAGGCTAAAAAACACAAGACCATAACCGAGTGCAGTATATTAATGAGTGATGGCGTCATTGACGTCCCGCACGGGACAAAATAACCCCGACCACGCAAACCATTGTATTGCGCAGGAGGTTGCATACCTGCGGCATGCAGGCAAGGAGCAGATGTTTTTCTACTGTCCTCCCTGACGGGATGGAGATCCGTCATATCCCTGTGTGTTCCCGATTGTCATGCGTGTTTCAATAAAAAAGATGCTGCAGGGACGCGGCATGCCACGTCTCTGTAACGACGCAGTCCCGCACGGGGCTTTGCGGGCTTTGCGGAAATTCTTTGCGGTAGAAAAATATTTCTTTCGATCCCGCCTTTTGCGCAGTGCGGCATGCAGACAGGAGGGCGTTTTTTTGCATTTACAACCACCTGCCGGAATAAAAAAAAGCAGGATAAACCCCGTCTCCGTTGAAACGGGGCTACCTGCACCATATTATGGCAATCTGTCGGGAGAAAAGGGACGAGGCAACGCCCCGTTTCAACGCGGCAATACAAAGCCGAACTATTCGTCGGTTTTCGCGTCCAGTTCTTTTTGAGGATTGGCGTTTCCGCCGTCGTCCTTGGTGGCTTTCTTAAATTCCTTCATGCCTTGCCCCAGCCCTTTCATCAGTTCGGGAATTTTTTTCCCTCCGAACAGGAGCAGTATTGCAACAATGATGATCACCAATTGAGGCCATCCTATCATCCCCAATAAAATAAAAAGATTCATACCTATAGATATTAATGAATGAATAACGGAACAAATGTACGCAATAATATTTGAATTATCCTCCGTCAAATAAAAAATAATTTGTTTTTTTATTTTTAGAGCAGATTGATTGGAAAAAAACATTACTTTTGCCCTTTAATTTTTTAACACTTGTGAATTTTATAATTAATCTAAATGCAAAAACATAATTTCAGTGCAGGACCCTCCATTTTGCCGCGCGAAGCGATTGAAGCCACCGCGCAAGCCGTTTTGAACTTTAACAACAGCGGATTGTCCGTAATGGAAGTATCGCATCGCGGCAAAGATTTCGACGCCGTCATGCATGAAGCGAGAATTTTAGTGAAAGAACTCCTGTCGGTTCCCGAAGGGTATTCGGTGCTTTTCCTCGGCGGGGGAGCAAGCCTGCAATTCTGCATGGTGCCGTTCAACCTGCTGGAAAGGAAAGCCGCCTACCTGAACACCGGAACGTGGGCAAGCAAAGCGCTGAAGGAAGCCAGGGCTTTCGGGGAAGCGCTGGAAGTGGCTTCTTCAAAGGACGCCAATTTTTCGTACATCCCGAAGAATTATACCGTCCCTGCCGACGTCGATTATTTCCACATCACCACCAACAACACCATTTTCGGCACCGAGTTGGCGGATGACCCGAAAGCGGACGTCATGCTGGTTGCCGACATGTCGTCCGACATTTTCAGCCGCCCGGTGGATGTGTCCCGTTACGGGCTGATTTACGCGGGAGCGCAGAAAAACCTTTCGTGTGCGGGCGTAACGCTGGTGATCGTTAAGGACGACATGCTCGGAAAAGTTTCGAGACATATCCCTTCCATGCTCAATTACAAAATACACATCGAAAACGATTCGATGTACAACACGCCGCCCGTACTGCCTGTCTATACCGCCCTCCAAACGCTGAAATGGATCAAGTCCAAAGGCGGAGTTGCCGGTATGCAGCAGCGCAACAGGGAAAAGGCAGCCATTCTGTACCGCGAAATCGACCGAAACAGGCTGTTCAAGGGAACGGCAGCCGTTGAAGACCGTTCGCTGATGAACGTATGCTTTGTCATGGCAGACGGCTGTCAGGAACTGGAAAAGGACTTTCTCGAATTTGCGCAGTCGCTGGGGATGGTAGGCATTAAGGGACACCGTTCCGTAGGCGGGTTCCGCGCATCCATCTACAACGCCATGCCCCTCGAAAGCGTTCAGGCTTTGGTGAACGCCATGAAGGAATTTGAAGCAAAACATTAAAACTCATCATACATTATATATATGAAAAAAGTATTGATTGCCACGGAAAAGCCGTTTGCAGCCGTTGCCGTCGAAGGGATCGAAAAGATATTGAAGGAAGCGGGGTACGAAGTGGCGCTGCTCGAAAAATATTCCGATCCTGCCGACTTTCAGCGTGCGGTTGCCGGCGTGGACGCCTTGATCGTCCGCAGCGACAAGGTGACCAAAGGAATAGTGGACGCCGCCGAAAAGTTGCAAATCGTGGTGCGCGCCGGAGCCGGATACGACAATCTGGACCTGGCGGCATGCACCGGCAAAAATATTGTGGCGATGAACACCCCGGGACAAAATTCAAATGCGGTTGCCGAACTTGCCGTAGGAATGATGATCTACATGGCGCGCAACGGGATGACTCCCGGAACGGGCAGCGAACTGAAAGGCAAAAAACTCGGCATTCACGCATACGGCAATGTGGGAAAACTCGTCGCCGCACTCGGCAAGGGCTTCGGGATGGAAATACATGCCTTTGATCCCTTTGTCGACGCGGAAACGCTCGCGAAAGACGGCGTTATTCCGGTGGACGATCCGAAAACGCTGTACCGCACGTGTCATTATGTGTCGCTGCACATTCCCGCCAACGAAACCACCAAAAAATCGGTCGGTTACGATTTGATCTCCTCCATGCCCAAAGGAGGCGTCCTGATCAATACCGCCCGGAAGGAAGTGATAGACGAGGACGGATTGCTCAAGGCGCTGATGGAACGCAGCGATTTGAAATATGCGGCAGACGTGGCGCCCGACGGATTGTCCAAAATGGAAGCAAGCGTTGGACTGCGGATTTTCGCTACCTCCAAAAAAATAGGCGCCGAAACTGCTGAAGCCAACATCAATGCAGGACTGGCAGCCGCGCGCCAGATTGTAGCTTTTTTCGAGAAAGGCGACAGGCAGTTTCAGGTGAACAAATAATCCTTGCGCCGTTTGCCGAACAAAAGACGGTCGGGGAACGGCGACAGGGCATTGCGGGGATGCGAAGCGGGAAGCTACGGGGTTGCCCGGCGCTTCTCCTTACAGCCGGAGAGAATATGCATATCAACAGTTTTTGTACTTTTTAAGGATGTACGGCAAGAAGTGGGTGGTAAAGACATTGCCGGATATTTCCGTAAGACGGCGTCTTTCGGAATCGCTGGGAATTGACGACTTGCTGGCTGTCCTTTTGGCGCAGCGCGGCGTCACCGGGTTTGAAGAAGCGCGGACGTTTTTTCGTCCTGACTATTCATTGCTCCATTCCCCCTTTCTGATGAAGGACATGAACAGGGCTGTGGAAAGGATCGGTCATGCCGTCCGGAACCGCGAACGCATCATGATCTACGGCGATTATGACGTGGACGGCACCACTTCCGTGGCAATGGTATATTCTTTCTTCAAAAAACGCTATCCGGCGGTAGATTACTATATCCCCGACCGCTATACGGAAGGTTACGGCATTTCCGCCAAGGGAATCGATACAGCCGCCGAGAACGGCTGTACGCTGATGATCAGTCTGGACTGCGGCACAAAAGCCATCGACAAAATTCGCTATGCCGGCGCGAAAGGAATTGACGTCATCGTGTGCGACCATCATTATCCGGGAGCGGCGCTGCCCCCCGCATTCGCCATGCTCAACCCGAAATGTCCGGGATGCGAATATCCCTACAAGGAACTGTCGGGATGCGGAGTGGGTTTTAAGCTGTTGCAGGCTTACGCCCAAGTAAACGGGATACCGGTGGAAGAAGTGTATGAATATATTGATATGGTGGCGGTAAGCATCGCCTCCGACATTGTTCCGATGGACGGTGAAAACCGGGTGATGGCGGCGTTAGGCATCAGGAAACTGAATGAAAACCCGTCGCTCGGATTAAAATCCCTCGTCAAAATATCCGGTTTGGACGGGATACGGCAACAGGTGGACGACATTGTGTTCAAGATAGGCCCGCGCATCAATGCCGCCGGACGGATGGAATCCGGTAAACGCGCCGTGCAGCTGCTGATTTCGGACGACGAAAAAACGGCGCGCGAGTTCGGCGAAAAGATCGACTGCTTCAACAGCGACCGGAAGAATGTGGATTCCGGCATCACGCAACAGGCGCTCAGGATGATCTCGGCAGACCCGGAACAGGAATACCGCAAATCGACGGTACTCTACCACCCGTCGTGGCACAAGGGCGTAGTGGGCATCGTTGCCTCGCGCCTGATAAACACCTATTACCGACCGACGGTCATCCTCACGCAATCCGGTAATTTTGCCGCAGGATCGGCACGTTCGGTGGAAGGATTCGACTTGTATTCGGCAATCGACGCATGCAGCGACCTGCTGGAAAATTTCGGCGGACACATGTATGCCGCCGGCATAACGCTCAAAGTGGAAAATATCCGCGAGTTCAGCCGCCGCTTCGACCGCGCGGTAGCATCGACGATCACCGAAGAACAGCTGGCGCCGACGATATACATCGACGCGGAAATTGAACTTGAGGACATCACCCCGAAATTCATCCGGATTTTGAAACAGTTCCAGCCCTTTGGTCCGCAGAATCTCCCCCCCGTCTTCCTGACGCGCTCGGTGACGGATACCGGAAAGATGAAAATTGTCGGCAAATCCGGTGAACACCTCAAACTCGAAGTATGCCGGAAAGACAAGCCCGATATATGCTTTCCCGCCATAGGTTTTCAGCTGGCGGAGCATTATCCCGTCATACGGTCGGGAAAGCCTTTCGACGTCTGCTATACCATTGAGGAAAACACCTTCAGGGGCGTAACTTCCGTACAGCTGTACATTAAGGATATTCAACCCGCCGGCAATGTTCATTGAAAAACGGAACGGCGCAGGCGAACTTCGGGCGCTCCGTCCGGCAAGCCGAAATTTGAAGGCGTACATCGAAACGTATGGCTGCCAGATGAACGTCAACGACAGCGAGGTGGTTGCCGCCATCATTGCACGGGAAGGATACGAGGTGACGCACGAGATGCGGCAAGCCGACCTGATCCTGATCAATACCTGCTCGGTGCGCGAGAATGCCGAACAGCGGGTGCGGGGACGGCTGGAGGTCTTTCGCGCGGAAAAGAAACGGCGCCCCGGCTTGCTGGTCGGCGTAATCGGTTGCATGGCGGAACGGTTGAAGGAACAGTTGCTGGAAGAAGAAAAATCCGTCGATCTGGTGGTAGGTCCCGACGCCTACCGCGAACTGCCGCAACTGGTGCGCAATGCGGGAACGGGTTTGAAAGCGGTGAATGTACTGCTTTCGCGCGAAGAAACCTATTCGGACATCAGCCCCGTGCGGATGGACAAAAACGGGGTGTCGTCCTTTGTTTCCATCATGCGCGGCTGCAACAACCGGTGCGCTTTTTGCATCGTGCCGCATACGCGGGGAACGGAACGCAGCCGGAGCCGGGATACGATTTTGAGCGAAGTAGCCGCGCTGGTCGAAGCGGGATATAAGGAAGTCACCCTGCTGGGACAGAACGTGGACTCGTACCGGCAACAAACGGGGGAGGAAACCGTTTCATTCGCCCGCCTGCTGGCTTCGGTAGCGGCTGTTTCACCCGATCTGCGCGTCCGGTTTTCCACATCGCACCCCAAAGACATGACCGACGACGTGTTGCACGTCATGGCGGCGCACCGCAATATTTGCAAAAGCATCCATCTTCCGGCGCAGTCGGGAAGCTCCCGGATACTCGAACTGATGCGCAGGAGATACACCCGCCGGTGGTATTTGCAGCGAATTGAAGCCATCCGGCGCATCCTGCCCGAATGTAGCATTTCTACCGATTTGATCGCCGGATTTTGTACCGAAACGGAAGCGGATCATCAGGATACGCTTTCGCTGATGCGGCAGGCGCAGTTCGATTATGCCTTCATGTTCAAGTACTCTGTCCGTCCCGGCACGCCGGCAGCCAGGACGATGGAAGACGATGTGCCGGAAGCGGTCAAAGCGCGCCGGCTGCAGGAAATCATAGACCTTCAGGGACAACTGTCCGCCGAAAGCAAACAGCGTTGCATCGGCAGTACGGATGAGGTGTTAGCCGAAAGCATATCTAAAAAATCAACGGAAGAACTTTCGGGACGCAACTCCCGGAACATGGTGGTGGTGTTCCCGAAAGGAAACCACGCGCCGGGCGATTACGTGCGGGTGCGCATCACCGGATGCACGCCGGCAACGCTGCGGGGAATTGAGGATTGACGGCTGGCGGGAAATGTCGTCCCCGCAGGAACGACATTTTATTAACCGCAGGCGAAGCAAAGCGCCACCCGCGGACACAGATCCTGCACCCTGTACTGCAAGTCCCGCACGGGACGGCACTTTATTCACCGTATGCTTTAGCTACGGACAGAACAGCGCCTGTACCCTCCCACATCCCGCATGAAATTCAAAAATGCAGGAACGTTGCTCGGAATAGCATATTGTGCCATTTTCAAATTTAATCATCAATAAAAAAAGCGCCCATCTGATTTATCTCAGACAGACGCTTGAAATTCGGCGGCGACCTGCTCTCCCACTTTCGCAGTACCATCGGCGCGGACAGGTTTACAAATAATCCCATGGATTTTGCAGGGAAATCCCTGTAATATCTTTAAAATCTGAAATATTTCGAGTTACCAGTGGCGGGTCGTAAACCAATGCAGAGGCCGCAATGATCGCATCAGGCTATTTGGGAACGTGAAATAAATAATGTATCATGGTTTTGATGCCGAAGGCATCGTATGTTTATAGAAAAACGATGTTGTGTTTCCATTCGACCCCGTCGGGGTCGTACAACAAAGGGTACAT
>JAISRX010000111.1 GCA_031273395.1 Bacteroidales bacterium | reverse complement strand
GCGAAGTTTCAGTTCGTAGGGTTGCGAGTAGAGGTCCTGCTGCTTTCTCAGGCGAAAATCCGTTACTTTCACTGCCATTACCGACTGGTCGATGCCTATCCATTTCCTGTTGAGTTTATCCGCAACGGCAACGGTAGTTCCGCCGCCCACAAACGGGTCGAGTACCACATCTCCCTCGTTGCTCGCGCATTTGATGATGCGCTCAAGCAATGCCATGGGCTTTTGGGTGGGGTAGCCGATAATTTCGGATTGAGCTTGTCCAATGGGGAGAATATCCAACCATTGATTATCTATTTCTGCACCGACATAATCAGTAAGAAAATTTTTGCGTCTTGGTTTGCCGTTTTTGGTGAAATATATTTTGTTCAGGTGATCTAATTCATCCAGTTTTTCTTTATTCATCATCCATCCATATTCAGGCGTATATCCTTTATATTCAAAGATAAGATTTTTCCTCGCCATCATTTTAGGCAACTCCAGCGGCTCGCTTTTAAACCTGTTACCATTTTCATCTGTTTTATTGTAGATTTTCAATAATGCTTCATCAGCAAGATTTTTTATATGTGGTGTTGCAAAATGATATTTTTCGGTTTTACTGTAAAAAAATATGCTGTCCGTATTTTGGGCATATCGTGTCATGCTAAACTGTGAGCCTTTTTTGGTGAAATTTCTTTTCCAGATAATATGATTCCTGAAATTATTCCTGCCGAAAATTCTGTCTAAAATTTCTACCCGAATATACGCATCGGCGTGCCAGTCGCAGTGCAGAAAGATACTTCCTGTTGGTTTCAGGATGCGGTGCATTTCCTCGACCCGTTCCTTGAGCCATGCGATGTAGTTTTCGATGCCGCCTGCCCATCGGTCTTGAAAGCTGCGCACTTCGCCGTCGTCGCCCCAGATCACCTCATAGTCGCGGTTGCTGAAAAAGGGAGGGTCGAGGTAGATTAAATCTACTGTTTCGCTCTCCATCCTTTTCAGCACTTCGAGATTATCGCCCAATATGAGTTGGTTTACCGGCATAAATGGATGTTCAATAGAAATAAACAGGTGACGGGAGGATGAAAAACCGAGCTTTTTGCTGTTTGAACCGAGCTTTTTGCTCTTTCGAAAGAGCTTTTTGCTGTTTCAAAAGAGCTTTTTGCTCTTTCGAAAGACCTTTTTGCTCTTTTGAAATGCCAAAATGGCAGAATGAAAGAGCAATTTGCTGCATGAAAATGCCAATTTGGCGTTTTGAAAGAGCAAAAAGCTCTTATTGCAGCGCATTCAGGTTCTTTTACGAAGCTTTTCATGATCCGTTTTCAGCGTTTAGTTGGCGCTATTCTTGTTTTTTGTGCGTCTGCCCGTTACAAACCGTTCCCTGAGCAGTTCGAATACCCGTTGGGCGCCCGGCACCTTGTCCTGTACAGCCCGTCTGACGCTGCTGTAGAAGGAGAGCGACTGTTCCATGGCTTCGTGACCGGCAAGCATGACGGTATCGGCGATGTCGCGGGCAATCTGTTCTGTCCGGGTCACCAGTTTGAGCAACTGCGTGGCGTCGGCGAAGTCAATTTTCAGGTCGGCAAGGTTGAAATAAGGCGGCGTCATTGAGGGGTTCTCTTCCGCCAGTTCGATGGTTTTTTCCACCAGCGCGAGCGACTTGTCGCCCATCTTGACGATGGAGCTTCGCTCGTCGTTGGAGAGCACGTGCAGGTAGGGACGAAGGAGGTCGTGCGCTTCGTTCGGTTTGTTCATTGCCTGTTGAAGCACATCTGCCGGAATCACTTGATTGTGTTTGTTTTCCATGACTTTTTCATTTTAATTTTCAAAATTCAATTATCAGTTACAGCGGTATGTTGCTGTGTTTTTTCGGCGGGTTGGTGTCCTTTTTTGTTGCCAGCGCCTGCAATGCCCTGATGACGCGGAAGCGGGTGTTGCGCGGTTCAATCACGTCGTCAATGAAGCCGTATTTGGCGGCTACGTAGGGGTTGGCAAACTTGTCGGTATATTCCTGTTCCCGTTCTCCGATGAATTTGGCTTTTTCTTCGAGACTTTCTATTCCTTTGATTTGGCGTCCGTAAAGCACTTCCGTAGCGCCGCTCGCGCCCATGACGGCAATTTCGGCAGAGGGCCATGCGTAATTGATGTCTCCGCGCAATTGCTTGCAGCTCATCACGTCGTGCGCCCCGCCATACGATTTGCGCAGGGTTACGGTTACTTTCGGCACGGTGGCTTCGCCGTAAGCAAACAGAAACTTTGCTCCGTGAATGATGATGCCGCCGTATTCCTGAGCCGTTCCCGGAAGGAAACCCGGTACGTCCACCAGCGTTACAATCGGAATGTTGAAACAGTCGCAAAAACGGACAAAACGCGCACCTTTGCGTGAAGCGTTAATGTCAAGCACTCCCGCAAGATATTTGGGCTGGTTTGCCACGATGCCTACCGATACCCCGTTGAACCGCGCAAAACCGATCACGAGGTTGGCGGCAAAATGGCGGTGTACTTCCATAAATTCATTGTTATCAACAATGGCGTGAATAACGTCTTTTATGTCGTACGGTTTATTGGGATTGTCGGGAATGATCTCGTTCAGTGCATCTTCAAGACGGTCGATGGGATCGATACAGGCTGCCAGCGGCGGATCTTCGAGATTGTTGGAAGGAATGAAACTCAGCAGTTTGCGGATGAGCAGGATGCCTTCCTGTTCGGTTTCGGCTACAAAATGGGTAACACCCGATTTGGAGGCGTGTACCATGGCGCCGCCCAGTTCGGCGTCGGTCACCACTTCATTGGTAACGGTTTTGACCACTTTCGGACCGGTCACAAACATGTAGCTGTTCTCTTTCGACATCATGATGAAGTCCGTCAATGCAGGCGAATACACCGATCCTCCGGCGCACGGACCGAAGATAGCCGATATTTGCGGGATAACGCCCGACGCCATGATGTTGCGCTGGAAAATTTCGGCATATCCGGCGAGGCTCTTGACGCCTTCCTGTATGCGCGCTCCTCCGGAGTCGTTCAGTCCGATCACCGGCGCGCCCACTTTCATGGCTTGATCCATCACTTTACAGATTTTTTTGGCGAAAGTTTCGGACAACGACCCTCCGAACACGGTGAAATCCTGCGAGTAGAGGTACACTAACCGTCCGTCGATGGTTCCGTAGCCCGTTACCACGCCGTCGCCCAGATAGCTCTCCTTTTCCAGACCGAAATCGTGCGAACGGTGGGAAACGAACATGTCAAATTCCTCGAAACTGCCCTCGTCCAATAACAGTTCGATACGTTCGCGGGCGGTCAGTTTGCCCTTAGTGTGTTGCGCGTCAATGCGTTTTTCGCCGCCGCCCTGTTTGGCTTTGACTCTCAGCTCTATCAGCTCTTTTACTTTATTTTGCTGTGACATGATATATTATATAATGTATGGATAATTTTCAGACCGGATGATTTATTGACTGCATAATTCCGTAAGCACGCCTTCGGTGGATTTCGGATGCAGGAAGCCGATGGTCAGGTTATCGGCGCCTTTTCTCCCTTTTTTGTCGATAAGTTGGATGCCTTTGGCTTCCGTTTCGGCAAGCGCTTCGTCCACATGATCGACGGCATAGGCAATGTGGTGGATGCCGGGACCTTTTTTTTCAATGAACTTGGCGATCGTCCCTTCCGCATCCGTCGATTCCAGAAGTTCTATCTTGGTGTCTCCAATCCGGAAAAAAGCCGTTTTCACTTTCTGGTCGGCTACTTCTTCTATCTTGTAACATTCCAGACCCAATACTTCTTCATAATACTTCCGGGACTCTTCGATGCTTTTCACCGCGATCCCAATGTGTTCAATACGTGACGGTTTCATACACTTGACAATTTAAATTTGACTGACTATATAAAATAATATACTGAAAAATCAGTGTTTAAAAATAATTCGACAAAACTAATGAATAAAATAATACATCGCACATTTTTTTTTGAAAAAATCATAATTATTTGTAATATGCTTATTGACAGTAAATTTAAAATGACCTGCCGGATAAAAACATGACGCACCGGATTTGGGTTAATGCCATGCAAAAAAGAGGTTGACTTTCCTGACAACCTCTTATCGGCTTAAAAACTAAATTTATTGTACTTTTGCCTTCAATTCAGCGCCTGGAACAAATCGCACCACTTTTTTGGCAGCAATTTTGATTTCCTTTCCGGTTTGAGGATTACGTCCCACCCGTGCGCTTCTTGTAGCGACGGAAAAGGAACCAAATCCAACTAAGGCAATTCTCTCACCTTTGGTGAGGGCGTTACCCGTTACTTTCAGGAATGCATCCAGAGCTTTTTTTGAATCGGCTTTGGTAAGTTTAGCTTCACCAGCGATTGCATCGATCAATTCAGCTTTGTTCATGATAATAAAAAATTAGGTTAAAGAAATTTATTTAAAATTAAAATTTTGTCAAAAGTACAATTTCTTTTGGAATACAACAAAATTTTTATCAAAAAAAATATCATATTCGGCATAAATTTTTATAATTTTTTTCTGTGAAAGAAAAATTTCCATTCCGACTAAAGAAAATTAAATTAAACTTTATACCCAGAAAGAAACTTTTATCATATTCTATGTTTATTCCGGCAGATCATCCGGTGAAATTTTTTTTTCAATATATTTTTTTACCGGCTAACACACACGGCAGCTTGAAAATTCTGTTGAAACCGGAAGCATGATACACATGGACATATATAATGTATAGTCCTGCCGGTATCTTCCGATTGAGTTCATCCGATCCGTCCCATGTAATCACTCCATCAGTATCAAGTATTTGCTGTCGAAGCAAATACCGTACCCTTCGTCCTGCCGCATCAAGAACGATCACGTCTGCTACCGGCGAAGGGATGTCAAACCGGTAGCAGATGTTCAGAACGTCGTCCATACCGTCATTGTCCGGTGAAAAAACTTCGGGAAGGAGCGTTACGCTGTTCTGCCCGGATGCAGCCGCTTCCACGTACTGCGAATTTTTTTCGCCGGGCGTGGCAAAGCCTGCCGTTTGGGCGGACGTGTGCCAGTTGGAAGGATCAAGGCTGTTGCGGTCGGGATGTATGCGTTCCAGCGAAACGCCTGCCGACTCCTGTAAAAAATCCGAATGATACTTGTTATTATAATGTATCTCGTCCACCACCCGGAGACTTTTGTCCAGCAACACCAGCCGTCCGGATTCTTTTGTGAGGGACGGCATGTTCATCATCCGGAGAAAACATTCGGGACGCTCGGCATTGTACTGCCGGATAATGGCGTCCGTGTTGCGCGATACAACAAGGAACTCTCCGGGGAACAGCAAAAAAGGTTCTTCCGTCAGGCTTGCCGGAGTTGACAGACGTCCATCGGCGCTGCGCATAGCCATTTGCAGATCGCTCACCCTGACGGCTTTTTGCGAACGATTGTACAGTTCAATGAACGTGTATCCGCCGGCAACAGGCTGAAATAAAACTTCATTGATGATAATGTCCATGCTGTCAACATATTGCGGCGGAGAAAAACGAAAATGCGCAGGAGGCACCGTATATCCGGCACAATCCGTCATATCGCCGGAGACGGATATTTCATACCATTGTTGCTCCTGCAATGCCGCTTGCAGCGTCAGTTCCAACCGATCAAAATGACTTCCGGCAATTTGGGCGTTCATGACGCCGACTTCCGGTTTCGTTGAGAACGATGGAGTTACAGCGCCGAATGTTTTGGAAGCGTACAAAATCACCGTATGTTCGTCCGGAACGGCTATCCGTTGGATTTGGGGCAGGCGTTCATCGGCATTGACGGCAAATACCGAATTTTCTTTTCCGGGAGTCCCGCCTTTCCTGTCGATAGAGGCTTTCCAATTGAACAGTCCGCTGCATGGTTGCTCCGGGTCTATCTGCTCAAGCGACCAGCCGCCTGCCTCCTTGTATTCGTCGGCATACCAGTCCATGTTAAACTCCATCCACGATATAACCGCTCCTTCCCCGTCCTGAAGCATCAGGTATTGTCCGTCATTGGTGATGGCCGACTGGGCGCCCAGCAAAGGAAGGGTAGTCCCGTAAGCCGACATTTCTTCAACGGCATTGGGATGTACCAGCAGCAAATAACTTCCTTTCGTAAAAAAATATTCCGGAAATGTTTTGACGGTATTGCCGTAAGTCAGTTTCCATCCTTCCATCTCAAGATTTTTTCCGGAACGGTTGTACAATTCAATATACTCATATTCCGGAAGATATATCACGGGAGAGGGATCTGCCATCACCTCGTTGATGACAATATCGTGCAGCGCAGCCCTGCACGGAACGGAAAAAAGCAGCGTGGTGTCGCGCATGATGTTGCCTTCCGCATCCGTCAGACCGGCTACAAACAATGGATGGCTGACGCCGCATTGCAGGCTTTCGGGAAATATCAGCGTAAAACAGGTTTGGCTTTCGTCCGGAAGCGCCTGTTCGGGAAAAATATTTTCGGCAGCCGTAAAATGATGTTCCCTGACGCCGGTCGTTGTTACCGGTTCGGAAAAAGCGATCCGCAGCTGATCCTGTCCGGATTCAAGAAATATTACTTCGGGCGCATCCGTGTCAACGTAGGATTGCCCGTCCACATGAAAATCATCAAAATAGAACCCCGTGCTGTAAGATTTTGCATAGGTGCATACCACTCCGAAAAAAGCGGACGTTTGGATCCGGTCGTCTTCTGTTTCGCCTTCACATACATCCGCCGTTTCGCTTTGCAGTTTGGTGTACAACGACCATTTTCCCTGAATATCGCGCGTCACCGATACCCGCACATGGCTGGAACTGGCGTTAAGGAGACTGGGACGCCCCGTGATCAGCTTTTCGACGGCGCTTCCGTCCTTCCGGAACAGGCAAATGTCGTCGGCAGTACTGCCCAGTTGCAGAAAATACCCGTTCAGCGGGGCAGTGAGATCCGGTTGGTCGGACGTCAGGTAAACCCGTGCGTAACTGCTGCCGGAAGGATTAAAAGTAAGTCGGAAAACAAATTCCCACACAGCATCCGCAGCCACATCGGAAACCGTGGATAAATACGACGTTCCTGCGGCGTCATCGTTAAGCCGCAGCCAACCGCCATCCACATGGAATTTGCCGGTATTTCCCGTCCATTCCGGATTCGACGAAAAATCCCCGTCCGAAAAATCATCGGTCCACTGTGCGAAACCAGTTGCCGGATGAAGGTACAGCCAACCAACAAAAATGATGAATAAAATCTTCATGCCGATCAGGATAGATGCTTGCAAAGATAATTATAATTATCTTTATCGAAATTTTTTTTATGTCTTCAACAGAAAAAATCTTATTGATTGTCCGGCACGGAAAGGCATTGCAGGATTACCGGCAAATAGCCGACATCGACCGTCCCTTGACGGAAAGGGGGATACTGAACAATTTTTCGGTAGCCCGTCGTTTGCAAATGCAGGAAAGCGCTCCCTGTTTGATCGTATCCAGTCCGGCAGCGCGGGCATTGCATACCGCGCATATCTTTGCCCGTGTGCTGGGGTACCCTGCATGCAGAGTACAGGTGGACGAGGATCTTTACATGCACGGCTATGATGCGGCGCTGTCCGTTTTATCCGCCCTTCCGCAGGATGTTCGCAGCGTGATGCTGGTAGCGCATAATCCGGACATGTCCTGTCTGGCGAATACATTCATTCCGCAGGCTTCTCTGTCGCTGCCGACCTCCTGCGTGGTTTCCGTACGGTTGGACATACCGCAATGGGAACTTCTCGATCAGGCAGACCGGAATTGCCCGTACCGGCTGTACACGGCAGATAACTGACAAGTTGTCTTTTCCGGCGGTGATCGCGGTCATATTGTCGGACAATATGACCAACAAATCGTCAAAAGATGATTTGGCAGGTTTTTTGTATGTTTCATGCAACATGAATGTGATTATAAATAATTGACGATTAGCATATAACATCAAATTTCATACAATGGCAAAAGAGCAATCCAACGGACAAGAAGATGAAATCCCGAAAGAGGAATTGACGGATACCGAATTGGCATTAGGGAATGATGATGACGCCTCCGGACAAACTCCCGAAACAGAGATTTTGCAGGGAAAACTTGCAGAAACTCAGGATAAGTACCTGCGTTTGTCGGCTGAGTTTGACAATTTTCGCAAGCGCACGCTTCGGGAAAAAATGGATTTGATACAAACGGCGGGAGAGTCGCTGATCAAAGACATGCTTCCGGTGGTGGACGATTTTGAACGCGGTTTGGAAGTGATTGAAAAAGCAGACGACATTGCCTCCATAAAAACGGGAATGAGCCTTATCTACAATAAATTGCAGGATTTCCTGTCGGCACATGGCATACAGGAAGTAAAAGCCATGCAGGAACCTTTTGACGCCGACAGGCACGAGGCGGTGACCAATATTCCCGCTCCGTCGGAAGAACTGAAAGGTAAAGTGGTGGATGTAATACAAAAAGGATATGTGTTGCACGAGAAGATCATACGTTATCCTAAAGTGGTTGTGGGCGAATAAATTATAGTTTTATGGCAAAAAGGGATTATTACGAAGTGTTGGAAGTACCCAAAACGGCTTCGAAAGAGGAAATCAAAAAAGCGTACCGGAAGAAAGCCATCCAGTACCATCCCGATAAAAATCCGGGAGACAAGGCGGCTGAAGAAAAATTCAAAGAAGCAGCCGAAGCCTACGAGGTGCTGAGCGACGACAACAAAAAAGCGCGCTACGATCAATATGGTCATGCCGGAGTGAACGGGCAGGCGGGATACGGCGGAGGCGGAATGTCCATGGACGATATTTTTTCCCACTTCGGCGATATTTTCAACGACATGAGCATGGGCGGATTCAGTTTCGGCGGATTTGGCGGTGAACGGCAAGGCAGACGGGTAAGCAAAGGCAGCAATCTGAGGATAAAGGTGCGACTCACGCTGGAAGAAGTGGCTCAGGGCGTAGAAAAAAAGTTGAAACTGAAGAAATATGTCGCCTGCAAAACGTGCGGCGGAAGCGGTGCGGAAGGTAATTCGGGGTCTTCCACATGCACCGCATGCAAGGGCACGGGGCATGTTACCCGCATATCCAACACGATACTTGGACGCATGCAAACCTCGACAACCTGCTCTGCCTGCGGAGGAAGCGGAAAAATCATCACCAAAAAATGCACCTCATGCTATGGCGAAGGTATTGTGCAGGAAGAGGAAGTGGTCACCGTGAAAATTCCGGCAGGCGTAGCCGATGGGATGCAACTGTCCGTCAGCGGAAAGGGAAATGCTGCCCGCCGCGGGGGAGTCAACGGCGACCTGATCGTAGCTATCGAAGAAGAACCGCATCCGGAATTGATTCGCGACGGCAACGATTTGATTTATACACTGTTTGTAAGTATTCCCGACGCCATAATGGGTACGACGGTAGAAATACCTACCGTGAACGGAAAAGTCAAAATAAAGGTAGAACCCGGTACTCAGCCGGGTAAGATATTGCGGTTGAGAGGAAAGGGACTTCCGGAAGTCAACGGTTACGGTCAAGGAGATTTGTTGGTGGCCGTTAATGTGTGGATACCCAAAGATACCACAAAAGACGAGCGTGCTACCCTTGAAAAACTGAACCGGTCAAAGAATTTCCAACCTCATCCTACCTCCGAAGATAAATCCTTCTTCCAGAAAGTAAGAAATCTGTTTGAATAAATTTTTTCAATCAAAAAAGGCTGCTTTTCAAGGCAGCCTTTTTTGATTAAATAAAATAAAAAAATACTATTGGGTCATTAGTAACAACTTGCGGGTATCAAACAGAGATGACAGCCGGCTTGCATAGGTATATCCGTATTTGTCCTCAAGCATTTTCCGGGTGTACCAAATGGTCGCCTCGTTGCATTTCCTGTTTTCCAACTCCGGTTTCTCACGCATCAGCGCTTGATTGATCCCTTCCCAGTACTGCCTGTATTCGGGAAACCGTTCGGACAAGTCAAGAATGGGACGCAACAGGAATTGATCGTAGGGACAATTGGCGCGCGCAATCAACTGATAGAATAACAGGATCACATTCTCATCCTGTTGTTTGCAGAAGGAAAGAAGCTCCTGATATTCGGCTTCGTTGCATTTCAGCGCTTGATGCGGATTGTCCAGCAACTCTTCCGGGTCAATATGCGCCCAGCACGACATCCATGCCGCACACTTCCGGTCAAATTCGAGGCAAACCTCATCGTCGATCCGGGTAGCTAAAACATCCAATATATTGAACTCCACCTGTGTTAAAGCCGGCTGAACACCTTTAGCCATGTCATTTTCCGAGAAAATGACATCCACCCATGTATTATCCGCATGAAGATATGTTTTAAGCCGGTTTTGCCATCCTTCCGATATGTGAATACCGTTGGAACAAGCTCCCAGCACAGAACACAAAAAGATGTACGCTGCAATGTGTTTCGAAAAATTCAAGCCTTTCATTCTAAACAAATATTTATTTAAAGATTGACGGAAAAATGAAAAAACGTTGCGTGTAAATGTACCGAATTTTTAATGATTTTTATTCACCGCTCGGTGATATGTACAAAATTTTGACTAAATTTGTCGGGTGAATTAACCGGTTAAAACTCATGAAAAACAGGGATGACCGGTTGTTCTTCCGGATTGTTGTCCTGTCGTGCGATTTCGGATGCAACAGGACGAAACCCTGTTTCAGTGCCGGCGGAGGGTTGCAAAAATCGCCGGAAGTCCGGTCGCGAATAATATAATCTTTAAAATATGAAAGTTTTAGGCATGGGGAATGCTTTGGTGGACATGATGACCGAACTTCCCGACGACACATTGTTAAAGGAACTCTCGTTGCGCAAAGGGAGCATGCAGTTGGTTGACAAGGATTTCTCCATCAAGGCTTTGGAGCAAGTCCGCCATCTCAACCGCACCGAAAAATCGGGAGGATCGGCAGCCAACACCATTTGCGGGCTGGCGTCATTAGGTATCGAAACGGCATTTATCGGGAAAATCGGTAGAGACCGTCTGGGAGAAGTCTTCCAAAATGATTTGAAACATCACGGCGTTCGTCCGCTGATGCAGTTCGGCGATACGGAAACCGGGCTTGCACTGGCGCTGGTGAGCCGTAACGGAGAGCGCACCTTTGCCACCTGTCTCGGATCGGCAGTGGAAATGGAACCGTCCGATCTTGACGTTGAATTGTTTCGAGGCTACAGCCATTTTTATATCGAAGGATATTTGATGCAACACCACGAACTGATACGAAAAGCCGTGGAACTTGCCAAAGAAGCAGGGCTGGATGTGATCATCGACATGGCAAGTTTCAATGTCGTGGAGGAGAACCTTGATTTTCTGCACTTTCTTGTGGAGGAATATGCCGATATCGTCTTTGCCAATGCCGATGAAGCCCGCGCGTTCACCGGATGCGGGAACCCCGAAGACGCTTTAAACGCGATTGCGCAGGATTGCTGGATTGCCGTTGTAAAAACCGGAGAGAAAGGTTCGCTGGTACGGAACGGGAAAAACGTGTACCGCATTGCCGCGCGAAAAGTAAACTGCATTGATACCACCGGCGCCGGCGATCTGTATGCTGCCGGATTTCTGTATGGTTTGCTCCACAATCTGAAATTGCCGTTATGCGGCGAAATCGGCTCTATTCTTGCCGGAAAGGTGATAGAAGTGATCGGGGCAAAAATACCCGACGGCGCCTGGCATGAGATCAACGAACAGATCAAGCAGGTAATATACAAACAAGTGGAATAACCATCGTTATGCCGGTCAACAAAGCCGAATTTGTTAAAAGCAGCGCGTCCCTGAAGGAATGTCCCCGCCCGGACAAGCCGGAATATGCCTTTATCGGGAGGTCGAACGTGGGCAAGTCATCATTGATCAATATGCTCTGCATGAAGGGCGTGCTGGCAAAAACATCGGTTACTCCCGGAAAAACGCGCCTGATCAACCATTTCATCATCAATGACAGCTGGTATTTTGTCGATTTGCCGGGATACGGTTACGCCAGAGTGTCAAAAAGCATGATCAAAGAGTTTGACAGGACGCTGTTCCACTACCTGACCAAAAGGGACAACCTGTATTGCGTTTTTGTGCTGATAGATTCGCGCATCCCACCGCAAGCAAACGATCTGGCATTTGTTAACCGGCTGGGAAGTTTGCAGATCCCTTTTGCCATTGTTTTTACCAAAACGGACAAGACGACGCACAACAAGATCACCGGTCATACTCGGTCATTCAAGACCGAGATGATGAAAACATGGGAAGAATTGCCTCCCTGTTTTTACACTTCTTCCGTTACCCGCAGCGGACGGGAAGAAATACTTGCCTTTATAGAAAAAACCGGTCATCAGCCGGCAATTGACGGTTGATGACGGGCGCAGGCAGTCCGGTTTACCGACTGTCGATGTCGGACAGAAATATTTTCATTTCGCATGAAGCCGTCGGTTCATTGCCGCTTGTTACCTGTGCTTTGACCAAAGTAACCGACAGTATCTCGCTCACTACCGTGATCGTGATGACGATTTCCTCATGTACGCGAGGGCGTTTTTCGATGGTCAGATTTTTTATGGCGCCGATAAATCCGAGTTTTATTTTGGGCGTTTCGCCTTCCCGGCAGTCTGTTTGCAACATGTTGATATACCCCATCCGGGCGGCGCACGTCTGAGCGATACTCTCAATGATTCCCGCCTCTGTAAATACGCCGTTTTCCGCAAAAATATTGTCCGGCTGTATCTTTAAACAGGCGGACGTCACTACCATATCGAAATGCAACATGCGATCGATCATTACAAACGGTCGCCGTTGCGGCAGCAATTCCAATACATCTATTTCCGTTAAGGCTCTCATTTTAACATTTTACGATTTGTAGCGGCAAATATATTACATTTTTTCTAATTCACGTCCCAGTATTGAGAATCGAACATGCAGCAACGGACGAAATCATTCGAGAATTGTTTTACGGGGAACGGGAAAAGGGGCGTCCGCCGCACGGCGCCTTTGCGTTTAAAATCCCCACAGACGTCCGCAGGGTTTATTGGTGTGCCAAAGAACATCATGGCGACGGAGGAAGGAAGAAGAAAGAAACTGTCCGATATTCAATTACGAAAATTCGTAATTATTTCGTATCTTGCGCCGTAATATTAAAAATAATTGATATGGCATTACCAATAAAGCGTGCGCCTGTTTTGCGAGGCAAAGCGGCGCGGGAGTTTCATGAAAGATGGGAACAGATGTTGATTCGAGAAAGTCGGATAAGTGACGAAGAACGGGCACGGAGAGCGGAAGAAAGCCGCAAATGGAAGGAATATTTTTCTAAACATAAATTTTTGTAGCGATGAATTTGGCGAAAGAGTGCGAGCCTGTTACCCTGTCTTCAGAACAGTTGATATCCGACTTCGACTGCGGAAACGATGATTTGAACGATTTTTTCAATCACGACGCTATCAAATATCAGGAGCAG
>JAISRX010000105.1 GCA_031273395.1 Bacteroidales bacterium | reverse complement strand
GAGGTATGGTCGCCGCGGTTTACCTTTCACGGGTTCCGGTATGTGGAAATCACCGGTTTTCCCGGACGTCCCTCCATGGAAAATATCGAAGCCCTGCGCATGAACGCCGACCTGCCCGCAGCCGGAACGTTCGACTGTTCCAATCCCTTGCTGCGTCAGCTCCATACGGTATTGGACAATACTTTTTTGAGCAACGTATTCAGCGTTCAGTCCGACTGTCCGGCAAGGGAAAAATTCGGATACGGCGGCGATATTGTCGCTACCGCACGCACTTTCTGCTGGTTCTACGACATGGGCAACTTCTACCGCAAGGTAACGAACGATTTTGCCAACGACCAGCGACCGCTCGGAGGCGTCACGGAAACGGCGCCCTATAACGGGATTGCCGACCAGGGCTTGGGCGACGGGTCGGGACCCATCGGGTGGCAACTCGCCTTTGCTTTCCTGCAAAAGCAGTTGTATGAATACTACGGGGATATTCGGGTCATTCAAACATACTATCCGGCTCTGGCGCGGCAGGTGGAGTTTTTGCGCGCTCAAGCCGACGGGCATATCATCGACCGCTGCATCAACGACCATGAGAGCCTTGAGGAACGCATCCCCGCGCTGTTTGCTACGGCGCACTACTACCATCACGTGCTGTTGCTGAGCGAATTTGCAACGCTCACCCACCGCACAGCCGACGCAAAGCAGTACGCCCTGCTTGCCGGTGAAATCAAAAAGGCGTTTATCAGCCGTTTTGTGCGGAGCGGCACGGGCGAAGCGGGCAATCATACGCAGGCGGCTCAAGCGTTTGCGCTGTTCTATGATTTGCTTCCCGACGATGAAAAAGAGCCTGCCTTCAACGTCCTTTTACAGGAAATATCCAAACGCGGCGGACACATTGCCGCAGGGATTTTCGGCGTTCCGCTGATACTTGACGTACTTAGCCGCAACGACCGCAACGACGTCGCTTACGCAATGGTGACCAAGCGGGATTTCCCCGGCTGGGGACACATGTTGCAGTCCGGCGCCACCACCCTGTGGGAAACATGGAAATATTCCGACAACGTATATTCGCACAACCACCCGATGTTCGGCAGCATGGGGCAATGGCTGTATCAAAGCCTTGCGGGAATCAGTCAGGGAGCGCCGGGGTTCCGGAAAATCATCCTCAAGCCGCAACCTGCCGGCGACCTCACCTGGGCAAAAGGCAGCTACGAATCGCCGCTGGGAACCATCGTTTCGTCGTGGAAAGCGGAAGACAACCGGTTTACTTACGATGTAACCGTTCCCGTGGGCGCTTCCGCCGAAGTATGGCTACCCAAGGGAGTCTTCACCGAAAGCGGGAAGCCCGTGAACAGTTCCGAAGGCGTCCGCCTGTTGAGGAACGAAGAGAAATATGCCCTCTTTGAAGTCGGTTCGGGAGAGTATCATTTTTACGTAGAGATGAAAAATCAATAACGTGTAGCACAAATGAATGTCCGCAGGACAACCGTTGTGTGTATGCGGGCATTTTTCATCCGTTCATAATTTTTATTTGTTTGACACGTTACCTTAGATTTGCAGTCTGAAAAACAGTAATTTTGTAATGATAAAAAACAGATAAAAATCAAAAAATCAAAAAGAAAGGGAACCAAAAACACTAATCTGTCATTCCGTAAAAGAGGACTTATAGAGATGACAGTTCGGTAGAAAAAACGTCTGTCCTCCCTCTGCCTGCATGCCGAAGGGATGCAATCTCCCGTTGATTTGACGGCATCCTGTCGGGATACAGGGTGTGGTGTGCAGGTAATTGCGTTTTCTACCGAGCTTTACATTCCTGACGGAATACCTCGCAGCGCAACGCAGCGCAACGTCATGCGTAACATAACGTTTTGTGTGATCGGGGATTATTTCGTCCCGAACAGGACATGAAACAACATTTAATGAAGTCAATAGCGCTTCAAAAAAAATTTAGGCATTGTACAAGAATAAACGATACATTTATTCATATTCCGTTCCTGCGTTGCGCCCGGAACTAATACTTAGTAGCGCCCGGAACTAATACTTAGTAGCGCCCGGAACTAATACTTAGTAGCGTCCGGAACTAACACTTAGTAGCGCTCGGAACTGACACTTAGTAGCGCCCGGAACTAACACTTAGTAGCGTCCATCAATAAATGGATCATTTGTTTATTTTGTTTTTGGGTGAGGACAAAACGGAATTGGGGACTTTTCCTCACCCCAGCCCCTCTCCAAAATGGAGAGGGGGGGGGATGCCATACAGGGACGGAATGGGAATAAATGTATCGTTTATTTATGGACGAATCCTTATGTAAGTAACGTGGGTTCGATATAAGAAATCGAACTTCCTTTAAAATTCTATCGAAAACAGCAGTAACGGCAGGAAATCCCTCAATGCGATGCGTAACTTTTCCAACGCTCTCCTGATTTGCATGTGCACCGTATTGATGCTCACGCCTAATTTTTGGGCTATCTCGTCATGCGTCAGACGATCGTTCCGGCTCATGTTGAATATGATCCGGCATTGCGGGGGGAGTTTTTCAATCGCTTTCCGCAATATATCGCTCATTTCGGTTTCAATCAAACCGGACAGCGGGTAATCCGATCCCATTTCGGTCAAAAGGTCAAGGTGCTGGAGATAATTTTCATATTTCCCCTGTACTTTCTTGTGTTTGAGCATATTGATACTGTGATTGTAGGCGCTTTTAAAAAGATATGCCTTCAGGGAAGTTTTCACGAAAATAATATCCCTGTCTTCCCATAATTTCAAAAACACATCCCCTACAATGTCTTCGGCTTCCGCCTGGTCTTTGGTAATATTCGCCACGTAGTTGTACAAAATGGGGAAATAAGCGTTGTATATCATTTCGAACAAGCGCAGCTCTTTGTCGGGTAACATCAGTTTCAATTTTTCATGAAAAACAGCGAATGGTCGTCATATTGATTTCAAGGCTTCCTTGATCAGGTATTCGACCGTTGCGGAAGGCGAGGCAGCCACAATCCTGTCCAGCAACTTTTCCACCGGCGCCTTTGTAAATCCGAGGTTCACCAGAGCAGACAAGGCTTCTTCTTTCGCTGCGCCGCCGAGATGCAACACCGTGTCTTCCGCAGATGCAGCCGCACCGATCTTGTCTTTCAGGTCAACAATGATCCTTTGCGCCGTTTTCAATCCTATTCCCTTTACATTTTTCAGCGTGCCGGCATTGCTCTCCGCGATGGCTTTTTGCAGTTCGACGGTTGAAAGCGATGAAAGAATCATGCGCGCCGTTCCCGCGCCTACTCCCGATACGGAGATCAGCAAGCGGAAAAGAGAACGTTCCGTTTTTTCGGAGAACCCGTAGAACAGTTGCGCATCTTCACGCAGAACGTGGTGTAGATAAATCCTGCACGGTTTGTCGGCGCCCAAACAGGGTTGCAGGGCAGTAAAAGTATTCAGCGAGATATTCAACAGGTAGCCGAACCCGCCGGCTTGTACCGTTGCCGAGATGGGATCCAGACTCACTAACCGTCCTTCAATAAAATCGTACATAAGTTTATTTTTGATAATGAAGTCACAAAAATACGAAAAATAATTAAAAAAGCAGTCAAAGTAAGAAGCGGTGGCTAATTCTTTTTTTTGAGGCGCTGTGGACGCATGTCCGACAATGCAGGGGCAGAGGGGCGGGGTAATACCGCGAATGTCCCCGTAGAAACGCAAGGCATTGCATCTCTACAACGCGCCGTCATCCCCCCCAAAAAACCTTATTAAAATTAATGTTTCCGGTATGCCGTTCCTGCGGAACTTCGCCGACAACCGCCAATGATTCACTGCCAGCCTGTTCTCCGATCATCGTGCAAAATCGGAAATTTAATATAATGATAATACAGACTTAACAATATCGAAACATAAGTGTTGTATGTTTGTTCCCGAAATAAATAATAAATAATAGCAAATGAAAACATACACCATTGGTCTGTTTAACGAGTGTTTTCCGCCTGTCATGGATGGAGTATCGCTCACTGTTCGCAATTATGCCTGTCATCTCAACCGGACGATAGGCGATGCATACATGATAACGCCTTCCTGTCCGGGATATACCGACGAGGAGGAGTTTCCCGTATTGCGTTATGTATCGGCGCCCATACCTCAGCGTAAACCGTACCGCGTGGGGTTTCCGTGGCTTGACGTCCGGCTGCACCGCCGGTTACGGAACATTCCGTTCGATTTGCTGCACTGCCATTCGCCGTTCTCGGCAGGCTGGTACGCACTGCGGATGGCGCGTCGGAGAGGTATTCCCATTGTGGCGACTTTCCACTCGAAGTATCGCGATGATTTTTTGCGCGCCGTACATCATCCTGCCATTGTCGGGCTGATGATCCGGCGCGTGGTGGATTTTTATTCGGCGGTGGATGAAGTGTGGATACCGCAAGCCGCCGTAGAGGAAACACTCCGCGAGTACGGTTACAAAGGGCGTGTGACGGTCATGGAGAACGGTACGGATTTCGACGGAAACAATGTGGAGATCATCCGGAACAATGCCCGTAAAATGTTTTGCCTTGATCCCTGCAAACCTGTGTTCCTCTTTGTCGGACAGATGATTTTGGAAAAGAACCTGCCGTTGATCATGGAAACGTTAGGGCTTCTGCGCGACATGGATTTTACCGCCTATTTCGTGGGGGAAGGCTATGCTGCAAATCAGCTCAAGCTGTTGGCGGAACGGCAGGGTATTGCCGGCAAAGTGCATTTTACCGGCGTCATTTACAATCGCGACCTGCTGAAAATGTATTATGCCGCCGCCGATCTGTTCCTGTTCCCTTCCCTGTACGACAACGCTCCTCTGGTAGTGCGCGAAGCCGCCGCCATGCATACTCCGTCGCTCCTGCTGGAAGGATCTACCGCCGCCGAAATCATTTGCGACGGGGTGAACGGCTTCCTTACACGGAACAGCAGCGAGGCGATGGCGGCAAAAATCCGCGCGATCATGACAAATCCCTCCCTGCTGCGCGCAACAGGCTTGCACGCAGCAACCAACATCACCCATTCGTGGAAAGATATTATGGAGGTAGTATGCCGGCGTTATGAACTCGTCATGCAACGCAAAAAGCATGAACTGTACCGCAAACAGCATATTCCGTGGCCTGCAAGAATATGGCCCGAACCGTTACTGGACGAGCGTTTGGCGTGCTATCCCAATGCCTGACCCCGCCGGCTTATACCTTGTAATATTGTTCCCATCCTTTGCGCGGAGGAGGTCCTGCAAGCAGTTCATTTGCCGTTTTGCTGTTGGTGATCACTTTTTTCTTGCGGTCAAATTCTATTTTCACGTTTAGTTTTTGAGCAATCACCCCCAGTGAGAACACCTGACTTAACGGAGCGGTAATTTCAAACGGCGAGCGCGTTTTTTCCAGCCCCTTGCATGCCAGCAGGAAGTTCTTGTAATGATTGGACGGACTTTTCGGTACTTCCGGAAGTTTCGACGCCCATTCTTTGGCTTTTTCTTCGGGAATAATAGACAGGGTGCTGCCGTGCGATCCGCCTTTGAACGTCAATTCTTTGCTGTAGATGATTTTGCCGGGGTTTAACTTTGCCTTTATTTCACCGGTGCTTGGCGCAGGAATGTTGGGGTCAAGTCCCGATACGCCGTAGCCTGCCGGAATGGGCGGTAAATTGTTTACTCCGTCATACCATGTGATTTCCACCGGGGGCATTTTGCCGCGCTTCGGAAATTTGAACGAGATGGTGGACGACATGGGGTAGAAAAAGTCGTTGTGTCCTTCCAGCTTCACCGGGTTTATCTCGTAAGGCAGCCCCAAATCCAGAAACCGGTGGGCGGTGTCGATGATGTGAGCGCCCCAGTCGCCCAAAGCGCCCAGTCCGAAATCAAACCAGCAACGCCATTGCCCGTTGACGTAATCATGATTGTATTCATGAAACTGTGCGGCGGCAAGCCATTTGTCCCAGTCGAGCGTTGACGGAATGGTTTCTCCGGCGGGGAAACTCTTGATGTTCGGATCCCAGGTATGCCAGCGGCGCGACGAATTCATGTGCGCCGTAATGGCAGTCACATCCTTGATGATGCCCGCATCGACCCACGCCTTGAATTGGAAATAGTTGCCTTCCGAATGTCCCTGATTGCCCATCTGGGTGACCACCTTTTTATATTTTTGCGCCGCCTTCATCAGGAGTTCACATTCGTTAAAGGTGCGCGCCAGCGGTTTTTCAACATACACATGTTTGCCCAGTCCCATAGCCGTCATGGCAATGGGAAAATGCGAATGATCGGGAACGCCGATGCTGACGGCTTCTATTTCGTTGCCCATCTTGTCGAACATCTCCCTGAAATCCTGAAATCGTCTGGCGTTGGGAAACATTTCCATTACCTTCACGGTGTGCGGCGCTCCCATATCGACGTCGCACAACGCTACAACATTGGCGATCCCCGTTGCATTAAATTCGCGGATAATTTCTCCGCCTCTGTTGCCGATGCCGCAACAGGCAAGGTTAACACGTTCATTGGCGCTTGCCGGTTTAGCGACAAACGGTTTGCCTGCGTCAGTCCCTGCTGTCAGAACGGTTGGGGCAACGCCTGCTGCCGCCGAAAAAACAGCGGCTTTTTTCAAAAAAGACCTCCGAGATACTTCTTCCTTATTCATTTTATTACAAGTATTAAAATTATTATGAATGGCAAATATACTGGATTTTTTTAGAATGAATACCTGCTCGCTCACATTTTAACGTTTTTTGTTTTTTTGACATGAGAATTTTCGTATCCGCCCCGCACCGTTATTGACAGCGAAACGCAGTAAAGGCGAAATCCGTCGTCCGGAAAAGGAGCCTGCGCGTCTGTTCTGTGGAAACAGTCCCTGCAGGATTTTAAATCCTGTCAAAGTCGGCGGATCGAAATCCGAATCTCCCGTCTGACCGAATTTAACAGTCAGGGTTATTATGATCTGGATGCTGCCGTTCCAAATCAGGTGATTTATTTTTGCAAGGATTATCTGAAATTCGGTAAAACCAATTATCAGGGCGGTTTCTATCGTTATATTTCCATAGAAGCCGGCAAGGAAACCAACTTAAAGTTCACATTCTGGGCGCTTCCGGTTAAAGGAGGTACTGATAATTATGATGATGTGATCCTTCATGTGGTTATTGAAGGTCCCGGCTCGGTGGGTACGGACGACCGTGCTACCAAAACGGGCATAGTGGATATTTCAAAGATAGAAACCGGAACGCTTCCATACGAATGGAGGGAAGAACGGGACAAACAAACCGTCATTCTGTACGGCGTCACCGCCGAATCGAAGATCATCATCAAAACGGACAGGGAGGCACAAAATCCGGGTTCAGGCAGTTGGTATTTCCGATATTATATCGACAACCTGAAATTTGAGAAATACGGCGCCGGAGAATAAGGATGGTTCGGGACTTGGGAATGGTGATAAAATAAAGGTGACCGTTTTCAAATCACCGACATAATGTTGCCAACGAAGTGAAGCAACTTAGCCATGCTAAGTTGCTTCCTGTTTTATACCCCGCAGCGAGCAACGACATGACCGCGTAATCATTGTTTTTTGACGCTTCCTAAGTGTTAGGCGTTGTCATTAAATAAGTATATCAGGAGAACCACCCCCTGCCCCCTCCAGAGGAGGGGAATCCCCTGTACACGACG
>JAISRX010000032.1 GCA_031273395.1 Bacteroidales bacterium | reverse complement strand
TGCCTGCAATTTCTTAGCTGAAAAATCGCCAGTCAATCCATCTTTTTTCAAAATCTTTGCTAAAAACCTGCCTCAAAATATTTTTCAATTCGCAAAATTATTGGCTTGCGGATTTAAGGTAGAACCTTCATTAAAAATGCATATCCTTGAGCCGAAATAAAGTTATTTGAATTGCAAAAACAGGCATCATGAAGTAGTCGGGTTGTTGCCAAACCGTTACCTGAAATCTTTCCACATAAAGATAAGATATTGGCAATCAATTAGTTATTGAGAAAAAATAACTCTCTCTGCAAATATCGCGCCAAACTTATGCAATCCCCGTTGATCAAGGGACACAGCAACAGCTACCGAGCGGTTTTTTGTACCTTCGGACAGCCATTCGGCGAATAATATGTGAGAAAAAGTCTTCATTTTTGATGAATAAATAAACTGTTTCGTTTTTTTGCCTCGAACCTCGAAGCAGAAATTTTAAAACGGAACAAAGATAACACAAGTTTTTCAAAGTTGTTCTCTTGGATGCAAAAAAAAGTTAAAAAAATTACTTTAGGTTGTAAAAGAAGAAGTTAGAAAGTGATTTTTTTTTGGAGGAGGCGGAATGTCGTCCCGTGCGGGACTTGTCGGAGATGGGTGCGGTATCCGCAGGTTGCGCTGCGCTACACCCACGGTGCTGCATGATGCTGTCCCTGCGGGATATAATGTTTTGCGTGGTCGGGCTTATTTCGCCCCTAACGGGACATGCAACAACATTTGATGAAATCAATAGCGCCTCAAAAAAAGAATTAACCAAAATTTCTACAGTTACACCGTCAAAAATGTGGCAAAAACATTCAGGGACATTTTACCCCATACAAGAATTAAACGCTTTATTTTCAGATTTATTTGCGTAGCCGGTAAATGGGTGAGGCGGGGCAGACAAAACATACTGAAACTCTACAGCAATCAACCTTACGACCGGCTGCGATTTTGCTGAATGGCTAAAAACCAGTCCAATCACTCAATTGGACTGGGATTATTGTGTCCTGTCCTGAAAAAACGCCTTTTGTTGCCTGAGATTTCAATATTTTTTCACATCTGCCTGCAATTTCTTAGCTGAAAAATCGCCAATCAATCCCTCTTTTTTCAATATCTTTGCTAAAAACCTGCCTCAAAATATTTTTCAATTCGCAAAATTATTGGCTTGCGGATTTAAGGTAAAATTAATTTCCGGACATTTTCTTAGGGTTGTGTGCGTAGAAACGGTCTTGCACCCGCCCTCGCATCCGCCCTTGTGTCGTTTTCATTGAAGGCAGGCGCAAGACCTGCCACTACGGTCTCGGTGATGTACAGACGTGGAGTGCCGCATCTCTACCATGTAAAATCAGTGGCGGACGGATATTTTTCTGGTGATCCACCTTTCCCCGTCCCTGATCCTGATGATATAAATGCCTTCCGGATATTCCCGCACCGATACGGCGTGCAGGTGAGCGGCGTTTTGACTGCGGTAAACGGAACGTCCCGCCATATTCCAGATTTCGATGTGCGTTACCGGGCGGTTGTCCGTTAAACGGATGTGCAGGTATTCGCTCGCCGGACTGGGATATATCTGTACTCCGGACTGACTGCCGGGCAGGGAAACCGCCGCAACATTGTCCGGCGCTACATCCACGACGCCGCAAATCTCTGCGGAGAGTTCGCCCAGCCATCCGGCATGAACGTTCACGGCGGTATATATTTTAATGAAGTCTATCCCTTCGAGGCGTACCGGTATTCCGTTTTCATCCACCGCCCAGTCGATGTCGAAAGCGTCTCCTCCGCTGCCTTCCGTTATGTCTGGAGTCGCCGGGTTGTCGGGGGCATACGGGCGAATTGTCCGGTTAAAGGGTTTGTTGTCCGCATAGCCGAACGGCAGGGGGCGGATGCGGATAAAATAGGGATTGCTTTCGTCCACATCCGGCGCCACCAAAGTTCCGGAAAAAGTCACTTCCTCTTGCGGGTAACCGGGGAAATATTCCGGCAACGGGTAATACGGCTGCGTGTGCGTCGGCATGGCGTTGATCAGTCCGCTTTCCCCGCGGGAGTCCGTCCACGGTATGCCGTCGGTTTGCCGTTCCGGACGGGTGTAGGTAATGCCGTACCGGTGAACGGTATTTGTCGCATCATAACTGCTGCCTTTCAATTCATACCATGCGTCGTCGGGCAACCCGTTCCCGTTGGCGTCCACCGCCACCATCACTGCCGCCGGTTCGGACGAATTGGCGGCTGCATTGCTTACCACCGTGAAGTCCACGCCGTAGGGATTGTCGGGATCATTCCATACCTTATGGTCGAACCCGACAATGATATAGCCTCCAAAGCCGCCCAGGGACACCAGTCCGTCGACGCCGCCCGCGATGCTTTCCGCCGCAGCGTTGTCGCCGGTACCGGGGCTGTTGATGAACTGTCCCGGCGCCGGACGGTATTCAAACACGCGATGAATGTAAGGGCTTTTGTTTTTTTCGGCGTCGCGACGTTCTTCCCACACGGAAACGGTTTGCGCCGACGCCGGAGCAACAACGCCGACGAGCAGGAAAAGCAGCGGCGTCCATTGCATCATAGCGATATGCTGGTTCCTCCGTTTTCCACTCCTTCCGGGCTGCAGATACGTACCCCGGCAACGCCGCCGTGCAGGGCGGCAAACGCGTTTTCGAGCTTGGGTATCATGCCGGCGGTAATCACGCCTTCATTTTTGCATTGCAGGAACAATGCTTCATCCATGCGGGCAATCACCGAATGATCGTCCGACGGGTCGCGCAGCACTCCGTTTTTCTCAAAGCAGAAAACGAGCTGTACTCTGTAGTATTGCGACAGGGCGACGGCAACGCCCGAAGCGATGGTATCGGCGTTGGTGTTGAGCAACGATCCTTCCCTGTTGTGCGTGATGGGCGCTATCACGGGGGCAAGCCCCATGTCGATGAAACGGCTCAGCTGTTCCGCGCGAATGTCAGCAGGAATGACGTCGCCCACAAAACCGTAGTCCGTCTCCTTCACGGGACGTTTGGTTGCCGGTATCACGCCGGCGTCGGCGCCCGACAGACCAATGGCGTTGCAGGCATGTTTTTGAAGCGTCGCCACGATGTTTTTATTGATCAGCCCGGCGTACACCATAGTGACAATATCCAGTGTCTGCCGGTCGGTAATGCGGCGTCCGTTCACCATTTGCGGCGCAATGCCCAACCTGTTCATCAGGCTGCTTGCCTGTTTTCCGCCTCCATGCACCAGCGCTTTATGCTCCCGCCACGATGCGAAATCGCTCAACACCGTCTCCAGCGATGATGGCAGGTCAATCACGTTGCCGCCTATCTTTAAAATGGTCAGTGTAGGTTTCATCGGCTGATTTTCAAAACGGTTCAAATACATAGCTTTCTCCTTTCGTCGTGCTTTTCCTGATCTTCCCCATGCCTGGCGAAGCAATGTGCATCCCGGCAACCGCTATTCCGTTCCGCGCCGCATATTCCAGCAGTGCTTTACGGATGGCAACGGCTTGCGCCGGATGGACGTCGAAGGAGAGGGCGACTTCCGGCAAGGGCATTTGTATTTTCATGGCATGCGTGAGGTCGCCCCAGATCAGCAGGCGTTCGCCTTCGGATTCGAGCAGGTAGGCGGTATGCCCGGGCGTATGCCCGTAAGCGGCGATACCCTGAATTTCGGGAAAGGGACATGTTGCCGGCTTTCCGTGTTCTGCCGGCACAAACAGATGCAACCTGTCGCCGTATGCCTTGATGACGCTGCGCGCCTGAAGAAAACCGCCTCTCCGGTTCTCCCGCACGGCTTGCATCTCGCTGTCGCTGGTCCAGTAGTCATGTTCCGGCTGCGACAAATACAGTTCGGCATTGGGAAACACTGTCTTGCCGTCTTTCAGCAAACCGCCGATATGGTCGCCGTGCATGTGCGTGAGCAATATCACATCTACCTGTTCTTCCTTAACTTTCAACGCCTTCAGGTTGTCCGGCAGTTTTCTCCCGTATCCGGCGTCCACCAGTATGATCTTTTTATCGGGCGTGCGCACCAAAAAGGCATTGACGCCCATGGGAAAGGTTCCATCAGGAAGATATTTCCGGAGCATTTCATCCGTTGCGCCGACCAGCAGAGCGCTGTTTCCCGTATTGTTTCCCTCCGAAAGGACGTTGACGGTAAAGGCGCCTACCGCAAAGGCAGAAACGCTGTCCTGCGCCTGCGCAAACAAACCGCATGCGGCAGTCAAAATCATCACCGATAAATTTTTCATATATGTTTTCTTTTATGAACGGCAAAGATAGTAAAAGTTATTCATCCCTGCAAGGCGGCGGTCAATCGGGGTAATTCCTTTTTGAAGCGCCGGCGATGCAGGGCATCGTCCCTGCGTGGCTGCACGCAAACCCCGACAGGGTTTGCAGGATCGCGGCATGCCGCCTCGGAAGGAGTTCAATGTGAACCTCCCTTCGGGCTTCGCAGACGCATAACAATATTTTTTTATCATTGTAAATTTGGTGTGGTTGCCCGGAAATAAAGCGCGGAAAATAACCCGTTACAATAGTTTTTTATATCTTTGCGGCTCATTTTAAAACTTTTCTCCGTGAAAAAAATCTTTGTTTTTCTCTTTGTATTCATCACCTGCGGCGCATTGCGTGCCGACGAGGGGATGTGGCTGTTGCCTTTGCTGGAAAAAATGAACATCGGCACGATGCGGCAGATGGGCTGCGAACTGACCGCCGATCAGATTTACAGCGTCAATCACTCCAGCCTGAAGGACGCTGTTGTGATTTTCGGCGGCGGCTGTACGGGCGAACTGATTTCCGGCGAAGGTTTGCTGATCACCAACCACCATTGCGGGTACGACGCCATTCAACAGCACAGTTCGCTGGATCACAATTATCTTGCAGACGGTTTTTGGGCAAAATCGCGTGATGAAGAATTGCATACACCCGATTTGAAAGCCACGTTTCTCGTGCGCATCGAAGATGTAACGCAGCGGGTGGACAGCGTCCTGAACGATACCCTGACGGAACCTGCCCGGAAGGAGGCTATCGGAAACATCCGCAACCGGATTGTCGGTGAAGCCGTCAAAGGCACTCACTATAACGCTTCCGTAAAGAGTTTTTTCGGCGGCAACCGTTTTTACCTGCTTGTATATGAAGAGTTCAAAGACATTCGCATGGTGGGAGCGCCGCCCTCGTCTATCGGGAAGTTCGGCGCCGACGCCGACAACTGGATGTGGCCCCGCCATACGGGAGATTTTAGCATTTTCCGCATATATGCCGATGCGGAAGGAAAGCCGGCGGAATATTCCCCCGACAATGTACCGCTGAAACCAAAATATTTTTTGCCGATATCGCTCAAAGGCGTGGAAAAAGACGACTTCACCATGATACTTGGCTATCCGGGAGGAACCGACCGCTATTCCACTTCCTTTGAAGTACGGGAACTGCTGGAAACGGAATTGTCCGGCAGGATCATGATCAGGGGTGAGAAACAGGAAATCATGATGCGGCACATGGAAGCCGACGAGGAGATACGCATTAAGTATGCGTCAAAATATTCGCGGTCGAGCAATTACTGGAAATATTCGATCGGACAGGCACAGGGCGTCAAACGCCTGAATGTACATAAGCGGAAAGCGGAACAGGAACAGCGGTTTACCCAATGGCTGGACGATCATCCGGAACGGAAGGCAAAATACGGCGACGCCCTGTCGCTGATCAGGGAAGGAACGGAACGGAACAAGGCATACGCAAAAGTCAACCTGTACATGCTGGAATGTTTTTTTCAGGGAGTTGAACTGTTCCGGTTTTCGTTGCAGTTTCAGGCGCTGATGTCAGAACTGGAGAAGAAGAAACCGGACAGGGAACAAATATCCACGCTCGCCGCGCTATTGAAGGAAAGTGCCGATGATTTCTACAAGGATTACGATCAGGCGCTGGACAGGGAAGTCACCGAAGCCATGTTCCGCCGCTATTTCAACGATATTGACCCGGCGTTTCATCCTGCCTTTTACGCTACCGTTACCAAAAAATACAAGGGCGACATTCACCGGTACACGCAGGACTGGTTCAAATCCGTTTTTGCCGATCCCGGACGCCTGTACGCCTTTCTGCAAAAGCCCACAGCAAAAACGCTGGCAAAAGATCCCGTTTTTCAGGCAAGCATCGCTACCAGAGCTCTTTACCTTCACCGGCTGGAAGATATGGAACAAAACGAACAGATGAGGGATAAGGGCGCCCGGCTGTATATTGCCGGAATGTTGGAAATGGACAGGGATAAAAAATGGTATCCCGACGCCAATTTTTCCATGCGGCTTACCTACGGATCGGTGCAGGATTATTTTCCGCGCGACGCGGTGTTCTATAATTATTACACCACCCTGCAGGGCGTGATGGAAAAGGAAGACCCGTCCGATTGGGAATTTGTTGTGCCGGAACGCCTGAAGGAACTGTTCGTACAAAAAGATTTCGGTCCTTACGCCAACCGCTACGGAGAGTTGCCGGTGTGTTTCATCTCCGACAACGACATTACGGGCGGCAATTCGGGCAGTCCGGTGATTAACGGGAAAGGGCAACTTGCAGGTTTGGCTTTCGACGGCAACTGGGAAGCGATGAGCGGCGACATCACCTTCGAGCCTGACCTCCAGCGCACCATCAGCGTGGATATTCGCTACGTGCTGTTCATCATCGACAAGTATGCCGGCGCCGGGCATCTGCTCAACGAGATGCACATCGTCCGCTGAGCCGTCCTACTGTACGTTCGTAAAAGCGCGGTATTCCTTTGCCCATGCTCTGCAAAAGAGTTCGCCGATGATTTTGGCGCCCTGCTGCGAGAAATGGACAAAGTCTTTTTGCGCCAGAGGAGGATCTGCAAACACCCATGCAGGCATGGAGTTTTCCCCGCCCATCGCCTCCAGCAAATCCCAGAACACGCAACCGGCGTCGAAGGCGGCTTTTCGCTGGGCGTCGCGTATGGACGTTACAGCCGGATACGAAACATAGCCCTCGGAGGTATGTTGGGATATGTCGCCCACCCCGATCACAATGACCGTCAGTTCGGGCGCCAGCGATTTCAACATGTTCAACTGGCGTGTCAACCGGGCGCCGTAGGACGCATAACTTCCCGAGGCGCCGACAACCGTGTTGGCGCCGAACTGCAAAATCAGCATCCTGACGTCCGTCATCCGGAACATTTGCTTCATCTGCTCGGTGTCCATACGGGCAAAATCCAGACCGGAACTTCCCCTCATGGGGATGTTGTCCACTGCTACGCCGTATGCTCCGTCGAGGGCAATGCCGTACACGTCGGGAAACGTTTGGGCATACAGCGACAAATGGAAAGTCTGCTGCGGTTCGCCGAATTTCCACCATGCGGACGAAACCGTTTCACCGGCGACAAGTTGTTGCGTATCGGTTTGGTTGATCACTGCCGATACCCGTCCGGCAGCATTTCCGTAGAAAAGCCGCACATGGGTAAACGAGCGCGCTTTGGAATATCCGTAGTTGGCAGGACCCAGACCGATATGGGTGACGGTGTCGCCGTCGCCCGACTGAACGTAACGCGACAAGGCGCCCGCAATGCCGAAACGCCCGCGGGTAAGCGTATCTTTTCCGCGATCGAGGATAGAAATCCGTTTCCACCGGTCGGGTATGTCTTTCTGAAACATTTTGCTGGTGTTGGCTATCGGCACCACCTGAATGAACCCCACGCCCAGACCGCCGAAATTGCGCTGCATGTAGTTCCGTATGGTGCCGCTGATGCGGTCGCCTTCAATCTGCGAATCGCCGTAATGCAGGATGCGGACGGGCTTGTTTCTTCGGGTAAGCGTCCTTGTCAGGCGAAAGAAGGGATACAGCAAAGTGTCCTGCCCTTCGGGAAACTCAAAGGAATAAGTGCCGGTATATACACTGTCGATGGAAACGGTTGCCGACAGCATATCCTGCGGAGCATCCGCCGCAACGTAAGCGGTATCGGCTTCCACGGAAGGAGTCGAGGAAGACGAATCGGCAACCTCATCACCGGCATCCACAGATGATATGATGTTGTTGATATCTTTATATTCGGGTTTCGGTTCATCCCAGCGCTTCCATATCCGGGGATCGGGAAAACGCAGTATGCCTTTGCCTATCTTCCAGCCGCCGGGCGGGAAAATGAGCGAAACAAGAAAGATAACCAAAAAGATACACAATCCAAACAAAAATATTTTACGCGGTGTCAACTGAACTGATATTTATTCCGTCACTGAAAAAGAAAGTGCAAAGGTAAAAATATTTGCCGTTATTTTTACTTTTTTTTGAAGGCGCTCAACCATACAGATCAAAATTACCATAAACGTGGTATTGGTAAAGACAAATCCGCAGAGTACTTTTGCAAAAAAAAATCAATATGCCAAATATATCGGAGAATATTACAGGGTCAAGGCATTTAAATTTTGGTTCTACTGTTATTTGTGTGGAAGGAGGTCTAAATCTCCGTGGAAAAACAGAATTGCGATGCTGAAACTGGCGGTGTTTCCGTATCCTCTTCCGACTGTTTTCAATTCCTGTATGGCGCCGTTTAAACGTTCTGCCCGTGCGTTGTTTGCTCCTGTCTTCATTGCATTTATGATCCCCTTTTCATGACTCTCCAGCATCTCTGCAACTTCGGATCGCTCTTTGATTTTAACGCTTTTCGCATTTTGTTTCCATATATGAAACAGCGATAAATCCGCCTGAGGTGTCTGTCGATAAAGTATATCACGAAAATTTTCTTTCACCCGCCATGCCCTTGACACTTCATAATTACTGTTACTTATCGACTCAAATTTCAAATATTGCCCGTCTGTAAAATGCGCTTTATCTCCCGGAAACATTCATTTTGTCCTGCGTAATTCCCCGTGCTGTTTGACTTCTCTTTTGCGACATTTATCCGCTGCCTTATTCAAATATCCCGCGCAATGAAAGGGGTCATGACAGTGAAAAGCATTGGTAAACCACGCTTTTATCCCTTTTATATATGGCTGCCGCATGTCGCTGCAAACTGTTTTTACTGCCTTTCTCTGTTCTTCCGCAAGTGCCGTCAGGCAGAGTTCTTCTACCGCATCATCGCTGCGTCCTTCGGAAGAGGATGCGGAAACACCGCCAATTTCAGAATCGCAATTCTGTTTTTCCACGGAGATTTAGACCTCCTTCCACACAAATAACGGTAGAACCTCAAATATAAGGACACGCAATGACGCCGGCTTCCCGATTCATTCCGATTCCCCAGTTTCCACGGGCAGGTTTGTTTTCCAGTAGCGATCCATTGACAAACGAAGGTGCAGGGTGGTGTTTTCGCCTTCATAAATACCATGACTTCGCATGGGATAGGCAAGCAGCGAGAACATTTTCCCGTGGCGGATCAGTTCATTGATCAACAGTTCGCAATGCTGGTAATGTACATTGTCGTCGCCTGTTCCGTGTATGAGCAACAGGTTGCCCTGCAAGCCGGCGGCGTGGGTAACCGCCGATCCCTGCTCAAAGGCGTCGCCTTCGCCTTCGGGCAACCCCATGTAGCGTTCCTGATAAGCCGCATCGTAGAGTTTCTGGTGCGAAATAAAGGCTATGGCAATGCCCGTGCGGTAGATCTCCGGGTAACGGAACATGCAGCCCAGCGTGGTGGAACCGCCGCCGCTCCAGCCGCTGATCCCTATCCGGGCGGCGTCCATAAAGGGGTACTGCTCCGTCATTTTCCGCATGGCAGCCGCCTGATCGTCCACGTTGATGATCCCGATTTTCCGATAGACGGACTTGCGCCATGCGCGTCCGCGCGGAACGTTTGCGCCGCGGTTGTCGATGCTCACCACGATGTATCCTTCCTGCGCCAGATAGCGATGCCAGAGGTCGCCGCCCGCCCAGTTGTCCTGAACGGTAGAACCGGCAGGTTCGCCATAGACATGGACAATCACCGGGTATTTTCCTGCGGGGTCGAACGCGGGCGGTTTGGTCATCCATGCGTCCAGCACAATGTCTCCAATGTCCACCCTGATAAATTCCTTCCGCGCGAGGTTCAGCCGCTCGAACTCCCGTCGTGCCGCAGCGTTGTCTTCGAGGATGCGCGCCGGTACGTGTTCGGGGAACCGCACCATAGCGTACACGGGCGGTGTGACGGCGTTCTGGAAGGTGTGCAGCGCCCATTTTCCGCCGGGCGCGAAATTGCAGGCATGTTGTCCTTCCTGCCCTTCGACGTCCATTCGGCGCACTTCGCCCTTTCCGTCCAGCGACGCGCGGTATAGACTGCGGCGGGTGAAATCCTTTCCGGCGGCAATGAAATAAAGGTATCCGTTTTCTTCATCCATACCGGCGACGGATACCACGTCAAAATTGCCCGGAGTGAGGCAGCGCGCCTCTTTCCCGTCGCGGCTGATCAGGTAGGGATGCCTCCACCCGTCGCGTTCGCTCATCCATATAAACGCACGGTTGCCGCCGATCCAGCGGAGGTCGTCGCCCGCGTCCACCCAGGCATCGTCGGTTTCGGTGAAGAGCAGCCGGGCTTTCCCGTCATGCACCATCCACACCCTGTTGATGTTCTGCGCGCGGTTGAACTGCCGGATGATCAGGTCGTCGCTTTCAGGCACGTATTCCATGCGCGGCAGGTAGTTTTCGCGGGGATCGCCCGGAATGTCCATCCACACGGTGCTGCCGCCCGCGACGGGTACAACGCCCGTTCGCACCGCCGGCAGGACGGTTCCCACCTTGGGATAGGACAGGGGGATCAGACGGGGATAAATCGAATCGACATTGTTCACCATGTGAAATACGCCCGTTCCCCGCGTATCCGTCTGCCAGTAGGCAATGTTTTTTCCGTCGTGGCTCCAGCGGAAACCCTGCCTGCAATCAAACTCCTCTTCGTACATCCAGTCGAAAACGCCGTTGATGGTTTGGCTGTTTCCGTCGTGGGTGAGACGGGTGATTTCCTGCGTGGCGAGGTCTTCCACATGGATGTTGTTGCCGCTCACCCAGGCAACCTTGCTGCCGTCGGGCGAAAATTCGGCGAACATCAGCGAGGCTTTCGGCGCCGACCGTCCCAAAGCGTAATGCTTTCCGGTAGCCATGTCCAGGACGAGGTAGCAGCCCCGGGTGGGATAGCGCCACACCTTCACGGCATGGTGGAACAGGAGCAGACGGCGTTCGTCGGCGCTCCAGCGGTATGCCTGCAAGGGCAGGGACGCGCCGTTTTCATCTTTCAGCCACTGCGCGGGAACAAGCACGGTGCGGCTGCCGGTGGCGGCGTCGTAACGCACTATTTCGTCGGCTTGCTGCTCCCCGTTGTATTCCGCCACGGTGTAGCTCCTGCCATCCTTCATCCACTGCATCATCCGCACGCCTTTGACCTGAAGCAGCCCTCCTCCGTAAATGCCTTCCACCGAAAGCGGCTTTTCCTGCGCCTGTCCCTGTGCGGCAAACAGCAAAGCGCAAATCAACCATATTCCTTTCATCATCCTTTTTTTAATTTTCACAAAAGTAAAGAAAAATAATTGAAACACTCACAACAGGAGGATAAAATCAGAGACACAAAGGGTGATGTACCTGATCCATGCATGATAATTACAGTTCAGGGATGAATATTCCCTTTTCTCCGCACAAAAAAAAATCAAAAAATGTGATTCCGCCGTAAAAAACCGTCGGAATTTTTCCGAAAAAATTTCCTTCAACCGGCGTAATCGGCTCATTACAAGCCTAAAAAACGAATGAGGGAAAAACGGATTCCCCGAATTTTTACCGAAAAGGTGCGCGTTTTTACTGAAAAGGTGCGCACCTTTACGCCATCGGTGCGCACTTTTACGCCATCGGTGCGCACCTTTTCGCCAATCGGTGCGCACCTTTACGCCATCGGTGCGCACTTTTACGCCATCGGTGCGCACTTTTACGCCATCGGTGCGCACCTTTACGCCAATCGGTGCGCACCTTTACGCCATCGGTGCGCACTTTTTCACCATCGGTACACACTTTTTCG
>JAISRX010000027.1 GCA_031273395.1 Bacteroidales bacterium | reverse complement strand
ATGATAGAGCATCCAGTCGTTGCCCTCGTCGTCGGTAACGATTTCGGCATTGTGTCCGGGACCCGCGAACACGGCATTGCCATGCAGTACTGTTTCGTAATGATTGTCGAACATCGAGTTGCCCGCTTTATCCAGATAGGGACCGAACAGACTTTCCGAACGTCCGACCACTACACGGTAGGTACTGTTCGCCCCTTCGCAGCATGTGCCTGTCGAGCCGAAGCAGTAATAATATTTGCCCCGTTTGTGGATATACGTTCCTTCGGTACCGTTCGGGTCGAAGGTATCCGTCAGCCTGCCTGCAATGCGGAATTTCTCCGCGCCGGCTTTCAGGCTCAGCCCGTCGTCTTCCAGTTCGACGCCGTAGATACCGCAAAAACTTCCCCAGAACAGATATTTCTTTCCGCCGTCCTCGAAATAAAACTGGTCGATGGAATTCTGCACGCCTATCGCATTGCTTTGAAACAGCGCGCCCTTATCCGTAAACGGACCCTGCGGTTCGTCGGCAACAGCCACGCCGATACCGCAGGTTCCGTTGCAGCCCCACACCGACATGGAATAGTAAAGCACATATTTTCCGTTGATGTAATTGACATCTGGCGCCCACAGTCCGCCTTTCGGCTCAAAATCGGGACGTGTTTCTCCGGTAAACGCCGTGCCGACAAAGTTCCAGTGTACAAGGTCGGCAGACCGGTATATCGGCATATTGCGGATGTCTTCCGTGCAGTAGAGGTAAAAACTGCCGTCCTGCGCGCGAATGACGGTGGGATCGGGCGTGCTTTTCGCCAAAACGGGATTGCGGTAAGCCGTTATGTCGCCGGAAGGAATCACCTGCATTATTGCCGGACAGGCGCTGGCGTCGTAAACCTCAAGAACTCCCGCCGGGCAGGCGGTATTGAAGTTTTTGAACGTCAGATTGCGCGAATCTCTGTTTGCCCAGCCTTTATTTGCATTGTAACGCATCCAGTCGATGTATTTGCCTTGATTTCCGTCTTCGATTAAACGTATGATGTACTGCGAAAATATGGCTGTATAGATTCCCTGTTCTATCCCGTTTTCGAAAGGTAGAATACCGGAACTCTCCGACATGTTGTTCCACGTATAATCGGCGGCAAGAACAGCGTCGTCGAGATACGCCTGTTCTTTCGTTTCCCTGTACAGCATGACAGCCGCGCCGATACATGTAGCCTGATTGTAAACATGCAGTGTCCAGTTTGCGCGATTGTTTCCCACCTTGTGATCCGCCACTCTGCCGTTATTTTTATCGAACAGCGTATTTCGCGACCATTCGTATATTTCCTTTGCCCTGTCCAGATACGACTGTTCTTTGGTTATGTTGTACAGTGTCATAGCCGCTATAACCGTGGGATAATTGATACATGCGGTCTTGCCTCTCTGGTCGTGTTTCCAGCCCCAGTACAGACCTCCGTTTTCGGAATCGTAAGAGCCGTTATCCACGCCCGGCGCTCCGTACCACACTCTGTTGAAGCCCGAAACGGAATGCTCCAGATATTTCCCGTCTCCGGTTATTTCGTATGCCCTTGCAAAAGAGATGACCCACCACATTATATCATCATAAATAAACCATACCACAGGATTATTCCAGTTATATTTGTCGTAATAATCGTATCCTCCCCGATATAAATCTTCGATCATCGCATAATATTTCCGGTCGTTTGTCCTCTTGTACGCATTCATCAGCATATCCCAGTAAATCGCCTGCGTCCAGATTGCCGCGACGCCTTTTTTATTCGATTTGGTGGAATACAGATTCTTCGAAGTATCGAAAAAAACGCTGTTGAAGGCGTCGATTGCTTCGTCGGCGTCCTGCGCGGTAAATCCCGACGGTTTACCCTGCTGTCCCAAACAGCCCGTAACAAACGACAGGCTGAACAGTGCGGCAAATATCAGGACAAGACCCGAAACCGCCGCGGAATGTAATTTCATTTTTTGCATTTTATATAAATATTAAATTAAACATTATTCATTTCAAATTTCGTAAATAATCCCGTTTCATCTGTTCCATGTAGGGCGCCACGTGGTCGAAATAGCGGTAGTAGCCTTTGCACAGCCAGTTTAAACGTTCTTTATGACCGGTTTCCGTAATCCGGTTTTTGGGACACTCCCCGTTGCAGGCGAAAAGATACTTGCATGCTTTGCACGACGCCGGCAGGCTGTCGTACTTAACGGCTCCGAACTTCGACTGCTGTTCGGAATACATCATTTCCACAAGCGTGTTGCTGTAGATGTTGCCGAGTTTGCAGGACGGATACACAAAATGGTCGCAACTGTAGACGTCTCCGTTAAATTCCATTACCCCGGCGTGTCCGCATGTGGGGGCGAGCGTGCATATGCCGGGTTTTTCGCCTACCCAACCGGCTAATGTCGCATCAAAAATCTGCACAAACCACGCGCCGACGTCCCGTTTTACCCATTCGTCAAATATCTTAATCAGGAAATTGCCCCACTGGCGGGCGCTGACGTTCCATGCTGCAGGTTTTCCGTTCACCGTCTCCACCACGGGCGAAAACTGTATGTAACGGCAGTCTATAGATTTGAAAAACCGGTAAAATTCCACCGGATAATCGGCGTTATAATTATTGACTGTTGCCATGGCATTATATGCAACATCATGTTTTTTCAGACATTCGATACCCCGCATCACCCTGTCGAAGGTCGGATTTCCGTTGGGCATCACGCGATAACGGTTATGACAGTGCGCCGTTCCGTCGATGGATATGCCGATGAGAAAATTGTTGTCCTTGAAGAATCGGCACCATTCGTCGTTCAGCAAAACGCCGTTGGTCTGCAGGCAGTTTTCGATATAAAACCTCGTCCCGTACCGTTTTTGCAGGGCTAATGCCTTTTGATAAAACGCCATGCCGCGCAGAAGCGGTTCGCCGCCGTGCCATGTGAAATTCACGTAAGACTGCGTCTGTGCGCCGAGATACTGCTTGATAAAACGTTCCAGCAGGGTTTCGGACATCATGAAATCCGAAACATCGGGATACAGCGCTTTTTTCTCAAGATAATAGCAGTAGCGGCAACGGAGATTGCACATTGACCCCGCCGGTTTAAGCATCACATAAAGAGGGGCGGAAAACGGACTGACGGTACTGCTCATGGTTTTTAATTACGAATTAAAAATTACGAATTACGTATCGGAAAACGGATTGACGGTACTGCTTCATAGCCCGGTTCATTTCGCACGGTTGTCAGGCGACGGAACGACGCGGCATCTTTCCGCCCATGCCGCATATTGTTCGACCATTTTCTCCAGCTTTTCCGGATACTGTCCCGACAGATCGTGCAGTTCCGTACGGTCGGCATTCAGATTGTAGAGCGCCCAGACATTCTTTCCGGGACGCTGCACGATTTTCCACCTGTCGCTGCTCACCAGCGCTTTTTCACGGAAATGCTCGAATCCGATTGTCTCGTGCCGCCTGTCGTAACTGTCCGTCTGCAATACCGGCAGAAAACTGACGCCTTCCATCGGAATGATGCTGTGTCCGCCGTAAACGTCGGGATATTCTGCGCCGGCAACGTCGATGCAGGTAGCCATGATGTCCATGACGTGGCAGGGTTCACCGCTGACTGAACCTTTTTCGACTTTCAGCCCCGCAGGCCAGTGAGCAATTGCCGGCGTGCAGATGCCGCCCTCGTGCATGACGGCTTTCCAGAAACGGAACGGCGTGTTAGCCACATTCGCCCATCTGGCGCCTATGCCTGCCCACACGTTTTGAGCGCCGGGAAG
>JAISRX010000253.1 GCA_031273395.1 Bacteroidales bacterium | reverse complement strand
TAATGCCTGCGGCGTTTTACGTCCATGCAGGGCTGTGCACAACCCCGACAGGGGTTGCCTTTTGATAACCCCGTACAAGCGAAGCGCAGTGCGGGGGCAACCGGATGCAGTATAGTCTTGTGTTTTTTAGCCTGTCGTACCCCGCCCCGCATTTCATACGGGGTTATCAAAAGGTAACGCCTGCGGCGTTTTACGTCCATGCAGGGCTGTGCACAACCCCGACAGGGGTTGCCTTTTGATAACCCCGTACAAGCGAAGCGCAGTGCGGGGGCAACCGGATGCAGTATATATATAAAATGTCATCCCTGCCGGACTGCCGGACAGCTGCGGTATCGGTATCCGCAGGTTGCGCTTTGGCATAATGCCTTTGCCGGTTGAGCAGGCGCAAGCCCTGTCCCTGCCCGGATAAGTGCAATATCCGTACAGGGAACGGCGGCAACAGGCGGAATGACGCGGATGAAGAGGATTTGCCGCCGACAGTTTTTCATGCTCTTTTACGGTTCAACCTCCATCCTTTCCTTTTGCCGGTACGGTGAGATGTGCCGCTGCACTTTGCTGCCGTAAATCTCGTTGATGGTGATGATCAGTCCCGTTTCCTCCACTTCGCCGAAATAGGGGTTGATGGCGGTGCCGAAGGTGCGCATGGACGGGGACAGGTTCATGTAGGAATTGACCAGCGGGGGAATGTTTTCGCCGCAACTCCGCACTTTCCGGAAAAGTATTTTGTAATCCTCCCTGTAATTGTTGCCGGTGAAGATTTTTTTCATGGCGTCCGTATCTATATCCGTTTGCAGGGCGAGATGATCGAAGGGGAAAATCAGCTTTTCGCGGTCGCCGAAATATTTGTCGAGAAAGAAGAGGATCATGTTGCGGGCGTTGGTGTTGAAGGAGGTGTACATGGTTACTTTTCCCAGGAAATATTTTTTTCCCGGATTTTGTACCACCAGCGCGCCGAGACCGTCCCACAGGTTGTCCAGCGCGTAAAGCCCCTTGCCGAAGCGGTTGGTCGACTGGTAAGCCGGCTGCACGAACGAGCGTCCGAGTTCGATGGTGTGAGGGAGGTAATTCCTGATGAAACTGTCCGAGAAATGAAACAGTTCGGCGGTTGCCAGATTGATCTCCCCGTTTTTTGACACATAGGAGTCGTCGCAAACGTGAAACCGGTAGCCGCCGAGTATTTCCCGGTCAACGGGATCCCACACGATCAGCTGTTTGTAGGGATTGTCGGCAACATCGTAATGGTCTATGTCTATTGTTTCGCCCGTACCGCCGCCCGCGGAACGGAAGGACAGCTCGCGCAGCCGCCCGATTTCCTGCATGACATGAGGAGAATCGTGCGCCGTTACGATGAACAGGTCATTATTGACACGGTTGGTCTTCCGGACAAACTTGTCCCGAGTTAATTCTTTTTCCAGTAAGCGTTTATCAACAGGAGCTATAACATTTTTCATTTGACATACTTTGAAAATAACCTTTAATGGATGACAAAGAAAGAAATTTTTTTTATTAAAATAATGTATATTAAAATGGATGTTTGCATGGTCAAACATGGAATTTTTCATGTTTGACCATGCAAAATTACAATTTAAAATCGAACGGCAGTTCAAAAACAAATTTTTTTTATACATTTGCGGATAAAATAACCGGACATGCACAGAGCATGATTAAAAAAATAACCGATACTCTCATGAAGATAAATAGATTATGTGTTTTTGGCTTCCTGATGCTTTCTGTGGCAAGCATTGCGAAAGGACAGTTTTTCATAGCAGATACCCTGCCGGTACTTTTTGCCCGTCAGTTGCAGGTATTTCCACAGGAGAAAATTCACTTGCACGTTGACAAGCCATATTACGTGGCGGGTGAAAAAATCCATTTTCGCGCGCATGTGGTGGACGCTGTTTCCCACGTTCCCGTTGCGGTGAGCCGCTACCTGTATGTGGAACTGATTGATCCGCTCGACACAGTGACCGTCCGCCTGAAGGTACGTCCGGAGGAAGGCGCCTATTACGGTCACATACCCGTTCCGGAGGATGTTCCGGAAGGGGACTACGAAATGCGCGCCTACACCAATTTCATGCGCGGCGTGGGAGAGGAATACTTTTTCACCAAAAATGTCAAGATACTGCATCCGCAGTCGCGCTACATCCGCACCGACGTCCGGTTTGAGTTTGAATCGGACAGGAAGATTTCCGTCGAATTCAGGCTGACGCACACACAGCCGCCCGCGCCCATCGTTCCGGAAAGCGTGAAAGTAAGCCTGAACGGAGGCAAGCAATCGACGTTGAAACCCGACGACAGCGGCGTTTTCGGCAACACCTTCAACCTTCCCCCCGACGCGCGGCACAGGGTGCTGCTGCTGGAAACCGTTCAGGAAAAGTACCTGCTCAGGCAATACGTTACGATCCCCGCGCCGGATACGGATCTGGACGTTGGCTTCTATCCCGAAGGTGGTTCCCTGTTACAGGGAAAAGCCGTAAGAGTGGCTTTCAAAGCCCTGCGGTCGAACGGCGTGGCGGCGGATGTCACCGGAGCTGTGTACGACAATACCGGGGCGGAGGTAACCGGCTTCAAGACCGACTATCTCGGCATGGGCAGCTTCGTATTGAGATGCGAAGCCGGAAAAAGCTATCATGCAATGGTGAAAACAGGGGAAGGCAAACAGAAACGCTTTGAGATGCCCGCCGTACAGCCCGCAGGATACGCCCTGTCCTCCACATGGGTAAAAAAACGACTGTCGGTGTCGGTCATCCGAACCGAAAATACCCCGCCGCAGGACACCCTGTTTCTGGTGGGACACACACGCGGGGTGGTTTATTTCATTTCGCAGTGGGAAAACGAACAACCCTACATCTTTTTACAGAAGGACATATTTCCATCGGGCGTCCTGCACCTGATACTGCTGGATGCGCGGATGAACCCGCTGAGCGAACGGCTGGTATTTCTTGACAACGAAGACCATGCGGTCGCCGAATACCGCTCCGACAGAGAAAACTATGCCGCCCGATCGCCGGTGAAGAACACGGTCAAGCTGACCGACAGGGAAGGCAATCCGCTGACCGGAAATTTCTCGGTTGCCGTAACCGACGACAAAGACATACAAAACGACACCACCTCCAGCATCCTGACCACCCTGCTACTCACCTCCGACCTGAGAGGAAGCATCGAAAACCCCGCGTATTATTTCCGGCAGAACACAAAAGCGGTATGGGCGTTGGATTTGCTGATGATGACGCAGGGATGGCGGCGGTACGACATTCAGGGCGTACTCAAGGGCAAATTCTCCCGTCCGACAACCTTTCTGGAGATCGGTCCGGAAATCTCCGGAACGGTGAAGAACGTGCTGGGAGGAAGACCGCAGGAAGGCATCAATGTGACGGCGCTGTCGCTCAAGGGCGACTATTTTGAAACGACCGTCACCGACAAGGACGGCAAATTTTATTTCCACAACTGCGAATTGCCCGACAGTACGCGCATCATCGTACAAGCCCTTCCCGACAAGGCTATCAAGCGGCTGGAACTCATCATGAACATTGATCGCTACCCGCCGCGCACGTTGCCCCCGCCGGTTGCCGAAAAGACGGACCGCAACCGGCTTGCTGCCTACATTGACAAAGCCGAGCAGAAATATACCTACGAAAACGGCGTGAGAACGGTTTTCCTGAAAGAGGTCACCATTACGGCGGAGCGCAAACCCGTGCGGAAGTCGGAGTATTACTCACAAGCGGACAACAGCATCACCGAAGATGAACTCGACCGGTTTACGCCCACCAGCATGTACAACCTGCTGATGCGGCTGCCCGGCGTTATGGTGTCGGGCAACACCGTTTCCATTCGCGGACAGGGCGAACCGCTGCTGGTGGTGGACGGAGTAACTATGGACATCAGCGACATCGAATTTATTAATGTAATGGACGTGGCTCAGGTGGACGTGCTGAAAAATGCCTCAAGTACGGCTGTCTTCGGCTCAAGAGGCGGAAACGGAGTGATTGTGGTGTTCACCAAGGAAGGAAAAGTCTCCTTCAGACCAAAACCATTTCACATCAAAACGCTGATGCCGCTGGGCTTTCAGACCCCCGTAGCCTTCTATGCGCCCAAATACGACACCCAAAAGGCAAAAGAAGCCACCGTTCCCGACCTGCGGACAACCATCCACTGGCAGCCCGTTGTACAAACCGACACAACAGGGGTGGCTTCGTTTGAATTTTACTCCGCCGATCCCGAAACAACCTATTCGGTCGTTGTCGAAGGTGTTGCCGCGAACGGTAAAATCATCCGGCAGGAAGGAAAAATATCAAGAAAATGATGTGCTTTGACGGTTTTATCGACAGAAAATGGCTTTTGGTCGTGAAAAGAATTATTTTTACAGAAAAAATATAGTATGAAGAAGAGAAATTTTTCACCTTTGCAGTATATATTTTTCGTTTTAAAACCTTTCAATTATGAAACACTGTAAAATAAAAGCAACTTCACTGGTTTTCGGACTGCTGGTGATGGCAGTCGGCATGTTGCTGTTTGCCTTCAACATCGGTTTTTTGCCGCCGGAATACAAACCGATCGTCTTTTCGTGGCCCGCACTGATCATGGCATTGGGGTTCGTTTGCCTGTTTTCGTGGTACAAAAGGTTTCCGGGCATCATCCTGCTGCTCATCGGCGGCGCATTCCTCCTGCCCAAACTGCATATCGACAGGCTCAATTTTGCCGTCCAGAACGGATGGGCGCTGGGACTGATCATCGGAGGTCTGCTGCTCCTCTACAAAGCAATATGGGGACGTTGTCCCCAGGAGCGCCACGAGCGATTCAGGATGAGAATGGAAAGGCACCGGGCGCGGCATCATGCGCACAGCTGGGAATTTCACAGCGCAACGGAACCGGGGTACATCGAACGCAATTACGTTTTTTCGGGAAACAAGGAAAAGATAAACATACAGGATTTTAAGGGAGGCGACATCAATTGCGTATTCGGCGGGCTGGAACTTGACCTGACGGACGCTAAAATGGCTGAAGGCGTGCACCGGCTGGAAATCAATTCGGTGTTCGGAGGGGTGAATCTCTACGTCCCTGTCGAGTGGAAGATAGAGATACGACAGGATCAGGTTTTCGGGCGTTTCTTGGACAATCGCCCGAACCCCAGTTTTGAAGTGAACGACAACTCCAAATTAATTCTGGAGGTGACTTCCGTTTTCGGAGGCGGCGAAATCAATTGTCGCCAGCGGCAGTCCACAGCCTTCACTTCCTGAAATGACCGAAACGTTCAACCTGTTGTGGATGTTGTTGCTTTGTGCCGGCGTCAATCTCCCCTTCGGCAGGTGGCGCAGCAGGCAGGAAAAGTTTTCTTTCCTGTGGTGGCTGTTCATACACGCTCCCGTTCCCCTGATCATCGCCTTGCGGGTATATCTGCACGTCCACTGGGCGTTCATCCCCCTGTGTGTGGCGATGGCGGCGCTGGGACAGTATCTGGGCGGAAAACGCGGGAAAAACCGCGAATGAGACGTCACTCCGAAAAAAGCGTCATCAATGGAATATCCATTGCCCTTACTCACCGAACCCCCGCAGGAGTTGCCCTTTCTCCGGCGCATTGCAGGGTAACGCCTCCGGCGTTTCGGACGGCTTTTTCCGCACCGTAGCACGCCCTGCGCCATGCTTGTACGGACATGGCGCGGAGAACGCTAAATGCGCCCAACAACTATTCCCGCATTATTCTCAAGTTCTTTTCATTCCTTGTGCGGTTACAAAAAAATGCGTATCTTTGGTCGTCATTTTAATTGTGGAACAAGAAAATGTCGAATTATCTTCCCATAGCAAGCCCTGTGATCATGCTGGCGCTTTGCCTGTTCATCATGCTGGTAGTTCCGCCTGCCTGCAAAAAGGCAGGTATGCCGCCTATTTTCGGGTTGATATTGTCCGGTATTGCTATCGGACCACACGGATTGTACCTGATAGGCGAAAAATCGGGCATGGAACTGTTGTCCACCACCGGACTGCTCTACCTGATGTTCCTGATGACGCTGGAAATAGACATTTACAGTTTTCGCAAAAACAAATTCAAAAGTGTGTGGTTCGGCATATTTACCTTTATCGTCCCCTTTGCGCTCGGATATCTTACCACACGGTATGCGTTCGGCTACAGCCATACTGCGGCGCTTTTGCTTGCCTGCATGTTTTCTTCGCATACGCTGGTGTCGTATCCCGTCGTATCGCGGCTGAACATCACCAAAACCGAACCGGTGGTGATCAGTATCGGCGGCACTATCATTACAGACGTTGCCGTACTGCTGCTCCTTACCGTCATTACCGCCGCATATTCGGGTTCGCTGGGCGTGTTTTTCTGGATCAAAACCGTCGGATTGCTGACCGTATTCATGTTCCTGCTGTTGTGGGTATTTCCCAAGATCAGCCGGTGGTATTTTTCGCATTTCCAAAGCGATGATTCCGCTCAATATACCTTCGTATTATGCTCTCTTTTTGCTTCGGGTTTTTTGGCGGAGATGGCGGGTATTGAACCTATCGTAGGAGCCTTCCTGTGCGGCTTGGCGTTGAACCGCGTTATTCCGCACCAGTCTTCGCTGATGAACCGTACCGTGTTTGTAGGCAATTCGCTGTTTATACCGTTTTTCATGATCCACATCGGGATGCTCGTGGATCTGAAAGCCTTCGTTGACGGCACGGAGACGCTCATTCTTGCGGCAGGGCTGATTACGGTAGCCTTGCTGGGAAAATATATTGCCGCTTTTGCCACGCAACTCGTTTACAAATATACCCCTGTGGAACGCACGCTGCTGTTCGGGTTGAGCAGTTCGCGCGCTGCCGCTACCATTGCAGTAGTGGTGATCGGCTACAACATGGGCATTTTCGACAGCCATATCCTCAATGCCGGCATATTGATCATTCTTTTCACCTGTCTGATAAGCGCCTACTATACCGACCATGCCGGACGAAAAATAGCCATGCAACAGCGGGAACAGGAAGTTCAGGACAGCAAGTCCGACCGGATACTGGTGCCGTTGTCGAACCCGCACAATGCTTCCGCTCTTTTCGATTTTGCCGTTCTGATGCACCGTCCGCATGAAGAATCGCTCATATCGCCGCTCACCATTACCACGAAACCCGCTCAGGTAGAGCAATCCATACTCAGGGACAAAAAGCTGACCGCATCCTTTACCGATCAGGCGCGGGCGGCGTCCGTCCGGTGTTTTCCGGCAATACGTGTCGACAGCAATATTTCGGAAGGCATCATACGGGCTTCGGTAGAACTGCAATCCACACACATTGTGATCGGGTGGAGCGGGCAGTCGGGTACGGCAAAATATTTCTTCGGCACCATTGTAGATAATTTGCTGCAAAATTGCAGGCAAACCATTTTAGTAACAAGGCTGGTTACCCATCTTCCGAAATTCAGGAAAATTTACGTGATCGTACCCCAAAATGCAGGGCATGAGGTCGGCTTTCATACATGGCTGACGATTTTGCAACGGATATGGCGAAACACATCGGCGGAATTGCTGTTCATCGGCGATGAACATACCCTGTCGAGTATTTCGGGCATGAAGGAAATGTCATTTCTCACCGCCAAAAATTACAGGAAACAGGACAAGGTTCCCGATATGACCAAACTGTCGGGCGAACTGACGGACAAAGACCTGTTTGTGGTCATCTCCGCCCGTCACAATTCGGTATCCTTCAGCCGGAAAATAACCGTCATGCCACGGGTGGTCGCCCGTTATTTCGGTCATACCAACAGCGTTATTCTGTATCCCGAACAGCCGGACATACAAGCGGATAATCTGAGCGTTACGTTCGGAGGCGTGTGATTTTTTTGCCGGTTACGGATTTATATCTTACCTTTGGGGGCTTAAAACAAGCGTCACCGATGAAAACAGACATCATATTAGCCGGTGTGGGCGGACAGGGAATTTTATCCATAGCCACCGTCATAGGGTTGGCAGCCGTCGGCAACGGGTTGCATATCAAGCAGGCGGAAGTGCATGGCATGAGCCAGCGCGGCGGAGCGGTATATTCTCATCTTCGCGTATCGGACAATCCTGTTGCTTCCGATTTGATCCCTCTGGGAAAAGCCGATCTGGTACTTTCGGCAGAACCGATGGAAGCGTTGCGGTACCTGCCCTACCTGTCGCCCGATGGATGGGTGGTGACCAGCACGCATCCGTTCGTCAATATCGGCAACTATCCCGATTTGCAGGAATTGACGCAACAGCTGAACGCGCTTCCCCGACGGATATTGACGGACGCCGATGCACTGGCTGCCGAATGCGGCAACGTCAAGGCGTCCAACATGGTGATGCTGGGAGCGGCGGTACCGTTTCTCAATATCGGTTTTCAACATATCGAAGCGGCAGTCCGCAGCATCTTTGAGAGAAAAGGCGCCGAAGTGACGGATATGAACATCCGCGCATTACATGCGGGATACGCGGCAACGGTAAACGGCAAACAGGAACAAACGCAAACAAATATCCGATCATGACTCATCATACCACCGACCGGTTACGGCAGTTATACGCCGAAGTTCTGCAAGCCATTGTTCCCGATCCGCAACGGGAAGGGTTGGAAAAAACGCCGTTGCGCGTAGCCAAATCCTTGCAGTTTCTCACCGAAGGCTACCGGGCAGATCCGGGCGAAATTCTTTCTTCGTCGCTTTTTCATGAGGATTACCGGCAAATGGTGCTGGTGAAAGATATTGAAATGTATTCCATGTGCGAACATCATCTGCTCCCGTTTTTCGGCAAGGCGCACGTAGCCTACATTCCCGACGGAACCATCACCGGACTGAGCAAGATTGCCCGCGTGGTGGATGTGTTTTCACGGCGGTTGCAGGTGCAGGAACGGCTCACCATGGAAATACGCGACTGTATCCAGAAAGCGCTCAATCCTATGGGAGTGGCGGTGGTGATCGAAGCGCAGCATCTCTGCATGATGATGCGCGGGGTGCAAAAACAAAATTCCATCACTACCACATCGGCATTTACCGGCATTTTCCTGAAAGACCACCGCACGCGTGAAGAATTTATTCATCTGATCGGGGAAAAACTGCACTGATCTTCCGTTTGATCAAGCATGCCGGTAAAGAAACAATATTGAAATCAGCAACATGGAAGCATTGAATTTTCCGTCTTATCCAGTTCAAACAAGGATGACCGACAACAAACCCCTGATTTTTGATCTCATACGGAAAAAACATGTAGCGTTGACGCCCGAAGAATGGGTGCGCCAGCACCTGATCCACTACCTGATAAGGGAAAAGGCATGTCCGGCTTCGCTGATCTCGGTGGAAACCCCGCTAAAATACGCGCAGATGAACAAACGCAGCGACGTGATAGTATATGAACGGAACGGAACTCCGCTGCTGCTTGCCGAATGTAAAGCGCCCGACGTGCCGCTCACGCAAAAGGTGTTCGAGCAAATCGCCGTTTACCACCAAACCGTCCGCTCGCCCTTTCTGCTGCTCACCAACGGGTTGCAGCACTATTGCATGGCGGCGGCTACTGCCGGAAAACCGGTCTGTTTCCTGACCGAAATCCCCGATTATGAGCAACTGCTCATGCATCGGTCGCCGTTGTGACTTTTTTGATGGAAGCCATCTTTCCGGAAAGACATGATCCGCTTCGCTTCCGGTTTCCGTCTTCCGGCTTCGGCAATGACCGGGAAAAAGCGAAAAATGATTTTCGTGCAATTCCCGATCTTGTACGGGTAACGACGAATGTCACGCATGACGGATGCGTCAAAAAAAAGTTCTGCCGTTATTGGTGTGGAGCAGAAAAAGCGCCTCTTTGCATCATGGAAATTGCGCGGAAAAACAGATATTGGAGGAACGTTTGAACGGCGCGATACAAGAATTAAGGAATGACAAATAAAAAACTGGCATTGCTAATTAAATATATCTTTGTGTCTTTGCAGAAAAATAACAATATATGAATTGTCCAAAATGTTCATGCGGTAAAAGCGTTAAATCCGGTATTATAAAAGGGAGACAACGTTACAGGTGTAAAGATTGCGGTTGTAATTATAC
>JAISRX010000248.1 GCA_031273395.1 Bacteroidales bacterium | reverse complement strand
CATAAACGCCTGCGTAGCGCCGTTCTGAGTTTGAAGAAACACTTGCCTTATCTGTTTACTTTCGAGGATTATTCGCGCCTTAACATACCAAATACGACCAACGCATTGGACGGACATTTCGCTGATTTGAAAAACAAGTTGAGAAATCACAATGGATTATCGAAAGAGCGTAAAATGAAGTATATAATTGGGTTTTTTAAGGCATAATCTTACCGGCATATATGCAAAAAGAGTTACCTGATAAGACAACCCTCTGCATAAATGCTGTATAAGGTCAAATGTATCCCTGACAGGTTGCTCCCCGGCAGAGCCTGTTTCCGTTTCCATTTGACAATGCAAAGATAATCAATATTGTTGTTCGTTTGAATTTCCCTGTTAATTTTCAGCCTGAATTTTGACCTATAGACCTCCATTACGCCGATTTTAGCAAAGTAAAACCCGTTAAAATCAAAGAGCTATCCGAAGTTTCAGAGATGCTGGAGAGGCATGAAAGGGGGATAAAAAATGAATGAAGACAGGAGCAAACAACGCACGGGCAGAACGTTTAAACGGCGCAATACAGAATTGAGAACAGTCGGAAGAGGGTACAGAAACACCGCCGATTTCAGAATCGCAATTCTGTTTTTCCACGGAGATTTAGACCTGCTTCCACACAAATAACGGTAGAACCCCAAAAATTAACCGCGTAATCGGTTGTTTCTTTTTCCTGTACCCGAGACGAGACTCGAACTCACACATCCTTGCGGACACTAGTCCCTGAAACTAGCGCGTCTACCAATTCCGCCACTCGGGCTTTTTCATTTGAGGCTGCAAAGATAGTTATTTTTACAATATAAAAACATCCGGCGCGCAAAAATCTTAAAACTTTTTGCGTGTCGTATTAAAATAATGTCGGATAATCGTCTTCAAACTTCTTGATGATGGCGGATATGATGACCTCCCGCATGAATTTCGACCGGTTGTGAACGGCATATTTCATGCAATAATCATCTATCGCCTTTATCTCCTTGTTATTAAACAGGATTGTCCTTTTATTGGTACGGAGTAAATTGACGTCCCGAACATGGTCCGCATCCGTTTTATGTGCTCTTTTACGATCTTTCCGCTTCATGGGCGACAAAAGTAATGATTTTTGGAATACATGCATGCATCACTTCCTGTTTTCTGTCGTTTCGAGCAGCATAATTTTCCGCCATCCGCCGGCTGTTTCTTCCACGGTCACTTTGCAAATGTCTTGAGGCAGGACAATTTCCGCTTTCTCAGCCCATTCCACAAAGCAATAGTTTCCCGAAGCGAAATATTCCTCGCATCCGAAATCAAAAACCTCTTCGGGACGGCGTATCCGGTAGAAATCAAAATGATAAACGGTACCGTTTTTGCCGGCGTCATATTCGTTTACCAGCGCAAATGTGGGACTTGTAACTGTTTTTTGCACTCCGAGCGCTTCGCAAACGGCTTTGATAAAGGTAGTTTTGCCCGCGCCCATCGCACCGTAGAATGCAAAACACTTTTTGTCGCCAAATGCGTCCAGAAACCGGCGGGCTGCCTCCCGAATGTCCGCCAGCGAAAATTCAATCGATGTCATAAGGCGTTTCCTGATACACATAATAGTTGAGCCAATTGGAAAACAGCAGACTTGCATGGCTTTTCCAACGCATCAGCGGTTCTTTCGACGGGTCGTCGCCGGGGAAATAATTATACGGTATCCGTATGTCCATGCCTTTGGCAAGATCGCGCTCATATTCGTTTTTCAACGTGAAGGCGTCGTATTCCGAATGTCCGGTGACGAATATCCGGCGGTTTTCCACGTCGCGCACCAAATAAACGCCTGCCTGTTGCGATTCGGAAACAATTTCAAGCTGCGGTACTTTGTCTATATCGCCGCGCCTCACTTCGGTATGACGCGAATGCGGCACCAGAAATTCATCGTCGAACCCGCGCACAATGGGCGCTTTGGCATTGTTCAGCGTATGGGTGAAAATCCCGAATTGCTTCTGCGGCAAAACATATTTCGGAACGCCGTAATGATGGTACATCCCAGCCTGTGCAGCCCAACAGATATACAGCGTGGAGGTGACGTTATGTCCTGCCCAGTCCATGATTTGCGTCAATTCACTCCAGTAGTCCACGTCCTCGAACCGCATCATTTCCACGGGAGCGCCGGTGATGACCAATCCGTCAAAACGTCTGTTTTTCACGCTGTCAAACGTCTTGTAGAATGTTTCGAGATGTTCTATGGGCGTATTTCGCGATATGTGGCTGAGCGTGTTCAGCAGGGTAATCTCCACCTGCAACGGCGAATTGGACAGCATCCGGAGCAAATGTGTTTCGGTGATGATCTTCACCGGCATCAGGTTCAGCATCAACAGCCGCAACGGGCGTATGTCCTGATGAAGCGCACGGCTCTCCGTCATCACAAAAATATTCTCCTCGCGCAGTACATCGGCAGCGGGCAAATTGTCGGGTATATTGACCGGCATAAAACTGATTTTTAAATGAACCGCCAAAAATAAAAAAAATACGTTACGATGTATCTGATTTTTGTCAATCGAACATCTTTGGCAGGTTTTTTGCACCGACAATATAAACTCTAATACACCGCGTCATGAAAAAGATATGCGTTTTCTTTGTTTTGTTGTTTTTAGCCGGTGACAGTTTTCCTGTACACGGGCAAGAAAAGAAATCGAAAAAACAACGCAAAATCGAACAGATGGAAAAAGTGCGGAAACTGATGGAAAATCAGGATTATGTGTTCGTTGCCGAGAGGGCGTATCCCGTTATGGGGCGTTCCATTTTCCTGACCTCCCCCTATGACCTGACCGTGAGCAGGGACACCGTAAGCGCTTTTCTGCCCTATTTCGGACGGATATATACCATGCCGGCGGATCCTGCGGAAGGCGGTATCAAATTTGTCAGCAAAAAATTCGACTACATTCCCCAAGCCACAAAGAAGAACGGGTGGAACATCAAAATCATCACCAACGACGGCAACAGGCGTTACGAACTGTTTTTATCCGTTTCGGAAAACGGCACGGCAAACCTGTCGGTAAGCGACATAACGCGCCAATCCATCAGGTTCAACGGATATATTGAACAGCGAAACCGACAGCCCTGAATCGCGGAAACGGACGCTGTTCATTTTCCGGCGACATATTTCAACGGATTTCCGTCTGTTTACCTTTTTTCGATGTCGTTCAGCCAGATATTCGCTTCCGCATCGCTGGGCATGCGCCAGTCGCCGCGGGGCGACAGGTTGACGGAGCCTATTTTGGGTCCGTCGGGCATACACGAGCGCTTGAACTGCTGACTGAAAAACCGGCGGTAGAATACCCGCATCCAGTGACGGATCACCTCGTCGGGATACTTTTCCCGGAAGGCATGTTGCGCCAGAAAGAAAATTTTTCCGGGCGCGCACCCGAACCGGATCATGTAATACAGGAAAAAATCGTGCAATTCGTAAGGACCTATAATATCTTCCGTTTTCTGTGCAATGGCGTCATCGCGTCCTGCCGGCAACAGTTCGGGGCTGACGGGCGTGTTAAGCACGTCGGTCAGGATGGCGCGGGCAGGCTCGTCTGCCTGCGTTTCGGCAAACCAGCGTACCAGATACCGTACCAACGTCTTGGGAACGGACGAGTTGATGCCGTACATGGACATGTGGTCGCCGTTGTAGGTAGTCCAGCCCAGCGCCAGTTCGGACAGGTCGCCCGTGCCGATCACCATTGCGCCTTCTCGGTTGGCTGTGTCCATCAGTATTTGTGTCCGTTCCCGTGCCTGTACGTTCTCAAAGGTGACGTCGTGGAGGGCGGGATCGTGTCCTATATCTTTGAAATGCAGCTCGCAAGCCGCTTTAATACTGATGTCGCGGATGGCAACGCCCAGCGTTTGCATCAGTTGCAGCGCATTGTTGTACGTGCGTCCGGTGGTTCCGTAACCCGGCATGGTGACGCCGATAATATTTTCGCGCGGCAGGGCAATCCTGTCAAAGGTATGTACGCAAGCCAGCAACGCCAGCGTGGAATCCAGACCGCCGGAAATGCCGATCACCGCTTTGCGGGTGTTGGTGTGGATGAGCCTTTTTGCCAAACCGCCCGCCTGTATGGAAAATATCTCTTCACAACGCTCGTGGTATTGCTGCCGGGAGGGGACAAAGGGATGCGGATTGATTTCGCGTGAAAGACTTCCGATAACCACCTCCGGAAGAGTAAAAGCGATTGTCCTGTATGCTCCGGCATGTTCCGGCGCAAAGGAACTGGTGCGCTGACGGTCGTATATGAGCCTGTCCGTATCTATTTCGCCGACGATCAATTGCCGGTTCATCAGGAAACGCCGGGATTTCGCCAGCATGATTCCGTTTTCGCAAATGATGCCGTTCCCGCTGAAAACGACGTCGGTAGTCGATTCGCCCCATCCTGACGACGCATAGACATACCCCGCCATGCAACGTGCGGATTGTTGCAGGATGAGCGATTGGAGGTAATCATGCTTGCCGGTGAGTTCATTGCTTGCCGACAGGTTGAACAGGATGTGCGCCCCCGCCAGCGCCATGCCGGAACTTGGAGGCACGGGCGTCCAGAGGTCTTCGCACAGTTCTGCCCCGAATACCAGCTCGCCGGACGCATACAGAAGGTCGTTCCCGAAAGGTACGGACTGCCCGCAGAGCGTCGCCGTCCCGTTGAACGCCCCGGAGGCCGGCGTAAACCATCGCTTCTCATAAAATTCGCCGTATTCGGGCAGATAGGTTTTGACCGACGCGCCCAGTATCCTGCCGCTTTGACAAACCATTGCCGCATTGAACAGTTTTCCCGAAAAACGCACCGGAGCGCCCACGATAAAGACCATGTCGCGGCGACGGGTTGCCTCCAGCAGGCGGGAGAGGGCTGTTTCCGCTTCCCGCACCAGCGCCTGCTGATGAAACAGATCGCCGCAGGTGTATCCCGTAAGGGATAATTCCGGAAAACAGACTATCTGCACCTCTTTGTCGGAGGCTTCTTCGATGATAGCCCGTATTTCCTCCCAATTATACGTGCAGTCGGCAACCTTTAGCGACGGGATGGCTGCTGCTACTCTTACAAATCCATTGTTGTTCATTGTGAGCGCTTTTAAAATGTCAGGTCAATGATTTCCACGCCGGGATGCTCCGCAACGGAGAACTCAAAAAAAGAATCCGGCAACGCTTTCAGCACGGTGTAGGGCTGAAAAGTGAGCGCGTATTGAGTCCCGTCTTTCATGAAAGCGGTCAGGCGGACAATTTGCAGGGTTTCTTTTTCCACGCACACCCTGACGCGCGAATATTTGGTGGTTTTCACCTGCAAGGGGTACAAATCCATTTCATATACCTTCCGGTTGTTTTGCGTACTTTCCCTTACCAGATGACTCTTGAAATTTTTCGAGGACAGGCGGAAGAAAGTACGGGGATTGAACAGCTGGAAATCTTCATCATCCTCGTTCATGTCGGGCTGGGTGACATTTACTTCATTCACTTCCGGCAGGAACTGATAGAGTTTTTCCCCGTTGAACAGCAATATGTTGTCGGGCAATAATTCCAGTTTGTAGCGATTGTTTTTCAGCCATAGCTTTCCGTCGTGCATCGACTCCGATTTGTCCTGCAAACGGGTGACGGTTGCCGAAAACGTCAATTGTACGCTGGGGCAGGCGCCGATACGCGCAACCATGTCGTCGATGATTTTTTGCGCCCGGGTATCCTCCTGTCCATAGAGAAAAGCGGGAAACAGCAACAAGAAAATAAATCCGTGCATAAAATAACATGTTATGAAGACAAGATGTATCAAAAATCATGCAAATATACCCATTTAAAAAGATATTGCTATCGGTTGTTGTCATTCCGGAGATGCGGCGCGCCACGTCTTTACATGCCGCGTCTCTACGGCAGCAACCTGTTTCTTTCCTTGCAGGGCAACCTTAGTCGCCTGCAATCCGCAATAATGCCTCCGTCATTTCCTCCTGTTTATTGCTTGAAATGTAACCGTTACCAATGACGCAGCCTTGTCATTTCCTCCCTGTTTGATTTTTATAACAGCTGTTCGCCATAACGCCGGCAGTGTCCGGTTTATTTGCCGACCATTCCTCCGGGCAGCCGAATTTCGGCAATTTTTTTGCCCGAAGACGACAATTTTTGCCGCATGGAAAGTTTCCCCGCCTTCCGTCTCCTGCTCGCACGCCCGTTTTTACAGCATAAGGAAGAGATGATTGCGGCGGGGATACTTTTTTTTTATTTTTAAACAATACTTTAAAAGAAGAAACGTTATTAATCTTGTACTTTGCGGGTATGGCGGGTAAAATGTCGTACGGAAGGTGCTAAAGAAGGACATTGAAAATAAAAAAGGTTTTATTGCTTATAAAAACATACGGACATATATTTTTATTGCTTTTCTGCGGAATGTTTTTCCGCATGGAGACGGGGTATGGGCAAATTTCCGGCACGCGGCAGAAGCCGGAGTATGTTCCGCTGGAATATCGTTTTCCCAAATCCGACCCCAATCCTTACCTGTACGGGACGCCGGGGGGAGGGTTGTTTCTTGCCCCGCCTGCCAATGTAAAGACCGAAATAGTGTATGATCCGGTGCAGGACCGGTATGTGTTCAAGGAAAAGGTGGGCGATTACGGCAACTCAACGCCGTATTCGATGGACAAGCCCGATTTCCTGAAATATACCATGATGGAACAGAAGAAGCTCAACTGGGAAAGCCATTCCAAACAGTCGCTGAAAGGCGACGACGGCAGAAGTCAGGGATTCATGCCGCAGTTTTCCTTTGGCGGAGAAGCGTTCGACCGCATTTTCGGAACCAATACCATCAGCATTGTGCCGCAAGGCTCGGCAGAGTTGATTTTCGGACTGAACACCACCCGCACCGAAAATCCCAATCTGAGCGAAAGCGCCCGTAAAAATACCACTTTCGATTTCGATACCCGTTTGCAGGTGAGCGTGGTGGGAAGCATCGGCGATAAAATGAGGCTGGGCATCAACTACAATACGGACGCCTCGTTCGATTTCGAGAATGAGACCAAACTTGCCTACGAAGGCAAGGAAGACGACATCATTCAGAAGATAGAAGCGGGCAACATTTCCCTGCCGCTGCCCGGTTCGCTGATCACGGGCAGCCAAAGTCTGTTCGGGCTGAAAACCGATCTGAAATTCGGTAACCTGTCGGTGACCGCCGTCGTGTCGCAGCAGAAGGGACAGACGACCACTATGGAGATCAAGGGCGGAGCGCAAATCAACGATTTCAAACTTGCCGCCGACGAATACGAAGCCAACAAGCACTTTTTCATCGCGGGGTATTTTTACGAAAATTACGAACAGTCCCTCCGTACCATGCCCGCCATTACCTCCGGGGTGACCGTTACGCGGGTGGAAGTGTGGGTGACCAACAGGATCAATGCCACCGAAAACGCCCGCAACCTGATTGCCTTCAGAGACCTCGGCGAAAACATGCAGATACCGGACAATGATTCGATCAACCCCAATTCCCTATACAGGAACGTCCGCGACGTGGTGCGCGATTTCAACTCGGACATCAACGGACAGCTTGCCGGCAAGGGACTCACGCCCGGCGTTGCGTTCGAAAAACTGCAAAATGCGCGGATGCTCACCTCGCGCGACTACACGTTTCATCCAAATCTGGGCTATATATCGCTGAAAACCGCCCTGAACGCGGATGAAGTGCTGGGGGTGGCATACGAATATACCTTTCGCGGAAAAACCTACCGCGTGGGCGAACTCTCGCGCACGGGCATTGCCGGCGACAAGGGGCTGGTGGTGAAGCTCCTGAAGGGCAGCAACCAGATACCCAAAGACCTGACATGGAAACTGATGATGAAAAACATCTATTCCATTACGGCATACAACCTGCAAAGGGAGGATTTTCATCTGAACATCCTGTATTCCGACGACCGGTCGGGCAACGACATCAATTACATTCCCGAAGACGAGGCAAGCAAGGATATACTGCTACGCGTGATGGGACTGGACAGGCTGAACACGCAGCAGGACGCTTTTCCCGACGGGGTGTTCGACTTTGTGGAAGGCATTACCATCAACGCCACCGACGGCAAGATCGTTTTTCCCGTGCTTGAGCCTTTCGGCAACACGCTGCGCAAGTTTCTCGAAAGCAAAAACCTTCCGTCGTCAAAGATAGACAAATACGTTTTCGATGCGCTGTACGATTCCACGCTGACCAAAGCGCGCGAAATAGCCGAGCAGAACAAATTCAAGCTACAGGGGCGCTACCGGTCGGAAGGCGGTTCGGAAATCACCCTGAACGCGATGAACATACCGGAGGGATCGGTGGTGGTGACGGCTGCCGGCGCGCGGCTGGTCGAAAATGTCGATTACACGGTGGACTACAGCATGGGACGCGTAAAAATACTCAACACGGGATTGCTCGAATCGGGAACGCCCATCAAGGTGAGTACGGAAAGTAACGCCCTGTTCGCCATGCAGCAGAAAACCATGCTGGGAACGCATCTCAACTACAGGTTTTCCGATAATTTCAATCTCGGCGCAACGGTGCTGCGGCTCACCGAAAGACCGCTGACCCAGAAGGTGAACATCGGCGACGAGCCGCTGGCAAATACCATGCTGGGGCTTAACGGCAACTACAATACCGAACTGCCTTTCCTCACCTCGTGGGTGGACAAGCTGCCCCTGATACAGACCAAAGCGCCGTCGAGCCTCGATTTCAGCGGAGAGTTCGCCCAGCTGCTGCCCGGCAAGTCCAAAGGCATCATGAACCGCGGCGCGGCATATATTGACGATTTTGAAGGCAGCGAAACCTCCTACGACCTACGCACCTTTGCCGCGTGGCATCTGGCAAGCATCCCGCAGGGAAACGGGCTGTTCTCCGAATCGGGCATGAACAACGACCCGGCGATCGGGATGAACCGCGCACGGCTGGCGTGGTACACCATCGACCCGCTGTTTGTGGCGGACGGATACATGAACTCCACCACCACGCCGGACTACATCCGCCAGAATCCGGGAAGATACATTTCGAGCAACTTTGTGCGCGCCGTGTATGAGGAAGACCTTTTCAAGAACAAGGAACACCTCACCGGTCAGCCCACCAACATTGCAGTGCTTAACGTGGCTTACTATCCGCGTGAGCGCGGTCCCTACAACTACGACAGGACAAATGTCAACAGAAACGGTTCGCTGCGCGATCCGCAAAAGAGGTGGGGCGGCATGATGCGGGCGGTGCAGCCCAGCGATTTCGAGTCCAACAACATCCAGTTCATCGAATTTTGGATGATGGATCCCTTTGTGGAAGACCCGAACGGAGACCTCCGCGGGGCTGACCTGTATTTCAATCTGGGGAACGTGAGCGAAGACATTCTGAAAGACGCCCGCAAATCGTCCGAACAGGGTTTGCCCGTGGACGGCGATCTCAGCATGGTCGACCGGACGGAATGGGGATATGTAGCCAAGGTGCAGCCCATTGTTCACTCCTTCGACAATGAAAACAGGACATGGCAGGATGTGGGGCTTGACGGGATGAACGACGACCGCGAACGGAATTTTTTCAGTGACATCCTCGCCGGCATGCAATCCATGCTCGATCCCAAGCCGCTTCAGGATTTGCAGGACGACCCGTCCACCGACAATTTCCACTATCCGCGCAGCAGCGAGTGGGACGCCATGCAAGCCGACATCCTCACCCGCTACAAGTATTACAACGGGCAGGAAGGCAACTCGTCCAACAACGATTTTTCCAATTCGAGCCTGCCCAACGAAGAAGACATCAATCAGGACAACACCATGAGCGAAACGGAAAGCTACTTCCAGTACAGGGTCAGCGTGCGCCGCAACGATCTTGAAGTCGGCAAAAACTTCATTGTGGACAAGGTAAGCAACGACACGGTAGTGATCGGCGGACGGCGTGTTCCTTCGGCAACATGGTACCAGTTCAGGATACCGATCACGGAATACGAAAAATCGGTCGGCGGGATACAGGAATTTAAGACCATCCGTTTCATGCGCATGTTCCTGACCAACTGCCCCGATTCCATTATTCTCCGTTTTGCCCGTCTGGAACTGGTAAGGGGCGAATGGAGGCAATACAACCAGTCGTTCCAGCCGGCAGCGCCGGGTACTTCCACGCCCGAATCCACGCAGGCAACCTTCGAGGTGGCGTCGGTGAACATCGAAGAAAACGCGGCAAGAACGCCGATACCCTACAGGGTGCCTCCGGGCTTCGACCGCGCCGTTGACCAAACCACCCGCGAAATGCAGCAACTCAACGAACAGTCGATGGTTTTGCGCGCGAAAAACCTGGTCAATGGCGACGCGCGCGCAGTGTACCGCAACGTATCCTACGACATGCGCCGCTACAAGACGCTGGAAATGGAAGTACACGCCGAAGCCGTGCAGAATCACCTGCAACCGGATGACGACGAAATGAGCATCTTCGTGCGCATCGGTTCCGATTACCGAAACAATTTCTATGAATATGAAATCCCGTTGAAACTCACCTCGCCGAACATGAGCGAATATACCGAACGGGATATATGGCCCGAAGCCAATCATCTGGGCATTGACCTTGATTTCCTGCCTCATCTGAAACAGATTCGCAACGACGAGATGAGAAGAACCGGTTCGACGGTCGGTCTCAATACCGTCTTTCCCTACGATGCGGGCGAAGGACGGAAATTTTACGTGTGCGGCAATCCCAACCTGTCCAACATCAAGGTAGTGATGATCGGTTTGCGCTATCCGCAAAATACGAACTACAGAGGCGAAACGCGCTCGGTGGAAGTATGGGTGAACGAACTGCGCCTGTCCAACGTCGACAGGAAAGGCGGGTGGGCGGCAAATGCCCGTCTGGCTGTCCGGGTAGCCGACCTGGCAACCCTTGCCGTTTCGGGGGAAACCATTCAGCCCGGATTCGGCGGTATTGATGCAAAAATCAACGACCGTTCGACGGAAGAACGCAACCAGTACGATTTGTCGGCAAACGTCGAACTGGGCAAGCTCTTTCCCGAAAAACTGAACGTGCAGATACCCCTGTACGTGGGCTACGGCGAAAGTTTCGTCACTCCCGAATACGATCCCACCAACCCCGACGTGAAAATGAAAGACGCCCTGGCAGCGCTCCCCACAAAAGCCGCCCGCGATTCGCTGAAAGCCCTCACGCAGGATTACATGCAGCGCAAAAGCATCAACCTGACCAACGTCAGGGTGAATACGGTGCATGAAAAACCGCACTTCTGGGATCTGTCCAACCTCACCTTCAACTATGCCTATTACGAAACCTTCCGGCGAAGCATAACCATAGAAAGGGGGATGGAAAAAAATTACAGCGGGGGCGTCATATACGATTACTCCGTGTCGCCGCTGAACATTCAGCCCTTCAAGAAGGTTGCCTTTCTCAATAAACCTGTTTTCCGCATCATCCGCGATTTTAACTTCAACCCCAAACCCGGCAGGATTTCACTGGGAACAAGCATGAGACGGGCGTATTCGGAAGAAAAGATGCGCAACATTGACAACCCGAACCTCAGAATGGACGCAACAGTGGACAAAAACTGGATGTGGGACAGGAATTTCGGCTTGCAGTGGGATTTGGCAAAGTCGCTCAAATTCGACTTCTCGGCGGCAAACATGGCGCGCATCGACGAACCGGTCGGCGTGGTGGACAGGCACATGAAAGACGAATACGAACTGTGGAAAGATTCCGTGTGGAACAACATACGCAGCGGGGGACGCATTACCGACTACAACCATCGCATCTCGGCAAGCTATACCCTGCCCATCAACAAACTGCCGCTGCTCGACTGGACTTCGGCAACCGCCTCATACACGGGCGAATACATGTGGGGAGTGGCGCCCATTTACGCCGATACCTCCTTCAATCCGGGAAACACCATCAGCAATCGAAACAGCATTACCCTGACCGGGCAGCTGACCCTGTCCACCCTCTACAACAAGGTGCCTTACTTCAAAAAGATCACCCAGACACAGCGCAACCGCAACCAGCCGCAGGAAGCCAAACAGTACAAAACCGTTACCTTCGAACGTACCGGACTGACCCTGAAAGGCGACGACCCGCGCAGTATCCAGCATAATCTCAACACAAAGGAAGTGGAGGTGAAGCTGATGGACGCCAACGGGAAGACAATTGCCGCCGATGTGCAGGTGGTGAATGAAAACCGGGTACTGATTACCACAGCGACCGATTTCAGGGGGGCGTCGATAGTGGTGACCGGCACAGTGGAGAAACAGGGAAACCCGACGGCGCTGATTACCCAGGGGTTCGTAAAAATCCTGCTGGGCATGAAAAACATCGGCATTACCTACACCCAAAACGGAAGCACCCTGCTGCCCGGATACGGCATGACAAGCAATTTGATCGGGATGAACGGAGCCGCACCGGGATTTCCTTTCCTGATAGGCTGGCAGGACCGGAATTTTCCGGAAAAAGCCGCCAGAAACAACTGGCTGGTGCGCGAAGAGCAGTTGAACAGCATGATTGCCGTCACCGCCACGAAAAGTTTGAGCATGCGCGGCGTGTTCGAACCCTTTCAGGGGATCAGGATCACCCTGTCGGCATTGAGAAGCTATACCGAAAACATGTCCATGTACTACACCTGGGACCCTGCCACCAACAGCTATCCCGAATCGCTGCGGTCGCCCCTCTCCACAGGCAATTACAGCATCACGGTCATTGCGCTGGGCGCTGCCTTTGAAAAATCGGACAAGGAAAACAATTACCATTCGGCGGTTTTTGAAAAGTTCAAGGCGAACCGCAGCATCATTGCACAGCGCCGGGCAACGGAACTGCGCGAAAGGGACGCCTCCTACACTGCTTTGCCCGACAAGGACGGGGGGTACGACGGATACAGCCTCAATGCACAGCAGGTGATGATACCGGCTTTCTACGCCGCCTACACGGGAAAAGACCCCAACAGTACGTCAATGGACGAATTTCCGTCGTTCCGGAGCATGCTGCCCAACTGGGACGTGAGTTTCGACGGATTGAGCAATATTGCCTTCCTGAAAAAATATTTCCGGTCGGTCGGTTTGCGCCACAGCTACAAAGCCGTATATACCATCGGGAATTATACCTCCAACCTCGATTACAACGGCGATATTGCTTCGGCAGTGTCCTTTGCCCGCGATTTGCAAAACAATTTCATCCCAAGGAACGATATTGCTTCGGCAAACATCAACGAAATATTCGGACCGCTGATCGGGATTGATCTGGCGTTTCTCAACAGCTTCTCCACCCGTTTCGAAATGCGGCGGTCGCGCAATATTTCCGTCGGGCTGAGCAATCTCCAGCTTTCCGAAAACAAAACCGCCGATTTTGTGTTGGGCTTGGGATATGTCTTCAACGAGGTAGCCTTTTCGATACGAAGCCTTGGCGGGGAACAGAAACGCCTGCAGAGCGATCTGAAAATCAACGCCGACCTGTCCGTCAGGGACAGCAAAACGCTGATACGGCGCATAGGAGAACCGGAAGGGGGAACAGACCCGTCGAACCTGCCCATACAGGTGTCCGCCGGACAAAATGTGACCTCCCTTAAAATATCCGCCGATTACAAAATCAACAGCAATTTCACCCTGACCGTCTTCTTCGACCGAATTATAAACACCCCGTTTGTGTCCACCTCCTACAAAAACTACAACACCAATTTCGGCTTCAGCATGAGGTTTTCATTGATACAGTAGCAAAGAACGATGTAAGCTTTCGCTCTTTGCGGTTTCTTGGCGTTCATTCCGTTAGGGTTTGCCGCGGGGTAGGGGCGGGGCTTGCGCCCGCCCTTGTGTCGTTTTCATTGAGGGCAGGTGCAAAACCTGTCCCTGCGGTCGCGGTGATGAGAGAGGCGGCATGTCGCGTCTCTACGGCGAAGGCGTGCAGTCCCGTCAGAGACGACATCATGCATCACCGCTTTTAGTAGTAACTACGGGATACGAAGCAGGCCGCAACCCACAAACAGTTGATAATAGATGGATGGCTTCGTTCCTCGCAGTTCCCAACGACAAAAAAGCCGCGCTTGCGCACGGCTTTTCCACATCTTTACAAGGCAACCGCCCGCCTCCACGAAGGCGCACAGAGGCGAGGCGCTGCCCCGCTACTCACAAAGAGCCGGTTTTTAATGAATGTAGCTGTCCACTTGCTTTTTCGCCTTCTCCTGATCCAAATGCTCCTTCACCGCTCTCGGGACACAGCTTTTTCCCACCGGATTAAAGTACGTGCCCAATGATTTGGCAAGTACCAACGCCACCGGAATCCCGATAATGGAAATAAACAGCGCCACTATCTGGAATACCGTTATCACCGAAAGGAATAACCCCAACGGGAAATAAATAATCCGGACGACCGTTCCAAATACTTCCCAGTATTTGTTTTGGTCGACATTAAGGTCGCTCTTGCTGACCATTGCCGAGGAAAACGGCGTCAGCAGGAATTTGGACAGCTGGATAAGCCCTAAGCCTATCGGTGCGCCAACTACAGTGATTACCAACAGTCCGCCCAGTAAAAAAGTAAACAGGGCAGACATGAATCCCAAAAATGGGACATGCCAAAGAATGTTACCTAACGTTCGCATAAAAATTTGTTTTATTTAATTATCCCTACTCGTAAGGCTTTTCGGGTTCCGCCTTGATTTTATTTTGGTTTTTATAAAATTTATCCTTTGCTGCCGTAGAGACGCGGCACGCCGCGTCTCTCTGCGTCCGGGAAGCCATCTCATCGTGAACGTTCAATAAGCGCTACCCTGTTTTTCAAGAGTTTCAGCCGTGAATACCAGAGTTCGGGAAGTATGCCCGTTTTCTTCCAGCCAATTGTCTATTGCACTGTAAAGTCCGCTGCCTGTTCCCGTTACGGGACTTCCTTCGCTTAGCCGCTTTCCGTTTGACTCAATCGTTATTTTCGCCAAATTGCCGCTATTGGGACGGGGAAATTCGTAAGGCGGTTCTGCCAGTGTCCGAAGCGAAACGGTTACGTTGATATTTGCCGTGAAAGGCGCTTCCACCTCCTGACTGAACGACCATGGCAAGGAAATGCCGTTTTCGGTAACAACACTCCCCGCTGCATTTTTGTAGGCAACACTCACGCTGAAAACATCCAAAAACTCAATCTCTCCATCCACGTTAGAATTATAGGTGTTTGGAAGCACCAGCGAGTAGGTTACAATCCCCTTCAGGGCATCATCTTTTTTGCAGGAAATCATAATTCCCGCAACGGCTATTAATAAGCCTGTCAATAAATAATTTACTTTTTTCATTATAAAAAAATTTGAATAAAACTTGTTGTTAATTATAGATCATTAAATTTTCTTTTGCGTAGAGACGCGGCACGCCACGTCTCTCGGCGTCCGGGGAGCCATCTCATCATGGACGCTCCGGAAGCGGACCATCTTTCTCGTAAATCGCCACGTCGCCCTCTGCCTCGCTCCACGCGGGAGCGCCCGTGACGAGCGCCTGAGCCTCGGCGTCGGTTAGTCCGTAAAAAACCTTTTCCCGGGTGCTGTAGCCTTCCCAACTCTTCGGACTCTCGCGCATGAGGATAATGAAGTCTTTGCCCCGGTCATACGAGAAAAGCCATACCTGGTCGCCAACAATTCGCTTCGGAAACTTCCGGACATCGTCCATAACATGCCATCCCCACGTCTCCCTGCCGAAGATATAATTACTCCCGCGGAACCGGGCGACAAACAGCTCAAGGTATCCACCTATAAATCCCATACTTGTTTCCGAGATATAGTACATGTAGCCGTGATCTTCGACAATTCGGTAATTATCCTCCGCGCGAACGTGCGCGGAAGAAAACCACTCTTCCTCGGAGACATCGTTCCAAATCCGGTACAACCTCTCCTCTTTCTTGTTAGCGTCCTCCGTTGCCCAGAGAAGCCCGGCAAACGCGTCGATGTGATAATACATTGCCGGCTCCACGATACCTCCATCCTTGCCGGGGTACTTCACGCCGATTTTATCGCTGCCTTCCACGGTGAAGGTAACGTAATCGGTCCCGGCGAGGGGTCTCTCCTTGCTTTTAAACCCGCACGACGTCGCGAGTAACGCGACCAAAATAACTGATAATGTAATTCTGTTCATTTCTTTACCTTTTTTTTAATTTATTCGTCATTGTTCGATGCAACTGGATTATTTTTCGTAAACGGCAAACGCGCCGTTTTCTTTAGTCCACTTGGGCTGAAGATTAGCTATGAGGCTTTCAATTTCTGCATCGGTACCGGCCTCCTGATCTAAATATTTTCCGTCCATTTTCTTCCCAATACTCCAGACCTTGTCATTGTATGACTTGATCTTATGTCCCAGGAAATAAACTTTATTTCCCTCTTCGGAAGATACGATAAATATTTTATCGTAACTATTTGGGAAAATGTTGATAAATCGGTCATCGGAAGTTATTCCCCACCCACCCGTGTTTAGACAGAAGATGTAATTCTTTCCGTGAACTTGGGCAACGAACAGCTCGTCATACGGGGGACCGATTTTGTCGGTTTCCGCAGAAATGTAACATTTCCTTTTCCCGTTGTGGATGATCCGGTAGTTGCTTCCTTCTTCAAGGATTTTCGCGCTGGCAACAATTTCCTTCCCGTTGTTAAGAGACACAATACTGAAATCATCGGCTCCCTCTTCGGTCTTTACCCAAAGGTAATTGCCATACGCCGCAACGGAAGAATATACCGCCGATAATAGGATCTCTCCGGTCTCGCCGGGTTCCTTTACGCCAACCTTATCACTATTTTCGATAGTGTAGGTTACTAAATTGGTGCCATTGATGGGTACTTCTTTGCTTTTGAACTCACAGGATGTTGCAGCTAAGGCAACGATCACACTTAAAAAAATACTTAACTTTTTCATGTTCTTTACTTTTTAAATTTCATTTATTCTTTTCGTCATATATTCTACTCTGTTCGATACAATGCGGGCAATTGAGATGTGCTTTGGCGAGTTCTTCCCGTTTTTCTATCGCTTCCGTGTTCTTCTTCCACGAATCATTCGGCGCCACGCGATGAATCAAAGGGGCGCCCCAGACCCACACGGGATGTTCCACGTCGTCTTCCGTCCGGCACATCATGAGACGGGTCGGGTGCAACGGGCTTGGAGTTATCTCAATATAACCGCACTTTTCCCCGTTGATTTTCATAAAATATTTATCGGATTGGTCGGCAGGTACCCAGATGAGATACGGGCGCTCTCTCCCGGTATCGTACACTAAAAAGTAAAGTTCGTCAGGCGTTTCCGCGTAAGGGTCCTCGCCAAGCTCGGGAAACATGCCTTGTGGCCAGCCAAGTAAACTTGAATGTGGATCAAGCCACTTGCCTGTGCCGTACCATGAAACAATCTCCTTGTCGCCGCGTTTGATTGCCGCCTTGCTTTCCGCCTTTGGAGCGAAATAGCGCGGTATCGTGCGGATAATGCGCGCATGCATGGCTGCCTGTGTTTCGTACCCGTGTATCTTGGTACCCTTATCGCGGTTAGCGTCTTCGACTTCTTTTGCCATTTCATCGTGCGTGATTTCGATTGCCTGCACCGTCTTCCACGTGGAGCGATCATAGATAATCGCCCTGTTCCCGTCGGCGTTCTCGAAAAGCACTACTTTCGACGTGATCTTGACGTCCGTTGCCTTCGTCCATCCCAGTTTCATGGCGCCTGTTTTATCACAGATATTCCATGTACCGTCGGCTTTTTCAATTTTGAAAAGTCCGTTCTGAAAGCCTACCGTTTTGTACTTTGGGCTGAAGATTTCCTTTCCGTTC
>JAISRX010000244.1 GCA_031273395.1 Bacteroidales bacterium | reverse complement strand
TTTACTTGTATAACGTATGTTTTCCAATCAATAAAATGATTATTTTTGTCCGAGATATTATATCATAAAAAATCATACTTCAAGCCATGTATCGTATTCTCTTTTTATTTGTATTCTGCATCCGCATTAGCGTTGCACAGCCCCCTTCGCATCTCACTACGGATTTGCTGGAACATACCGACCGTGTGTTTCTCGACGGGTATCCCTCCAATATTTCACCGGCTGAACTCGGTACAGCCGTAGAGCGTTACCAACTGACCGAAATCCGCAACGCCAAGCCTTCCCTGGGTTGGGTGGTAGGCGGCGGACAGGCGAACACCCTGCAAACGGCTTACCGCGTCCTTGTGGCGTCCTCGCCCGGCTTGCTGCTCAAAGACGAAGCGGATATATGGGACAGCGGACGCACGGAAAGCAACAATTCCATCGCAGTGACCTGTGCCGGCAAACCGTTGCAACCTTCCACCGTATATTACTGGAAAGTGAAAACATGGGACAATCACGGCACGGAAAGCGGTTTTTCCCCGGTAAGGAGTTTCATCACCGCTGCCGTACTCGACGGGAAAACCGCGTGTTATCCCCTGCAAATCACCGACGACCGTGCGGAAAGCATCACTCATAGCGAAGGCTTTACCTTCGTTGATTTCGGCAAAGCCTCTTTCGGGCGGCTGAAGCTGACTTTGTCGTCGCGAAATGACGGCGACACCATTACCGTTCATCTGGGCGAAGCGGTGAAGGACGGACGAATCGACCGCCGCCCGGGCGCTTCCATCCGCTACGCCGCTTACCGGTTGCCGCTGATGGCAGGCACGCACACCTATACGCTCAAGATACGCCCCGACGGGCGCAATACGGATGTGTCGGCAAACGCCAGTGGCGTGAAACCGATATTGATGCCCGATTATACGGGCGAAGTACTGCCGTTCCGCTATTGCGAAATCGAAGATCATCCGCGAAACGGCGTGGTCATACAAAACATTGTCCGGCAAACGGTGCATTATCCTTTCAACGAAACCGCCTCCGATTTCCATTCCTCCGACACCGTATTGAACCGGGTGTGGGAACTCTGCAAGTATTCCGTCAAGGCTACTTCCTTTGCGGGAACGTATGTGGACGGCGACCGCGAACGCATCCCCTACGAAGCCGACGCACTGATCAACCAACTGTGCCACTACGCCGTCGACCGCGAGTTTTCGCTTGCCCGTCACAGCCATGAATACCTCATCGAACACGCCACCTGGCCCTCGGAATGGATCATGCAGTCGGTACTGATGGCATGGGCGGATTACCTGTACACCGGCAACCGCGCTTCGCTGCAACGGTTTTATGAAGACTTGAAAGCGAAAACGCTCATCGGGTTGAAAGAAGGCAACGGACTGATCAGCACACGTACCGGCAAGAAAACGCCCGAACTGTTGCAGCAAATTCATTTTAAGGGCAAGATCGCCGATTTGCACGATATTGTGGACTGGCCCCAAAGCGGCATACTGGGTCTGGGGAAAAACGAACCGGGCGAAGCGGACGGATTTGTGTTCACGGATTACAATACGGTGGTCAATGCTTACCATTACGAAGCATTGCGCCTGATGAGCGCCATTGCCGGCGTACTGGGCAACGGGGAAGACGAAGCGCAGTATGCAAGGGAGGCGCAGCGGGTAAGGGAACAAGTCAACCGCCTGCTGCTCGACCCGAAGAAAGGTTATTATCGCGACGGGATAGAAACGGATCACAGTTCGCTTCATGCCAACATGTTTCCTTTGGCATTCGGTATGGTGCCTCCGAAGAGCGTGGAAAAAACAGGCGCCTTCATACGCACGCGCGGGCTTGCCTGTAGCGTATACGGCGCACAGTTTTTGCTGGATGCCGTGTACAACGCACACGACGCCGAATATGGCTTGCAGCTGCTTTCGTCAACGGGCGAACGCAGCTGGTACAACATGATCCGGGCAGGTTCCACCATATCAATGGAGGCTTGGGATAACAAATACAAACCCAATCAGGACTGGAACCATATATGGGGTGGCGCTCCCGCCAACCTCATCCCGCGCAAGCTGATGGGCATAGAACCTTTGGAAGCGGGATTCGGGAAAATCCGAATCAAGCCCCAACCGGCAAGCCTTCGCCACGCCTCGATAAAAACGCCTTCCATACGGGGCGACATTCATGTTGCCTTTGACAACCTGCCCGGCGAAAAATTCACATTGGAGGTCGAAATACCTGCCAACAGCCTCGCAGAAATCTGGTTGCCCAAATTATCGTCAAAATACAGCCTGACAGTGGATAATGTAGCGCAAAAGGGAACCGTTACCGGTAATTTTGTCAAGATAGAAACCGGCTCCGGAAAGCACCGTTTTGTCATTTCAGCCCGTTAAGGCATACGAAATTAATAAGCTGTAACGATATGAAGGCTGAAAGCCTTTCTTCATCGTTCTTGCAACACACTGACAAATAGCCGGCAATGGCAATAAAAACGGTGAAAGCAAGGGTGATTTCTCTTCACTGCGCTTTCTGGCTGCAGAGGACTATCAAATATCAAACATATTTACTATTTTTGTTTCCATAAATAAACTTTAAATCTTTTATATGAAAAGGAAGAATAGAATATTTTCATTTCTGCTGTTATTCGGAATGATTGTATCGGCCGACAATAAGATTTCAGTCGATGACAGGTTCGTTGTAAAAGTTGTTAATCTCAAAGAAGATGATTTGAAACTTTATTGGAAAGATAATAGGGGGAAGATAATTCGCACGTTTGAAAATCTAAAAACATTTGTAGAAAGCAAACAGGAAACACTTTTGTTTGCTATGAACGCAGGAATGTATAAAACAGATTTTTCACCATTAGGCCTTTTTGTCGAAAATGGTAAAATAGTTCAACCATTAAACAACGCTTCGGGAGAGGGTAATTTTTATCTTAAACCAAACGGTGTTTTTCTGATAACTGCAACAAATATTCCACAAATAGTACCGACAAATGACTTTAAAAATGATGTACAAATAAAATATGCCACACAATCAGGTCCGATGTTACTCATTAATGGGCAAATTCATCCCGCACTTAACGCTGGTTCTACAAATTTAAATATTAGAAATGGTGTTGGGATTTTACCCGATAATAGTATTGTTTTTGCGATGTCAAAAAAGGGCATTAGCTTTTATGATTTTGCTGAGTTCTTTAAAGTATTGGGTTGTAAAAATGCTTTGTATCTTGATGGTGCTGTATCAAGAACGTATTTTCCAAAAGGAAATTGGGTGCAAAATGATGGCAACTTTGGTGTAATCATAGGCTTGACAAAATCGAATAAAAAGGCTCTATAACGAATCGTATTGGTAAAAGATCGATTACTGAAAAATTATTATCACTCCTTCACATGGAAGAAGGTATTATCCTATATCCTCATTTTATGGTTAATACCTTTAATTTATATGCCGGCAGGCATG
>JAISRX010000243.1 GCA_031273395.1 Bacteroidales bacterium | reverse complement strand
AACGCATTAAAAACATCAATAACCCAACGTATCTCGCAGGAACGTGGCGCGTCTCTAACTCGTTTGACATGGAAGACCTTATTTCATCCGACACAATAGCAGTTTACATTCGCGCAATCGCCATTTACATTCGCGCAATCACCATTTACATTCGCACAATCACCATTTACATTCGCGCAATCGCCATTTACATTCGCGCAATCGCCATTTACATTCGCGCAATCACCATTTACATTCGCGCAATCGCCATTTACATTCGCGCAATCGCCATTTACATTCGCGCAATCGCCATTTACATTCGCGCAATCGCCATTTACATTCTGCAGCCATATAATGATTTTAATGCGTTGACCCTGGCCGGTTAATTCTTTTCAGGAGGCGCGGCGGAGGGTTGCCGCACGGGATTGCCTGCATGGGGGATTATCCCACCATTATCAAGATGTCTGCGCTCCATTGACCTGCTTCCGGGCGGGGGTTGATCCATGCCGCGGCATAGATGATGCGCCGGGCTTCGTCCGCGCGGTCGAAACGGAGCGTAAGGCGCGCGTGTATGGCGCAGCCCCATCACGGCAAGGGCTGTGTCGGGAACGGAGAGGTTGCCTGCGAGGTAGTGGCTAAATGGACAAAAGGAATGGTATTTCAGGGCAAAATCATTTAATAGACAAAAAGAATGGTATTTTCCCCCATAATGGCTGCCAATTGGCAGCCATTATGGGGGAAAAGTTGCTCTAAAATATTCATCAATAAATTTTTTCCTGTGTTCCTTCGATCGCCCGCTATGGTTTCTCCATTTCGTTTTTATGTCCGTAAATTGCCTCTCTAAAGCGTTATTTGTATTCGGAATACTTATTAAAAAGTTACGCCTTCAACTTCCGATTCAGAAGTTTTTATCAAGATCCTTGTACTCAAAAAAAATCCCGGAAGCCACAAGGTTTCCGGAATTTTCCACACAATTATCCAAAATTCAACTCATCTAATTCAACTCATCTAATTCAAATTCATTTATTCATCTTCCACACTGTGAACTTTGGCTACGTGCAACTTATCGTAATCTTCCATGGAACCGACGAGGATTTTTGAGTAATTACGTATGCCTGTTCCTGCCGGGATAAGATGTCCTACCAGCACGTTCTCTTTAAGACCGTCCAGATAATCCACCTTGCCGTAAATAGCAGCTTCGTTAAGCACTTTGGTCGTTTCCTGAAAGGATGCAGCCGAGAAGAAACTTTGTGTCTGCAATGCAGCCCGTGTAATTCCCTGCAATATCTGGAACGATGTGGCGGGTACTACGTCGCGGGCTTCGATGGTTTTGGCGTCGCGGCGTTTCAGCGCCGAGTTTTCGTCGCGTAACTTGCGCACCGTGATGATTTGACCCGGTCGCAACGACGAATCGCCCGCATCTACTACCACTTTCTTCCCGTAAATAAAATCGTTCTCGTCCATGAACTCCCATTTGTCCGTTATTTGTCCTTCGAGGAAACGGGTATCGCCCGGATCGACGACTTCCACCTTACGCATCATCTGACGCACGATCACTTCAAAATGTTTGTCGTTGATTTTCACGCCTTGCATGCGGTACACTTCCTGTATCTCGTTCACGATATACTCCTGCACTTTTGTGGGACCCTTGATGGCAAGAATGTCCGAAGGAGTGATGGCGCCGTCCGAGAGAGGAGAACCGGCTCTCACGTAGTCGTTTTCCTGAACCAGAATTTGCTTGCTGAGCGGTACCATATATTTCTTCACTTCACCCGATTTGGAGGTGACAAGGATTTCACGGTTACCGCGTTTCACTTTGCCGAAAGATATTTCCCCGTCAATTTCGGAAACGATGGCGGGGTTCGACGGGTTGCGCGCTTCAAATAATTCCGTTACGCGCGGCAAACCGCCTCCGCCCGTGATGTCGCCCGATGATTTGGCAACCGCACGCGGTATTTTCACCAAAATATCTCCCGCAGACACCGTTTCGTGGTCTTTCACTTGTATATGTGCGCCCACAGGCAAATTGTACGACGAAATAACCGATTTGTCTTCGGCAAGAATGCGTATGGCAGGGTTTTTTTGTTTGTCTCTTGATTCGATGACTACTTTTTCGCTGAAGCCTGTCTGGTCGTCGGTTTCTTCTCGGAAAGTAACTCCGTCGGTAAGATTTTCAAAGGAAATTTTACCGGACGATTCCGAGATGATGACCGCACTGAACGGATCCCAGCGGCAGATCAGCTTGCCTTTTTCCACTTCTTCGCCGTTTTTGATGAAAAGCAGCGAACCGTAGGGAATATTTTGGGTGGTCAGGGTGATGCCCGTATTTTTGTCCACGATACGCAGTTCGGCGGCACGACCGATGACTACCGCTTCCGCTTTGCCTTCGGCATTGATTCGGTCGATGGTGCGCAGTTCGTCTATTTCGGCGATACCGTCGTAGCGGGTAATGATGGCGTTCGATTCGCTGCTTACTCCGGCAACGGCGCCCCCAACGTGGAATGTGCGAAGCGTCAGCTGTGTGCCCGGTTCGCCGATGGATTGCGCTGCAATCACTCCCACCGCTTCGCCCAGTTGAACCATGCGACCGGTGGCGAGGCTGCGCCCGTAACATTTGGCGCATACGCCTTTTTTCGATTCGCAGGTGAGCATTGAGCGGATTTCCACCTGTTCTATCGGCGAATCTTCGATGATTTTTCCGATTTCTTCCGTGATTTCTTCGCCGGAAGCAATAATCAATTCTCCGGTGAGCGGATGGAATATGTCGTGTACCGTGGTACGTCCCAAAATCTTTTCATACAACGACTGTACTACTTCTTCGTTGTTTTTGTTGGCGGTGGCGAGCAGGCCGCGAAGCGTCCCGCAGTCCTGTTCGGTGATGATTACATCTTGCGATACGTCCACCAGACGGCGTGTCAGGTAACCCGCGTCGGCTGTTTTCAGCGCCGTATCCGCCAAACCTTTCCGCGCGCCGTGTGTGGAAATGAAGTATTCCAGCACCGACAAGCCTTCCTTGAAGTTTGCCAGAATCGGGTTTTCAATGATTTCCGGTCCGGCAGAACCCGATTTTTTTGGTTTTGCCATCAGACCGCGCATGCCGGAAAGCTGCCGGATTTGTTCCTTTGAACCTCGCGCGCCGGAATCCAGCATCATGTACACTGCATTGAAGCCCTGATTGTCGTTAGTAAGCTGGCGTTGTACAATGTCGGTCAACTTGGCGTTGGTATGCGTCCAAATGTCCACAATCTGATTGTACCGTTCGTTGTTGGTGATGAACCCCATGTTGTAGTTGTTCATCACTTCTTCCACTTGGGTGTAGCCTTCGTTCACCAGTTCGGTTTTTTCCTTGGGTACGATTACGTCGGCAAGATTGAACGATAATCCGCCCTGAAACGCCATTTTGTAACCGAGGTTTTTGATGTCGTCGAGGAATTGTGCGGTACGGGCTGTGCCTGCCACTTTCAGCACATTCCCGATGATGTCGCGCAATGATTTTTTGGTCAGCACTTCATTGAGAAATCCTACTTCCTTAGGTACTACTTCATTGAAAATGATGCGTCCTACGGTAGTATCGATGATTTTTGTCACCTGCTGCCCGTTTTCTATCGTTTGGGTACGCACTTTCACTTTTGCGTGGAGGTCGGCGCGTTTTTCGTTATAGGCTATGTTTACTTCTTCCGGCGAATAGAAAATCAGTCCTTCTCCTTTCACCGGCTGTTCGGGAGTGCTTTTGCGTTCTTTGGTCATATAGTACAGACCCAGCACCATGTCCTGCGAAGGAACGGTAATAGGCGCGCCGTTGGCAGGGTTGAGAATGTTGTGGGACGCCAGCATCAGCAGCTGGGCTTCCAGTATGGCTGCATTGCCCAGCGGAACGTGCACTGCCATCTGGTCGCCGTCGAAGTCGGCATTGAACGCCGTACACACCAGCGGGTGCAACTGTATGGCTTTTCCTTCGATCAGTTTCGGTTGAAAAGCCTGAATACCCAAGCGGTGCAAGGTAGGGGCTCGATTGAGCAGCACCGGATGACCTTTCAGCACGTTTTCCAGAATATCCCACACAACGGGGTCTTTGCGGTCAACGATTTTCTTTGCCGATTTTACGGTTTTGACGATACCTCTTTCTATCAGTTTCCTGATAACAAAAGGCTTGTACAATTCTGCCGCCATGTCTTTGGGCAAGCCGCACTCGTGCAGTTGCAGTTCGGGACCCACCACAATCACTGAACGCGCAGAATAATCCACACGTTTACCGAGCAGGTTCTGTCGGAAACGTCCCTGTTTTCCTTTCAGGCTGTCGCTCAAGGATTTCAGTGGTCGGTTGGCGTCCGTTTTCACGGCGTTGGCTTTGCGCGAATTGTCGAACAGCGAATCGACGGCTTCCTGCAACATGCGTTTTTCGTTGCGCAGGATGACTTCGGGTGCCTTTATTTCCATTAACCGTTTCAGGCGGTTGTTGCGAATGATCACGCGCCGGTAAAGGTCGTTCAGGTCGGAAGTGGCGAACCGTCCGCCGTCCAGCGGAACGAGGGGACGCAGTTCGGGAGGGATAACGGGTATCACTTTCAGTATCATCCACTCCGGTTTGTTCACTTCTGCCGATTCGCGGAATGCTTCCACTACCTGCAAGCGTTTCAGCGCGTCGGCTTTGCGCTGCTGGGAGGTTTCGACACTGGCTTTGTGACGCAGTTCATAGGACAATTCGTCAAGTTTCAGCCGTCCCAATATTTTGGCAATGGCTTCAGCGCCCATGTCGGCGATGAATTTGTTGGGATCGTCGTCATCCAGCATCTGATTTTCTTTCGGCAGGGTGTCGATGATGTCCAGATATTCTTCTTCGGTGAGAAAATCCATCGCTTTAACGCCGTCGCTTGCTTTAATACCGGGCTGAATCACCACGTAGCGTTCGTAATAGACGATGGCGTCCAGTTTTTTGGACGGCAAACCGAGCAGATAGCCGATTTTGTTGGGCAGCGACCGGAAATACCAGATGTGCGCCACAGGGACGGTCAACTGAATATGCCCCATACGTTCGCGGCGCACCTTTTTTTCGGTTACTTCTACCCCGCAACGGTCGCACACGATACCCTTGTAGCGAATACGCTTGTATTTGCCGCAATGACATTCGTAGTCTTTGATAGGACCGAAAATACGTTCACAGAACAATCCGTCGCGTTCCGGCTTGTATGTCCGGTAATTGATGGTTTCCGGTTTCAGTACTTCTCCGCTTGAACGTTCAAGTATTTCTTCGGGAGAAGCCAAACCTATCGTTATTTTCTTAAAACTGCTTTTTGCCTTGTTATCTTTTCTAAATGACATCGTAAGATGGTATTATGAATGATATTCCGTTCGCCAACGGATATAAAATGAGCGCGCAAAGGTAAGAAGATTTTTCTAATCCGCAAAGATATTGAAAAAATATTTTATTTTTCATTATCCAACGGCGTAAAATCACGGACGCCGGCAGAGAAACGGTATCGGGACGGTATATTTTCCTCCTGTCGGCGCCGGTTCCCCCTTGCAACAATCAGAGTTGTTTCAGTTTCAAATTTTTCCAGGACACCTTGATCCCTCCTCCGTCGTGTATCTGCAATGCGATGCGTCCCTGAGCCTTCCCGATCTTCTCGTCTTTCAAATCCACCATCAGCACGTCGTTGAGCCACGTTGTCACCTGATCGTCTTTCACTGCGATGCGCATTGTGTTCCATTCGCCCATTTTAAGAACATTTTCTTTTTCATCGGGAATTTGTACCAGCCATCCGCGACCATACGATTCGTATATGCCGCCCGAGTCGTTATTGGGGGGAGCCACTTCTACCTGCCATCCGGAAACCCTGACGCCTTCCGAAACATACGACCGGAAGAAAATACCGCTATTGCCGTTGGCGTCCTGTTTGAAATCGGCGGTAAGTTCAAAATCGTCGTAATATTCCCGTGTTGCCAGATAGCCATAGCCCTTGTCGGGTCCGCTTTCACAAATCAACAGTCCGTCTTCCACGTACCATTTTTCGGTTCCATACACATCCCAGCCGGTGAGGTCTGTTCCGTTGAACAGGGATACTTCTTTCGGTTTACGCGGTAATTCTCTAATTTTAAGGTTGCGGTACCACGATCTGTCGCCGTGATCCTGCAAACTGATCAGCCCTTTATGCGCCAAGCCGTACTCGGGGGCGTTTTCCCATTTACCGCTGCCTTTGCGTGCAAACCAGTCGTCCGTCCATGCTTCAAATTCCACTACTTTTTCTCCATTGAGCCAATGTTCCACGTGACCGTTGTCAAACACGATTTTTGAGGTGTTCCACTGACCGGCTGCTTTGGGTTTTTTGGCGCTGTCGGCAACGTGCATGGCGTAGTCGGCACAGGCAGACTGCCAGTCTTCCAGTTTTTCCGGGAAATTTACATCGTCGATGATCTGAAATTCGGGACCGGTGACATAAGGCACCTTGTATTGCGGACGTTCTACAACATGGTATAAAACGCCGCTGTTTCCGCCTTCGGCAATCTTCCAGTCGAATATAAATTCAAAATTTTCATACTGTTTTTCGGTAACGATGTATCCGTTGCTGTCGTCGCCTTTGCCCAGCGCCGTCAATGTTCCGTCTTCCACCGTCCACGGAGCGGTTAATCCCGTTCCGTTGTAATCGCGCCACCCGTTCAGGGTTTGTCCGTCGAACAGCAACTCCCACCCTGCCGCTTTTTCCGCTTCCGTAAGCGTATTATGTTGTGGTGCGCACGATGAGAAAATAATGACGGCTGTCAATGTATAGACAGATGATACTGTCAGGTTGTTCCAAAAAATTTTCATACGATTAAAATTTAAAAAATATTTTTGACGAATTTGAATTTAAACAGGGTATCGCTCACCATATTAATTTGAGGGTAATCCCGGAAGAGGGATTGCTCCGTATTTGTCCATGTCCACATTCTCCAGGGCTAAGTTGGCGGGCATCATATCAAGATCGGATGCAACGATGTTTTCCCACGTGTAAGCCTTACCCGTATAGGCAGACTCGCGCGCCATGATACATGCCATTGAGGAAACGGCTGTGGTTTCGGCGGTATTGATCAATGTACCGCTGCGTATGTGGTTGATCAGATCAATGTGTTCCAGTGTGTACATGTCATGGGTATGGTATGTGGCTTTTGCCGCTTCCGCGTCGTAGCGCCACAGCACATTGCCCGACAGGTCGCGGATACTGAAATCGTCGCTGTTCCACACGCCTTTTTCTCCCTGCACTATTGCTCCCCGGTGATTGTCGCATCCGTTGATCTGACGCGCAAGTCCGTTTACATGCACCCCTCCTTCAAATTCAAAGTCGATGCCGAAATTGTCGTAGATATTGCCCGTTGTACGGCGAATACGCGAACCGGTGGCGATAACTTTTGACGGTTTGAGGTGCGAAAACCACACAAACACATCTATCCAGTGGATCAACTGGTCGAGTACATGATCGCCGCAAAGCCAGTTCCAGCTGAAAAAGTCGCGGATCATGTATTCAATGTCCGTCCATCCGGGCTGGCGAACCACAGGCGTCAGCGGGCTGGTGTTGTAATACACGTTCCCCGACACAATTTTGCCGATATATCCCGCCTGTATCTTTTCATACGAAGCAACAAACGGTCTGTCGTGATGATATTGCGTACCGGTAAGCACGTTCAGTTTTTGCGACAAAGCCTGTTTGACGGCTACCAGAAAAGTGCGGTATCCGGCGGCGTCCACACATGCCGGTTTTTCTACAAATGCGTGTTTTCCCTGCTCTACGGCGTATTTCAAATGATACGGATGGAACAGATTGGGGGTGGCGATAAGTACCAGATCAACCGGCAACTCACAGGCTTTCCTGTAAGCGTCGAACCCCGTAAAACACATGTCATCGGCAACTTCGTTGTTTTTCTGCTCTTTCAGTAACTTCCGGCAATTGTCCAGCTTGTCTTTAAACAGATCGGCGCACGCCACAATAGACAGTCCATCGCCGGCGTTCAGAAAATTAAACGCCGCTCCCGTTCCCCGTGCGCCGCAACCTATCAGGGCTGCTTTTAACGGTTTGCCGTCTATAGCCTTGTCGGGAAGTTGAGGAATATAAATTTCTCCCGAAGGACGCAATGGAATAAATCCTTGCTTGTCCGAACCCGAACATGAGTTCAATAATGTACCGGAGCCGAACATGCTGCCTGCTCCGACTACCGCCGCACCGGACAGAAATGTACGCCGGTTGAAAGTTTGTTTGCCGTTCATTGGTTATTTGATAAATCTTATATTACTGTTACCATGCATCACAGCATAAATAACGGCACAAAAATAAAAAATATTTTGATCAGTTGCAAAAAAAAATGGTGGAATCCGATTACAAAAGAATTGACAGGACGGTATATTCTTAAAAAACAGTTTTTTGATGACATTATCAATGATCAAATAAATCAAATCCGGTATAAAATCAATCGAAGACCAGGAAAAACTTAACGTTGAACTGTTCAGTCATTGTCAATAAATAAAGATTACCATCTTGTCCGGATTAGAGTTACAGGGAAAGGATAATTTTCCTTACTTTTTTATACTGCACTCGGTTATAGTCTTGTGTTTTTTAGCCTGTCGTACCCCGCATTTCATACGGGGTTATCAAAGGGTAACGCCTGCGGCGTTTTACGTCCATGCAGGGCTGTGCACAACC
>JAISRX010000150.1 GCA_031273395.1 Bacteroidales bacterium | reverse complement strand
GTACATGGCAAGTGATTATTGGAAAGCCTGCGAAAGCATTATTCCCAGGGGGAAGCATATACAAACGAAAGCAGAAACATTTACCGTCGAGGGATATAACAGTTTATTCAGACATTTTTGGCAAGAATGAGAAGAAAGTCAAAATGCTACTCAAAGAAGATGGAAATGTTGAAATTGTCTTTTCCTTTACTGATACATTATCGAAACGGAAACTTATCTATACTTTATTAGCAATGCCAATTTTCCATCCTTAAAAGCAAAACGCCGGTTTTGCGTATCCGCCTTTGATTACGACGATTTGGAAGCCGCGCGTAATGTTTTCTCAAAAAAAGAGTAATCCGTACAAAATGTCTGCCGGAAATTCCTTACTTTTGTCCGGTTCAATTTAAAACATGAATGGAAGATACGTACAGGCATAAGGGGTTGCGCAGATTATTGGTAGAGGAAATACGTAAAAAGGGAATCATTGACGAGAGAGTGCTTGAAGCGGTCGGGAGCGTTCCGCGTCATGCCTTTATGGATAGCGGGTTCATCAACTTTTCATATAAGGACGCCGCTTTTCCTATCAGTGCGGGACAAACCATTTCACAACCCTATACCGTTGCCTTTCAAACGCAACTTCTGAATGTGAAACCCCACGAAAAAATACTGGAGATCGGGACAGGATCGGGTTATCAGGCGGCTGTTCTTGCGGAGTTGGGAGCAAGGGTATATACAGTTGAACGTCAAAGGGAATTGTTTGTCTCCTCGCAGCAGTTACTCGGACAATTGGGCTACAAAATACACTTTCATTACGGAGACGGATATGCGGGACTGCCGGCTTACGCTCCCTTCGACAAGATTCTGGTGACAGCCGGCGCAACGGAAATACCCCCCGCTTTGCTTCAACAACTCAAACAGGGCGGACGGATGGTTATTCCGGTGGGAAACAGCGAACAGCAGGAAATGATTTTAGTGGAGAAAATATCGGAAACGGAAACCAAAACATCCCAACATGGCGGGTTCGTATTTGTTCCGTTCCTGAAAGGGAAAAACTGAAAAAGAAAAAAGTAAGGAACCGTAATATACAATTCATTACTTTTACAGGATACGGGAAAGCGCTTATTTACGCGAAAAATCGTCCGAAACGCTCAGTCTTTTCCTTCCTCTTGCCCGACGGGCGGCTAAAATTTTACGTCCCGAAGCGGTGGACATTCTTTCTCTAAACCCGTGTTTATTTCTTCTTTTCCTGTTCGAAGGTTGAAACGTTCTCTTCATGGCTGATGATTTATATGATGATCAATTATTTATGATGATTATTCTTTGACAATACTTTTGATTATGAAGGCGCAAAAGTAAGATTATTTTGTGATAATCCAAAATGCTTTTCAATTTTTTTCGGATTTTTCGGATAAATCTTTTTCCGATCCGCGGGAGAAAAATCATCCCTGACTGATAAAAATAACCGTTGATGATATATTTAACCGGAAAAAACGTACTTTTGCGACGATAATTTATTCTTCATGAATCGCACACACCATAATAATATTGTCCGTGTCGGACTGATACAGTCCGTTGCCTGCGAGGATACGGAGCAAAACCTGTCCTCCGCCGTGCGCCACATACGGCAGGCAGCGCAGCAGGGAGCGCAGATCGTGTGTTTGCAGGAACTGTTCCGTTCGCTGTATTTTTGCAGGGAAGAAGACCGCCGGTATTTCGAGCTGGCGGAACCGGTGCCGGGCGCCACTACGGAAATGTTGCAGGCGCTGGCAGCCGAACTGGGCGTGGTGATCATTGCTTCGCTGTTCGAGCGACGGGCGGCGGGCTTGTACCACAATACCGCCGTTGTGCTGGACGCCGACGGAGCCTGTCTGGGAAAATACCGCAAAAACCATATCCCCGATGATCCCGGATTTTACGAAAAATTCTATTTTACCCCCGGCGACTCGGGCTATCAGGTCTTCGATACTCGGTATGCCCGTATAGGCGTGCTGGTCTGCTGGGATCAATGGTTTCCCGAAGCGGCGCGCATCACCGCGCTGATGGGAGCGGACGTCCTGTTTTACCCTGCCGCCATCGGCTGGGATTTGCAGGAGACCTCCGAAGCGGTCAACCGCGAGCAGTACGAAGCGTGGCAAGTCATCCAGCGCAGCCATGCCATAGCCAACGGAGTACACGTGGTGGCGGTTAACCGCACGGGAGTGGAAGCCGGCACGCAGTTCTGGGGCGGATCGTTTGTAGCCGCTCCTTTCGGCACGGTATTGTATCAGGCTTCGCATTTTGCTCCGGAGATACACGTACAGGAAATCGACCTGTCGCTCGGCGAACATTACCGCACCGTGTGGCCCTTCCTGCGCGACCGCAGGACAGACACCTACCGACCCATTGTAAACCGACTGATCGACGAGCCTCATCACCAACGCAAATGGCAGGAAAATTAATCTATTTTATTGTAGGCGAACCTTCCGGGGACATTCTTGTGTCGCGGTTGATGCGGGCTTTACGCGAAAAGGCGCCCGACGTCCGTTTCGCGGGGACAGGCGGGGAAACCATGACGGAAGCGGGTTTTGAAAGCCTGTTTCCCGTCGCGGAACTTTCCGTGATGGGGTTTTGGGAAGTAGCGCCGCGATTGCCGCTCATACTGAAACGGATGAAACAGGTGATCCTTGATATTGAAGCAAAACGTCCCGACGTGCTGGTCACGGTCGATAGCTGGGGGTTTGTAAGCAAGGTATTGCAGCGGCTCAAAAAGCGCGGCGTTTGCCTGCCGAAAGTGCATTATGTGGCGCCGCAGGTGTGGGCGTGGAAGAAGAGCCGCGCTCCCAAAGCCGCCGGACTCATTGATCATTTGATGACCCTGTTGCCCTACGAGCCGCCGTATTTTGAAAAATACGGTCTGAAATGCACTTTTGTAGGACATCCGGTGATTGAAAACACCGCCCGTTTACCCGACGATCAAGCCGAATTTAAAGCCCGTTACGGGATACCGGAGCGATGCACTTTGCTTGCCGTCCTTCCGGGAAGCAGGCACAGCGAAGTGAGCAAACTCGCGCCGGTATTCGGGAAAGTCATCCGGCAACTGGCTGCGCATTTTCCCGATCTCTTCCTGCTCCTGCCCACCGTAGAAGCGATTGCCGGGGAAGTGGAAACCGCTTTTGCCGGACTCGGATTGCCCTGCCGGGTCATTACCGGACAGTACGAACGCTACAGCGCGTTCAAGGCAAGCCGGTTTGCGCTGGCTGCCTCCGGGACGGTGTCCCTGGAACTCGCCGCCTGCGGCGTGCCGCACGTGATTGCCTACAAGTTCAACTTTCTTACCAATAAAATCATTAAACATCTGGCTATTACTCCGTATGCAAATCTGATCAACATTCTTGCCGGGCGTTTTGTGATTCCGGAGTTTGTGCTGGAAAACTGTACCTACAAACTGATCGCTCCCGCGGTACTGGAACTGCTGCAACATCCCGACAGGGCGCAGGCGCAAGCCGACGAAGCCGGAAAGTACATGCTGAAGCTGAAACCCGAAAACGCAACGCCTTCCGGGAAAGCGGCGGAAGTAGTATTGTCGCTCATTAATTCGTAATTCATCAATAACAATGCATCGTTTCCCTCTTATCCTTTTGTTCCTTTTTGGCGCCGCGTGTACCGAACGGATAGATATCAGCACGCAAGCCGCGCCTCCGCGCCTGGTGATTTACGGTTATATCACCTCCGACACCACGCGACATTCAATCCGTATCACCCGTTCGGCGGGCTATTTCACCACCGACAGACCGGAAGGCGTCAGCAATGCCGCAGTGACCATCTCTACCGGCAACCGGCGCATCCCCCTGACGGAAAACGACACGGTGCCGGGCTTGTACCAGACGGCAGACAACGTATATGGACTGTCGGACGCCACTTATACGCTGGACGTCCTGCTCGACTTCGACAGCGACGGAACGCAGGAACACTACCGTTCTTCGGCATATCTTGCCCGTCTCAATCATATTGACTCCATCGCCCTGCAACCCTCCACCATCTTTCGCGGCAGCGTGGAAGTGCTTTTGTATGCGCAGGACCTGCCCGAAGAAAATTTTTACAGCGTGTTCGTTTCCATTAACGACTCGCTGCTGAACCCTTCCATCAACGGATTTTTTGTGATGGACGACGTGTTTTTCAACGGGGTGTACATGAACGGGGTGTCCTGCTTTTTCATTGATCCGGAAGATGACGAGGGAAAGAAAATATTGCAGGCGGGCGACAAGGTGACCCTTAACATCAACGCCATTCCGAAAGAATATGCCACGTTCATCAGCAACGTGCAAAGCGAAATACGCGGCTCCAATCCCATTTTCGGCGGTCCGCCGGCGAATGTGGAGACCAATATCCGGTGTATCGAACCGCCCGACGCCGTGGAGGTTTCCGGATTTTTTACCGCCTATCCCTGCCGCTATGCCGATGTGACGGTAAAGACCGATTTTTCCGAACTGCCAAACTAATCTCTCGCACAAACCGATGAAATCAATTCAAATTACCGTATCGCCGGAAGAGGCGGCTTCTCCCGAACTGGAACGCATCATCGCAGAGCGGGAAGGAACGGACGCTGACCGCGTGCGGATAGTACGCCGCTCGATAGACGCCCGCAAACGGGACTGTGTAAAGGTAACGCTTGCCGTGGACGTTTGCCCGCCGGAGGAAAGTTTGCCGTCGCGGACGTATGACTTCCGCTTCCAGTCGGTGGCGTCCAAGCCCGAAATAGTGATTGCAGGCGCAGGACCTGCAGGTTTGTTTGCCGCCTTCAGGCTGATTGAAAGAGGATGGAAACCGGTGATTGTCGAACGGGGAAAAGAGGTAGGCGAACGCAAACGCGACATTGCCCTTCTGTGTCGCGGGGAAGGGCTAAACGCGGAGTCGAACTACTGCTTCGGAGAGGGAGGCGCGGGCGCTTTCTCCGACGGGAAACTGTTTACGCGGTCGAACAAACGGGGAAACATCGAAAGGGCGCTGCAACTGTTCCGTTACCACGGCGCAAGCGAGCGTATCCTGACGGACGCTCATCCGCACATAGGCTCCGACGCGCTGCCCTCCATCGTTGCCCGCATGAGGCAAACCATCGTGCAATGCGGCGGGGAGTTTCATTTCGGACAGAAACTCACGGGCTTCATCCTGAAGGACGGGCGGGTATCGGGCGTCGCCACCGCTTCGGGCGACAAGTTCCACGGGAAAGCCGTGATCCTGTCCACCGGACATTCGGCAGCCGACATTTACGAGATGTTTTTCCGCAATCATTACCTGCTGGAGATGAAAGCCTTTGCAATGGGGGTGAGGGTGGAGCATCCGCAGGAACTGATCAATGACCGCACATACCGGCGTTCCCCCGGAAGGGAATACCTGCCGCCGGCGTCCTATGCCTTTTCCGCGCAGGCGGACGGGCGTGGGGTCTATTCCTTTTGCATGTGCCCCGGCGGCTGCATCGTGCCTGCATCTACCTCCGACGACGGGCTGACGGTCAACGGCATGTCCTCCTCGCGAAGGCATACCGCCTTTGCCAATGCGGGCGTCGTGGTGGAAGTACGTCAAGAAGACCTTGCCGAACATGCACAGGAGGGCGTCCTTGCCGGATTGCGCTACCGGCAGCATCTGGAACGGCTGGCGGCAATCGGCGGCGGAGGTCGGCAAACGGCTCCCGCGCAGCGCATTTCCGACTTCATGAAGGGAACCCCCTCCCCCACCCTGCCCGCGTGCAGCTATTTGCCCGGAATTATCTCCTCGCCTCTGCACGAATGGCTGCCGCCGCAACTGGCAGGTCGCCTGCGGGAAGCATTCAGGGCGTTCGACAGGAAAATGAACGGTTTTATCACTTCGGAGGCTACGGTAGTGGGGGTGGAATCCCGCTCGTCGTCGCCCGTGCGTATTCCGCGCGACGGCGTTACCCTGCAACACCCGCAACTGGAAGGACTTTACCCGTGCGGCGAAGGAAGCGGATATGCCGGAGGAATCACCTCCTCGGCGATGGACGGAACGCGGGTGGCGGAGGCAATTGCCGGTTGAAGACACGCGCGCGCCGCATCGCCCGCATGCGCCCCCCCACGCGGAGAAGCCTTCGCCGGAGGCAAATGCACCCCGTTTTGTTGCCTGCCGTGCATAATTCGGAAATTTCACCTATCTTTGCGCCCTTATTTTAAAACAGGAGAAAATATAAAACAATGGAACAGAATCCTTCCAAATACGACCCTGCGGCAACCGAAGAGAAATGGTATGCCTGCTGGATGCGCCACAAACTTTTCAAGTCGGTTCCCGACGGGCGCGAACCCTATACGGTGGTTATCCCGCCGCCGAACGTGACCGGCGTGCTGCACATGGGACACATGCTGAACAACACCATTCAGGACATTCTGGTGCGGCGGGCGCGCATGGCGGGCAAAAACGCCTGCTGGGTGCCGGGTACCGACCATGCCTCCATTGCCACCGAAGCCAAAGTGGTGGCAAAACTTGCCGCGGAGGGCGTTGCCAAAGCCGACCTCACCCGCGAACAGTTCCTCAGCCATGCGTGGGAATGGACGCACAAACACGGAGGCATCATCCTCGAACAGCTAAAGAAACTCGGCGCGTCGTGCGACTGGGACAGAACCTGCTTCACCATGGACGAGGCGCGTTCCCGGAGCGTCATCAAAACCTTTGTCGACCTGTACAACAAGGGACTGATTTATCGCGGCGTGCGCATGGTGAACTGGGATCCGGCTGCCCAAACCGCCATTTCCGACGAAGAGGTCATCCACAGGGAAGAACACGGGAAACTGTACTACATTCGCTACTTTGTGGATGAGCAACGGCGCCCGGACGACGGCGCGGAGAAAGCCTTCGCGGTGATTGCCACCACCCGCCCGGAAACCATTTACGGCGACGTGGCGGTGTGCATTCATCCCGACAACCCCAAAACCGCCCACATGAAGGGGAAGAAGCTCGTGGTTCCACTGATCAACCGCGTTGTGCCCGTCATAGAAGACCGGTACGTGGACATGGAGTTCGGAACTGGTTTCCTGAAGGTAACGCCCGCCCACGACGCAAACGACTACATGCTCGGCGAGAAGCACCGCCTTGAGGTCATCGACATTTTCAACGACGACGGAACGCTCAACGCCTGCTGCCCCGGATACGAGGGAACAGACCGTTTCGAGGCGCGCCGAAGGATAGCGGTGGAACTCGAACAGCGGGGGTTGCTGGAAAAAGCCGAACCATATACCAACAGCGTGGGATATTCCGAGCGCACCGACGTACCCATTGAACCGAAACTGTCCATGCAGTGGTTCCTGAAGATGGAACAGCTGGCAAAACCCGCCCTTGAAGCGGTGGAAAACGGGGAGATACGCTTCCATCCCGCCAAGTTCAGGAACATGTACCGCCACTGGATGAGCAACATCAAGGACTGGAACATCAGCCGCCAACTGTGGTGGGGACACCGCATCCCGGCGTATTACCTGCCCGGGGGAGGATTAGTGGTGGCGGAAACCGCCGAAGAAGCCCTCCTGCCGGCGCGCAGGCAAACGGGCAACGACCGGCTGCAACCGGAGGACTTGCGGCAGGACGAAGACTGCCTCGACACGTGGTTCTCATCGTGGCTGTGGCCCATCTCGGTGTTCGACGGCATCAACCGACCGGACAATGAGGACGTCCGCTACTATTACCCCACCTCCGATCTGGTGACGGCGCCCGAAATCATCTTCTTCTGGGTGGCGCGCATGATCATGGCGGGCTACGAATACCGCGGCGCGCCCTGCTTCCGCAACGTTTACTTCACGGGAATCGTCCGCGACAAGCTGGGACGGAAGATGTCCAAATCGCTGGGCAACTCGCCCGATCCCGTGGAACTGATGAACCGCTACGGAGCGGACGGAGTGCGCATGGGCATGCTCCTTACTTCCCCCGCCGGAAACGACCTCCCCTTCGACGAAGCGCTGTGCGAACAGGGACGCAATTTCAACAACAAGATATGGAACGCCTTCCGCCTGATCACGGGATGGCAGCCGGACGAAACGCTGGCACAGCCCGTCGCCTCGATGCAGGCGGGCGAATGGTTCGACGCGCTGCTCTCCGCCGCCATTGCCGAGGTGGACGACCTCTTCGGCAAATACCGCCTTTCCGAAGCCCTGATGTGCATCTACAAACTGTTTTGGGACGAGTTTTCCTCGTGGTATCTCGAAATGATCAAGCCAGACTACCGGCAGCCCGTCGACGGGAAAACGCGCCGCGAAGCGCTCTCTTTCCTTGAAAAACTCCTCCACCTGCTGCACCCCTTCATGCCCTTCATCACCGAAGAACTGTGGCACCGCCTCGGCGGGCGGAGCGACGGCGAAAGCATCATGCTCTCGCCGTTGCCCCTGCCGGGAAAACAGCGTCCCGACCTCATCGACGCTTTTGAACAGCTGAAGGAAACCGTGGCGGCAATACGCACCGTCCGGCGGGAAAAAAACATCCCCGCAAGGGAACCCCTGCGGCTGCTGGTTGCCGGCGAAGCGCCCTTCCCCGAACTGCTGCGCCGTATGTGCTGTCTTTCGGAAATTACCCGCGCGGACAGCCCGCCGGAAAACGCCATACGCTTTGCCGTGCGCGCCACCGGATTTTTTGTGCCGACGGAAGGCAGGATAGACGCGGCGGAAGAAACGGGAAAACTGAAAGCGGAACTGCAATACCAGGAAGAGTTTCTGGCTTCGGTGATGAAGAAACTCTCCAACGAACGTTTTGTGAACAGCGCCCCCGCTCAGGTGGTGGAGCTGGAGCGCAAAAAGAAGGCGGACGCCGAGAGCCGCATCCGAACCCTCAACAGCCAGATTGCCGGAATCGCCGGCAGCTAACCGGCTACGGGAAACAGACAAACCACCCCTGCAGGATTTTAAATACTGCTGGGGTTTGTTGTGTTCCCTCCGGTGGCAGGGATGCGGCGTGCCGTGTCCCTGCGGTAAAGGTGCTTTCGGGACTGTCATTTCGCGTTAAGGCGAACTGTCATTTCCTGATTTAGGTTGACTGTTTCCAGTCTTATCGCGTAGAAAAGTTGACTCGGATTTGTACTAATACCTGATATTTGTTGACTTCAAACTGTTATGCCTGATATTTGTTTACTCGTTGAGTCTTATCGCTGTCAGGAGTTGACTGGAGGGCGTAGCCCGAAAGGAAACCCATGACAGCGCCGGCAAAGGTAACCCTTTTTCAGCGTTTTCCAAGCCATCCATTCGATTTTTTATAGCGATAAGTCTGTAACCTGTCCATCTTTTATCTGTTTCTCCGGTGCAGGCGGCTGCCTCCTCCGGTGTCATCATGTCAATACTCATGTGCGGTCTTTCATGATTGTAAAACTCTACCGCCACAGTGACAGCCGTTTTTACTTCTTCAATACGGTGGAAGACCATTCCTTTGAGAAGTTCATTCTTCATCGTGTTGTTGATCCGCTCCGCCCGGGCATTGTCTTTCGGGTCTCCACCCT
>JAISRX010000004.1 GCA_031273395.1 Bacteroidales bacterium | reverse complement strand
GACTGAAAGGCGGGACTTTGAAATAAAATTAAGTCCTGCCTTTTTCTCCCTTTGGTCGAAGAGCGTCAGTTCAGGCAGAAATAAGTATTTGTTGTGTCCGCAGGTCGCCCGCCTGCGGTGATGAAAATCAAGCCCTTCGGGCTAAACCGTTCTATTTTATTTATTTCACGTTCCTTATCACAAAAACAAACGGGGATGCAAAAATAGCGTCCCCGTTTTTTTGAACCGTTTTCAGTCCTTTTCAATCGTCATGCTCATCGTGGTCATGCTCATCGTCATCATGGTCATGCTCCTCTCCGTCGTGGCTGAGTTCGATGTTCACGGCAATGTGGGCTTCGTTGCCGGCAGCGTCCGTGCAGTACACCATCAGGTGGTAAGCTCCGGGCGTGGCGTTTTCGGGAATCTCTATCTCATGATGATGCACGTGCTCATTCTTCTTTCCCGATACATCCCATGAGCGCTCAAACTCGAAATCCACCGTCGCTTCCGTTTCTTCGCCGGCTTTGTTATGGGAGTGTCCGTCGAAATTAGGGTGAATGTTCACTTTGTAGGACTTGAGTTCCACGTCGTCCGACAAGTCCATTTCAAAATGAACATCGCTGCCTGTTTTCAGCACATCGCCCTCTGCGGGTTCATGAAGTTCAATTACGGGTTTGACGGCGTCTCCCTGCCCGCTGTCGTCGCATGATGCAGAAAGAACCGTTACTGCTGCCGTCAGGCAGATATAAATATAAAAAATATGTGTTTTCATTTTTAAATTATTTTATGTTTTGTTTAAAAGGTATTTTAATAAAAATTTGAAAGTTTCTCCCCGGTTCGGGGATTTCCACTTTCCTGTAAAAACTGAGATGATGGTAATAACTTTTGTTCAGCAGGTTGAGAAGTGAAAGGGTCATTTCCGCGTTTACCTTTCCAATACGGACGTCGGCTGTTGCTCCCAGATGAAACAAACTTGCTCCGGGCGTCGGGTCTTCGTTTTTCGCTACGCGACGCTGTGCGGCAATGCCCTGCCATTCCGCTTCCACCCGCACGTGTTTCCCTTTCCAGACCAAAGCGTGGCGCATGGAAGCCGGAGGCGAAAAACTCAGGGCAACCCGTTCGTCGAGGTTGCGGGTATGCACGTATTCGGCGGAAGCATTGTAGCGAAAACGTCGCAGGAAGTCGACGCCCGCGGCGATTTCTCCACCGGCAAACAGCGCCTTGACGCCCGTGTAACGGTAAATCTGTCCCGCATGAGGCAGCACTGACCATTCGCCGGAAGGCTTCAGGAAGATATAATTGCCAAACCGGCTTGCAAAAGGAGATACGGAAACAGATACGCCTTCCCGCTCATACGCATACGACATATCCAACTGCCATCCCCTTTCGGAGGAGAGGGTCGGACTGCCCTGTTCATGACGGAAGGCGCCGTGATGCAGCCCGTTTGCCGCAAGTTCATTAGCGCCCGGAAGGCGGAAACTGCGTCCGATGTTTGCTTTCAACCAATGCCCGCCGGCAGGATTCCACACAACGCCCAGCGAACCGGACAGGTTGCCGAACCGCCGGTTCACGGGGTAGCTGCGCCATTTGTAAGCCTCTGCCGTTTCGCCGGCATAGCCGCGTTTGGCAAGATACGCTTCCAGATACGGATCGGTATATGCCGAAATATCCATCCGTCCCTCGTCGTAACGGACGCCGCCGCTGACGGTCACGTTGCCGTGCGGACGCCATGCCGTGAGCCAGAGCAAACCCGCGGTAAAGCGGCGGTACTCCGGCAGCAGGAACGAATATCCGGCGATGCGGTTCTGCTGGTACTGCACATCCCATCCGGCAGTATGCTCCCATGCGGACGGGCGCGTCAGGTGCAGCTTTGCCGACAAACTGTACGTATGCAGGTGGAAAACAAGTTCCCTGTCGGGATCGCGTTCCGGCACGGGCTGATTTCCGTAATGCGTATGGAACGCACTCCACTCTTCGCGGTGGTTGTTCTGATAGCCGGCGTCCAGCGAAACGGACACCCCCGCCCCGGCAGTATATTGCTGCCGCGAGGACACTTTCAGGTGATTGACCGTACTGTAGGGCAGCCCCACGTCGCGTGGATTGCCGTCGTCCTGCAAACGGGAAGCATCGGGGATACCGTGCGCTCCGGCGAAAAAACCGGTTTTCTGATAGACGTTGCTCACCGCAAAGGCGGAGGAATACCGTCCTTTCCGGTATCCGGCATACAGTGCGGCATTGCGCTCAACACCGGCAGTGTTTTTCAACTTCCGCCCGTAAACCGGCAACCGCTGGGTGAGGTAAACAATGGTGTCGGCGGGGATACGGTAATCGCCGAAATTTTGGGCGGAATACCGTATTTTGGCGTGCCATGCGTCTTTTTTGACGCCGAGCATCACGCTGGCGCCCAAGTCGTCGTTCACCGATTTACCCGACAGCGCAGCCTCTCCGAAAATTTGATTTTCGGACGGCGGCGGCAGATGGGTAATCTCAATGGCTCCGCCCATTGCATCGCTGCCGTAGAGAAGCGATGCAGGTCCCTTGCGGACAATAACCCGTTCGGCGCCGAAAGCGTCTATTTCAAGACCGTGATCGGCTCCCCACTGTTGTCCTTCCTGTTTGACGCCGTTTTCCGTTACGGAAATACGGTTAAATCCCATTCCACGGATAACGGGCTTGGAAAAACCCGACCCGATGTCCATCGAATGGATACCCGGCATGTGCGCCAGTGTCTGTACCAGATTGCCCGTAAAATGCTTGCGCAGGAAACTGCTGTCGGCAACGTTCACCGGCAACGCCGACTCGCGCCGAACCACCCGCCCGTACGAGTCATGGACGTCCACGCCGTTCAGGAGAAGAGTCCTGACGGAATCAGGTTCCTGAGCATTTACATGCAACATATACAACCATACACACATTACCGGAATGTATCCGATACGCATACTATTAGCTGTTTTGTAAATACAATTATGATAAGGGCAGCCTGCTGAAATCCGCCCTGAAAGGAAAAACGCAGATGCGTCAGGCGGCGGGAGGTCCCCGCACGCAGCAGGAACAAACAAAGCAGATATACGGTTTGTCCCGACAGACGGAAGAACGGGTAAAACTGTGCGGTATTGCGGCGGAAAGTTCGATCTGTTCCGCTTTTATAAAGGAGAACAGGGCAAAATGACACACCGGACAGTTGTCGCTGTCGTGGTGGGCATGCCCGGCGCAATCCGTATCAATATGGCGGAGATGAATGGATTTTGCAGTAAAAGGCAATGCAAATACGGCTAATAACAGCCATATCACCATCAACCTGTTTCCTGCACTTCTTTTCATTTTTCATCCAATAAAGAACGGGACAAAGATAAATAAAATTTCTATTACAAATAAAAATAATTTCCACAGGATGGAAGAAATATTTTTCCGCAACTACTCAAGGATTGTCCCGATAAATGATACATTTGACGGTTTTGCCGAAGGTAAACACACCCTATAGCCGTCCGTTTCTGCCGATCATCTTCCCCTGTTTGATTTTACGATCACCGTTCGCAATGACGGATACAGGGCGAACATGCAGGCGCGCCCCTGCCGGTGACGCCAACTGTTCCCCTCACTGTCCGGCGTCCATCCTCAATTTCCGCTTCCCTCCTCCCCCACCCTTTCACCATAATTTTAAACTTTTAAAGATTAATTAACTTTTTTTAATACGGGGAACATCGTATTTTTGCATGCGGAATTAAATATGATACTGATATGAAAAAGGTAATATCCATACTGATTGTGAGCGTCGCCACTGTTGCCGCCTGGGGACAGGACGCGACGAAAGGCGACGACACGCTCCGGCAAACGAAGGTTAAAAAGCCGGATTTCCGCAAAGAGATGCGGACAGGCAACAAACTGTACGAGGCGGAAAAGCCTGTAGAGGCGGAAACAGCTTATCGCAAAGCGCTTGATGCGGTTCCCAATGCGGGCAACGCCGCTTTCAACCTGGGCGATGCGCTCTACCGCCAGAAAAAATACGACGAGGCGGGCAAACAGTTCGAAGCCGCCGCCACAGGTATGGCAGACAAGGAGGATAAGGCGCGCGCTTACTATAACCTGGGCAATTCCTGCGTGCAACAGCAAAAGCTGAAGGAAGGCATTGACGCTTACAAACAGGCATTGCGCAACAATCCGAACGATGTGGATACCAAAACCAACCTGTCGTATGCACTGAAGTTATTGCAGCAGCAACAAAATCAGGATCAGAACAAAGATCAAAACAAAGATCAGAACAAAGATCGGGAAGAAAAGCAGGATCAACAGCAGCAGCAAAATCAGGATCAAAACAAAGATCAGGAAAAAAATCAGGATCAGCAACAGCAGGATCGTCAAAATCAGCAACAGATTTCACGGGAAGACGCCCAGCGCATGTTGGAAGCCATTGCCCGGGAAGAAAAAGAATTGCAGGAAAAATTGCAGAAAAAGGAAAGAGCCGGCTACCGTCCCGGTATAGAAAAGAACTGGTAGGCGATGTTTTTTTGCTGATGTCTGGAATTTTTAATGTTACTTTGCATATAAAATTACGATAATTTCAAAATGCGATATTAAAAATGAAATATTTTTTATCTGTATTTTTCTTCTTTTTGTCCGTTTGGATACAGGCACAGGTGAATGTGACGGTGGAATGTCCGCGTGTGGTTCGGGTGGGCGAACCCTTCCAGCTGGACGTGAAGGTTAATGCCCAGTCGTCAGCGCCTGAATTTCCCGAAATGCCCACATTCAAGATCGTCCGGAACATGGGGATGCAACAGGGTTATCGGAGTTATTTTTCGGGCAATAAAACCGTTTCGTCCGTTACCGTTACCTATTCCTACGCGATACAGGCGTCGCGGGAAGGGACGCACGAGATACCGCCCGTTGAGGTGACGGTGGACAGGAAAAAATACCAGTCCGCACCGGTACAGGTGCAGGTGATTGCAGGCACGTCGCCGGGACAGCCGGCTCAGCAGGGACAAGCCCCGCCGCAACAGGAGAGCGCAACCGCCAAGCCGGATAACCCGCAGGTGAAAACCGACCACCGCGACATCTTCGTCAGCGTGATTCCCAGCCGGACAAAAATCTACCAGGGCGAACACATTACCGCCACGCTCAAGTTGTTTTCAAAGGTGAACATCTCGTCGATCAACCACCTCAAACCGCCCAATTTCGAGGGGTTTTACAAACAGGAACTGGAAACGCCGCCATTGAGAAGCCTCGAACCGGAAAATGTGAACGGGGAAATGTACAGAACAGGCGTATTGCAGCAGGTAATTCTTTTTCCGCAAAAGAGCGGCACGCTCACCATCAGCCCGTGCAGCATGGAGGTGGGAGTGCCTCAACGGGTACAAACCCGCTCGTACAGCCTGTTCGACGACTTGCTCGGCGGCATGGTGCAAACAATCCCCCGCGAAGTAAAGAGCCATGCGGTAGCAGTTACCGTCATGCCTTTGCCCGAAGGCAAACCGGCTTCCTTTACCAACGGGGTGGGACAACTGAAAATGGATGTTTCCGTCAACAAAACGGAAATGAAAGCCAACGATCCGGTGACGCTGAAAGTGGTGATATCCGGTTCGGGCAACATTAAATTCGTGGATGCGCCGCGCATCAATTTCCCGCCCGATTTTGACCCGTTCGACCCGAAAATCAATACCAGCTTGAACGCCACCGCCACGGCGGGAAGCAAAACGTTCGAATACCTGATCATCCCGCGACACGGCGGAACTTACAAGCTGCCCTCCATTGAGTTCAGTTATTTCGATCCGCAGGCTCGGCAGTACAAAACCGTACATTCCGAAGAGTACATCCTGACAGTGGAAAAAGGAGACGAGCAGCCCGGAACGACGGTGATCAGCGGAGTAACGCGCGAAGATGTGAAATTTCTCGGAAAGGACATACGGTACATCAAACCGTCGGACATGGCGCTGTACCGGTCGGGCGATCATTTTTTCGGCACATGGGGATTTTGCCTGTGGTATATCCTGCCGTTGCTGACTTTTTCCTTTATCGTTTATTTCCGGCGCAAATATATCCGCAAATATGCCGATGCGGCTTTGGTGAAGAACAGGCGCGCCAGCCGCTATGCAGCCCGGCGGTTGAAACAGGCGCGCGCCTGCATGAACAGCGGGCAGCAGGCAAAAATGTACGAGGAACTGTCGCGCGCATTGTGGGGCTACCTCAGCGACAAGCTGAACATCCCGATAGCCGAACTGTCGAAAGAAAACGGCAAACTTGCCATGCAGCAGCATCAGGTGGACGATGCGTCGGCTGATGAATTTATCGGCGTGATCGATGATTGCGAATTTGCCCGTTATGCGCCGTCGAAAGAAGTGGCAGACATGAAAACACTCTACGACCGCGCCGTGGATGTGATCAATAAAATGCAGAAAGCGATGAATAATTCCCAGTTTCCAATTTCTAATACCTGATCCGGATGATACGTTTCAAATCCATATTTTTGCTGTTGTTTGTTGCCTTGCCGGTTTTGTGCCGCGCATCGGATGCGGACAGCGCCCTGAACCGTGCGGAACGCCTGTACCGGCAAAACGAATTTACCGCAGCCATCGAACAGTACCGGAAGCTGACGGACGACGGGTGGACGTCAGCCGGTTTGCTGTACAACATGGGTAACGCCTGTTTCAAAAATCACGACATCAAATCGGCTATCCTGTACTACGAGCGTGCGCGGCGATTGTCGCCCGGCGACGAAGCCATCGACTTCAACCTGCAACTGTCGCGGACACTGATCTTCGACAAGGTGGAGGCAGTACCCGAACTGTTCCTCATTACGTGGGGCAAAGCCGTCCGCGATCTGTTTTCCGTACGGATGTGGTCGTGGTTGAGTATCTGGTGCTTTATCCTTACGCTGAGCTTCGGTTTGGTATTTTTGTTTGTGCGAAAGTTGGGCGTCAAACGAATTGCATTTTCCATCGGGGTCTTGTGTTTCCTGATGTTTGCCGGGGCATTTACTTTCGCCGGCTTGCAGAAGGCAAACGTGGAACGCACCGACGAAGCCATTGTTTTTGCGCCGTCGGTAACCGTCAAAAGTTCGCCCGACGACAGCGGCAACAACCTCTTCATCCTGCACGAAGGCGTCAAAGTACATATTGAAGACCGCATCGACGAATGGTGCGAAATACGCATCGCAGACGGAAACAAAGGATGGATGCGAATAAAGGATCTGACGGTGATATAATGGAGGAGATGATGGACGGCTGATGACCGCATGGGGACGGGGCAATGGCATCAACGCCTTCGTCACCGCAGGGGCGTTGCGCGTAACGCCCGTACCATCGCAGGGAACGCAGCAAACCCTCACAGGGGTCAAAACCCCGTTAGGGTTCGCGCCCGCACAAAAAAATCCCGTACGCTTTTACCTGTACGGGATGTTTCGATGTTCCACCGGTCGGAGGATCATTCCTCAAACCACAGTTTGGGATAAACGGGATTGCCGCCGTTCCAGTTGCCGAGCGATTTCCACCATTTGCCGCTGCCGCTGCCGTCTCCAATGCCCCATTCGGCATTAGCGCCGATAGTAGGCCATGCGCTTGCGCTAAATATTTCCGTTTCGCGGTATTGAAGAAATTGTGCCTTTTCGCTTCGGTCGTCCCTATCTTCGCTTGCGGCACAATTTCCATTGCTTGCCCGCCGGCTAATTGGAACTGCAAGCCAAGCGGAAGCCAACGTTGTAGTAGCGAGCGCCGGGCGCTTCGTAGTAACGGTAAGACACGCGACAGTACGCGGCACTGCTGCTCCAGCTGCCGCCACGACCCACGCGGTAGGAGCCTGAAGAAGCGCCTGTAGGATTGTCGGCTGAAGACGGGTAAACGTTGCCATACCAGTCGCTGCACCTCTCCCACACATTACCGCTCATGTCGTAAATGCCCAGTTCATTGGCTGCTTTCGTGCCTACCGGATGAGCGCCGTAGTCCGCACCGCTGCCAAGTGCATAAGAGTTGTCAAGGTACCACGCCACATCGCCAACCGTATTGCTGCCGCTGTAATCGTAATTGTGGGTTTGCTGACCGCCGCGGGCTGCATATTCCCATTCTGCCTCCGTGGG
>JAISRX010000087.1 GCA_031273395.1 Bacteroidales bacterium | reverse complement strand
TTTTCCAAAATTTCAAATTTTGAAATTTTGGAAATGCCTGAAAGGCAGACAAATGGCACAAATAACGATCGAGACATTTTGGCAATTTTATTGCCAAATGGCTCTATCTGTCGGGGTTGCGCACAGCCCTGCATAGACGTAAAACGCCGCAGGCGTTACCCTTTGATAACCCCGTATGAAATGCGGGGCGGGGTACGACAGGCTAAAAAACACAAGACTATAACCGAGTGCAGTATATGTTGAGGTTTGCGTTGATATGCGAATGACGGGAGTTGCAGGATACAACAGTTGGGGCGACCGTCCGCAGCCGCGGTACTCCCTCTTCGCAAACCGCGATTACAGGTGGGGGTTCACGCCGGTAGCGATAAAAAACAGGAACGAAGCGGAAGGGAAAAGTAAGTACAGGTATTAGTTCTTCGCCGTTCAAATTGTTCCGACCTGCGGCGATGAAAATCCGCCTCTCAATCACGGTCAATGCACAAAACCAAACCGCGCGAAGTATGATTATACTGTGGATACCGGAGATGCTCAACGTGGTAAACTCACTTGGGAATCCCCCTTCCCTTCCCCATTATGTAAACGGCGCCCTCTTTTACCGTTTCCGGACAAATAACGGCAGAATTAAAAATTTAATGGTTATTTCGTGTTTTTTATCTAAGTTTGCGCCGTCTCCGGTTTGACCGGGCGAATGACAGCGTATGGGCTTTTAGGCTCATTAATTCAAACAGATATGAAATATATTGTAATACTCGGCGATGGGATGGCGGATGAACCGGTGGACGAGCTGAGCGGAAAAACGCCGCTTGAGGTCGCCAACAAACCGGCTATCGATTATTTAACGGAATACGGTGAACTTGGAATGGTGAAAACCGTTCCGGAAGGAATACCGCCGGGTAGCGACGCCGCCAATTTGTCGGTAATGGGCTACAATCCGGCGGTATTCTACAGCGGACGCTCCCCCCTGGAAGCCATCAGCATGGGCATACCGCTGGCAGAGACCGACGTTACCCTGCGCTGCAATCTGGTAACTCTCAGCGACCACGAACCCTACCGCGCGAAAACGATGATTGATTACAGCAGCGATGAAATTTCTTCGGAAGAAGCCGCCGTGTTGATCAAAAGCGTCGAAGAACATTTGGGTACCGACCGCTTGCATTTTCATGCAGGACGCAGCTACCGCCATCTGCTGGTGTGGAACGGCGGAAAAACGGGAAACATCCTGACGCCTCCGCACGACATTCCGGAACGTCCGATAGCGCAATACCTCCCGCAAGGCGAGGCGGGAGCGTTGCTGCTTGACCTGATGGAACGAAGCGCCGGTTTGTTGCGCACTCATCCCGTGAATGTTCGCCGGCAAAGGGACGGCTTGCGTCCGGCAACCTCCGTCTGGTTGTGGGGCGAAGGGAAACGTCCGGCGCTGCCGAACTTTGAAGATAAATACGGGCTGAAAGGGAGCGTGATTTCCGCCGTGGATCTTGTGCTGGGCATCGGTTTGTGCGCCGGACTGGAAGCAGTGGATGTGCCGGGCGCTACGGGAAATATGCATTCCAACTTCGACGGCAAGGCGCAGGCTGCCATTGAGCAATTGCTGAAAAAGGGAAAAGATTTTGTTTATCTGCACGTTGAAGCGCCCGACGAATGTGGTCATCGTCATGAAATAATGAACAAGGTAAAGTCGATTGAAATCATCGACCAGCAAATCGTCCTGCCCGTCAAAGAGGCGCTGGACGCTTCCGGAGAGGCGTATTCCGTGATGGTGCTGCCCGATCATCCCACCCCGCTGAGACGGAGGACGCATACTTCCGACCCCGTCCCCTACCTCATTTACCGGAGCACGGACGCCCAACGGCGTCCCGTCACCGCCTATACCGAAAAAAACGGCATTGCTGCCGGACGATACATCACCGAGGGATACACCCTGATGGACCGTTTCATCCAAACAGCAAAGACATGATATACACCCTTGAAGAATGTTGCGCGATGGTGGAAGCGCAACTGGCAAAACTGAACATCGGCGCCGGAGAACCGGCAAATCTGTACGCCCCTGTTGAATATGCCCTTGAAGCGGGCGGCAAGCGCATCCGTCCCGTGCTTGCACTGATGGCGTGCAACCTGTTTGGCGACGACATACAACCGGCGCTGATACCTGCGGTAGCCCTCGAAGTGTTCCACAACTTCACCCTGCTGCACGACGATGTGATGGATCATGCCGATATTCGTCGCAACCGCCCGACGGTACACCGGCGCTGGTCGGAAAACGTCGCCATACTCTCCGGAGACGCCATGCAGGTGCTGGCATACCGCTATCTCTGCCGCGCAAAAACGGAATTGCTGCCCGCGCTGCTGGAGGCGTTTTCCGCTGCCGCCCTGGAGGTGTGCGAGGGACAGCAGTATGACATGGATTTTGAGCGCCGCACGGACGTTTCCATCGGGGAATATCTGAACATGATTCGCCTGAAGACGGCAGCGCTGCTGGCGGCAAGCCTGAAGATCGGCGCTCTCTGCGGCGGAGCGGAACAGCAAAACACGGAGGCGCTGTACCGTTTTGGCGTCGCCCTGGGGCTGACTTTTCAGATACGGGACGATTTGCTGGACGTGTACGCCGATCCCCGTATGTTCGGAAAGGCGACAGGCGGCGACATTTTGAGCGGAAAAAAAACGTTCCTGCTGCTCTCCGCCCTCGAAAAAGCCGACAGCGCCACACGGCGGCAACTGCTCGAGCTGATCGGCAACGGAGAAATTGCCGATGGGGAAAAGATACGCAGGGCGACGGCAATCTACGATCTGCTGGATGTGCGCCGTACAGCGGAACAAGCTATGGAAACCTACAGCAGCGAGGCAATGGAACATTTGCAGGCGGTGAAAATACCGGATGCTTCGCGAAAGGCAGAGTTAAAAAAAACCGCAGCCATGTTGCTCAAAAGAACTAAATAAGATGAATTTTCCGTTGCTGGTAGCCCGCCGTTATCTTTTTGCCAAAAAATCGCACCATGCAGTGGGCGTTATTTCTGCGGTTTCCGTGACGGGAATTGCCGTGGGGGTTATTGCGCTGGTGCTGGTGCTGTCCGTTTTCAACGGGCTGGAGGAGCTTGCCCGCACGCTGTACGGCACGTTCGATCCCGATCTGAAAGTCGCCGCGGCGGAAGGAAAAACATTTGCGGCGGATACGGCAACGCTGCGCCGGCTGGAAGCAGACCCCGACGTGTACGCCTTTTCGCAGACCGTTGAGGAAAATGTCCTGATCCGCTACGACGAACAACAGGAAATAGGCGTCCTGAAAGGCGTGGACGACCAATATTACAGGGTCACCGGCATCGACACGATGATGCTCGACGGCGCTTTCCGGCTTTGGGAAAACGGCAATCCGCAAGCGGCGATAGGCGCCGTGCTGGCGGGAAAATTGCACATCGGACTGCATTTCATCACGCCGGTGCATCTGTTTGCCATCCGCAACACGTCCTCCGTTTCACTCAATCCGGAAGAATCCGTTAACGAAAAATATATTTTCCCCTCCGGCGTATTTGCCATCGACGAGGAAATCAACGCGCAGTATCTGCTCGTACCCTTGAGGTTTGCCCGCGATTTGCTGGAAAACGACAGCATCACGGGCGCAGTCGAAATAAAGGTCGTACCGGGCGCGAATATCGACAGGGTACAGGCGCGCGTCGCGGAAATGTTCGGCGCATCGTTTACCGTGAAGAATGCCCGTCAGCAAAAGGAGTTTTATTTCCGCATGCTGCAGTACGAAAAATGGGTGGGATTCATGATCCTCGCCTTTGTGTTGCTGATCGCCTCCTTCAACGTTGTGGAATCGCTTTCGATGCTGATGATCGAAAAGAAAAGCGACCTGTCCGTGCTGCAGGGTATGGGCGCAAACACGCAACAGATCGGGCGTATTTTTATCATTCAGGGATGGATCATTGTGCTTTCGGGCGTTCTGGCAGGCATGTTCATCGGAGCGATCCTCTGCATGATACAGAGCGCCACCGGGTTCGTTTCGTTTTCCAACACGGGTACCTTCGTGGTGGACGCCTATCCCGTAGCGCTGCACTGGCAGGACTTCGCCATGATCCTGCTTTCGGTGGTCTGCATCAGCATCTTCACCATCTATCTCCCTGTAAAGTATTTTGTGAAGAAATGGAAAATTTCGGAATAATTGAAAATTCCCGCGTTATTCCCAAATTTGCCTGTTTCCCAATTCGATAACAAGCGAGTCTGTCTGAAGGCTGAAGTCGGGGGTAATTTCCACGTTGCTCGGATGGGCTGCCCGGTCAACAATAAAAAGTTCGATCTTCACCGTGTCCACGCCTGCCGCAGATGATCCCGACGGCACGCTCAGGGTGGCGTCCATCGTGCCTTTCAACAGTTGGTTGTAGGCTTCTTCCCTGTTCATCACCTCGTCGTAGGGGATGAGCAGTTCGGTAGGCATATCCGAAGGAAAGAGATATTCCTCGTATTGCCCGCCCGGCATTTTTTGCATCCAGCGGTAATGTATTTTGCTGACGTTCCCGCCCATATCGCCCAAATCACCGTCTCCATCGGCAAAAAGGAACGTGACGCGGGCTGTCTTGATCTTTCCGCCCAGGGCGTCGGGTTCACTTAGTATCTCCACCTTTTGAAGGTGTATTTCGGGAATTTCCGGATACGGAGCGTTTTTTTTGCAGCTCCACAAACAGCAGCCGGCAACGGCAGGCGGCAGCAACCATAAAAGTATCTTCATCTTTTCGTATTTCATTCGGTCGGCGAAAGAATAATAATGCAACAAATGTAGCTACTATTTGTCATATTTTCCAAATGATTTTGATATTTTTCAATAAAAACATGTAACTTCGCAGTCGTTTCCCATCAAATAATCATGCTAATCAAACGTACAAATGTTTTCGGAAAAAAGAACAATTGATGATCTCGCCCGCGAGTTGAATCTCTCGAAATCAACCGTTTCGCGGGCTTTGCACGACTCGTACCAGATCAGTCCGGAGACCAAGGAAAAGGTATTCCGGCTGGCGGAACAGTGGGGTTTCCACTTCAATCCGCAGGCGCAGGGGCTGAAAAGCCATCGTTCGTTTACCCTGGGAGTGGTGGTGCCGGAAATAGCGCACAAGTATTTTTCCTCGGCAATCAGCGGCATACAGGACGTCGTGCTGCCGGCGGGATACAACGTGCTGATAGGACAATCCAACGAGTCGGCGGAACAGGAAGACGAGGTGATCAAACAGCTGGTAGCCGCCCGCGTGGACGGACTGATCGTTTCCCTTTCGGGAAACACGCGCCACACGGACTATCTCCGAACCCTTGTCAGGGATCGGTTTCCGGTGATCCTCTTCGACAGGGTGAGCGATGAAATAGACTGTCCCAAGGTGATCATCGACCACGAGAAGGCGGCATACACGGCAACCGAACACCTGATCGGGAAAGGCTGCCGGCGACTTGCCCACCTGAGCGGTCCGCAGGTGCTTACCATCGCCAAGAACCGCATCAGGGGCTACAAAAAGGCATTGAGCGACTACCACGTGCCTTTTGTTCCGGAACTGCTGGTGGAAAACGGCACCAATCCGGAATACACCCCGCAGCATGTCAGACGCCTGATGCAAATGCCCGAACCGCCCGACGGCATCTCCTGCTTCAACGACGACGTGGCAATCAATGCCCTGCTCACCCTGAAGGAAATGCAGGTGCAGGTTCCCCGGCAGGTAAGGATCATCGGCTTCAACAATGAAAAGGAGTGCCGGATCATCGAACCCAACCTGTCTTCGATTGAACATCCCGTGGTGCGGATGGGCAAGGAAGCCGCGCAGCTTTTCCTGAACCGGATGAACGGGAAAAATCCCGATCAGGGCACCGTTGTCTTTGAAACATCGTTGATTGAAAGAGCATCAACGGGAAACATCTGATCATTTAAAATTATCCTCATGTACGCCAGAAATTTAATATCGGAATCGGTTCCCGCCCTGCAAGGCACGGAAACAGGATCGGAAGCGCTCCGCCGGATGGAGGTTTTTCACGTATCGCACCTGCCCGTTGTCTCTCACGGAGATTACGGGGGGCTGATCTCAGAAACGGACATTACGGGTCGTCCGGCGGACGATCCCGTGGGAACGGATTTCGCTGCCGCGTTTAAACCCTTTGTGTATGAATACCAGCATCTGTACGAGGTGATCGAACTCTCCTCGCGCCTCGATCTGAGCGTGGTGCCCGTGCTGTCGGAAAACGACAGGTATCTCGGCATGATCCCTGCCGCACAACTGATGCACGCCTTCGGCGAACTCGTTGCCGCCAAAAGCGCGGGAGGCATACTGGTGCTTGAAGTGAACGCGGCGGATTACTTCCTGTCGCAGATAGCCCGCATCGTGGAAGACAACGATGCAAAGATACTGAGTTGCTACATTACTTCGCCTCCCGATTCGGTGAAAACGGAAATCACGCTGAAAATCAACCGTACCGATCTGACGTCCGTCATCCGGACTTTCATCCGCTACGAATATACCGTCAAGGCGTCCTTCCGCAGCCGCAACCACCACGAGGAAACGCTGCGCAGCCACTACGAGCAGTTCATGATGTACCTGAACGTGTGAGCGGAAGCGGGATGTGCCGAAGAAAACGGCGCTGCACGGAGATGAACCGCTGACGGGGCGCCGTTGCTCACCCTATCTCCCGCAGACACTGCTCCAGACTTTCGCTCCAGTGCGGAATGGCGACGCCGTAAGTTGCCTTGATGCGGGCTTTGTTGAGTACGCTGTACTGCGGACGCGCGGCAAGCGCGGGATAGTCTTTTGTTTCGACAGGGCGCACCGTGCATTTCAATCCTGCCAGCCGCATGACTGCGTGGGCGAAATCGTACCAGCTGCATACGCCTTCGCCGGAAAAGTGAAAGACGCCCGGCACGAACTGATTTTCGCGGTCTTTTTCAACAACGGTCATGATGCACCGTGCCAGGTCGGCGGCGTATGTGGGCGTTCCGGTCTGGTCGAACACCACGTTGACGGATTCCCGTTCCCTGCCCAGCCGCAGCATGGTTTTCACGAAATTGTTCCCGAAAGCGGAATACAGCCACGATGTGCGGAGGATCACGTGTTTGGCAACGCTCGAAGCCGCCCGCTCTCCCGCAAGTTTGGTGCGTCCGTAGGCAGACAGCGGCGCGGCGGGATGCTCTTCGCGGTAGGGGATGCACGCCCTGCCGTCATATACATAATCGGTGGATATGTGTATCAATGCGGCTTGACGGCGGTTGCACGCCAGCGCCAGATGCGCTACGGCTTCGGCATTGATCAGCGCGGCGGACTGCTCGGCTTCTTCCGCTTTGTCCACCGCCGTGTAGGCGGCGCAGTTGATAACGGTGCGTATCCCGTTTCCGTCAAGGAAATCATTGATGGCAGCCGGACGGGTAATGTCCAGTTCCGCCACGTCGGTAAAGAAGAAACGGTGATGGGGGTATCCGGCGGAAAGTTTACGCAACTCACTGCCCAGCTGCCCGTTTGCACCGGTAATTAACAAATTGCTCATGATGCGAATATTTGCCGTAAAAATACAAATAATAAAAAAAGAAGAAGAAAAATATTACTTTTGCACGACATAAAAATTGATACAAGATGTTATATACGGAAGAAATAAGCATGGATGCGCTGGCGCTCCACAAGGTAGGAAACAAATCCCAGGAGGAGGACATCCGGCTGTCAACGGCGCCGGTGCATGTGGACGAAGCCGTGCAAAGCCTGCTGCTGCAATATTTCCTGTCGCCCTTCAAATCGGAAGAATATTTCAATCTGACACACGAATCGGATGTTAACCTCAACGAGATATACCGGTACGTGTCGCAGATTTTCGACCACCGGGAATCGTTTTTTGAACAGTCCGTCCATATTGCGCGGCATCTCCATGAAGTATCGACCCACCCGAAAATAAAAAGCGGCGAACTGTATGTGGTGCATCTGCTGAACTGCGTGGTCGACGGGGAAGAAACGGACGCCGTCGGTCTGTTCAAGTCCGAATCGAAGGAGACTTTCCTGAAAGTGTTTCCCACCTCCGACAGTTTCGAGATAGAGTACGAAGACGGCATCAACATCAATAAACTTGACAAGGGCTGCCTGATATTCAACACCGAACGGGAAAACGGCTATCTGGTGTCGGTGGTGGACAATCTGCGGCAAAGCGGCGAAGCCATGTACTGGAGGGATAATTTCCTGAATATTGCCCAACGCCGCGACAATTTTCATCAAACCGAACAGTGCCTTGACTTGTGCAGGCATTTTGTTACCGAACGTTTGCCGGAAAATTTTAACGTGGATAAAGCCGACCAGGCAGACATGCTGAACAGGTCCGTCCGGTTTTTCAAGGAAAACAGCGATTTTTCCCTTGACGATTTTACCGGACAGGTGATGCAGCAACCCGACGTGATACAATCGTTCAGGGAATACAAGGATCAATACGAAGAAGAAAGGAATGTTGCCATCGACGAACAGTTTGAAATATCGTCCCCTGCGGTAAAAAAACAGGCAAAAGTATTCAAAAGCGTCATCAAACTGGACAAGAACTTTCATATTTACGTGCACGGCAACCGCCAGCTGATTGAAAAGGGCTACGACGATGACCGCGACATGAATTATTACAAGATATATTTCAAGGACGAGCAGTAGGGCGGAAAAACGGACGCAGTGAAAATCGGACGGACGCATTGACCGGCGGCGGGGGCTTCGCCGTTCAAATTGTCGCATGCGTAAAAAATCCCGCAGGGATGAAATTTTATTAATTGCAGGTGGAGCGCGGCGCCACCTGCGGATAGCGCTACTGTGCCTGTCCCGCAAGTCCCGTGCGGGACGACATTTTATTAACCGCAAGCTTCAGCTTACGGGCAACGATAACACCCATACTCTCCCAAGTCCCCTGCGGGACAAGATTTTAACATAGAAAAGTCTTCTAAAACAGCATTTTATGCTTTTATTTCGTCTTATAGGGTACGATTTGGAGCAGTTCCGTCTCTTTTTTGCCGAACAAATATCAAAAAAAACAGATTTGATTATCAGTAAATTAAGCGAAAAAACCGAAAATATTTTCTCAAAAGTTTTGTTGTGACCGAAAGGTTACTTATCTTTGTATCCGATTGGTCACATAAATTCGGTTTGATATGATTAAAGAGAAAGAAAGAGACAGGGAAGCATCGGAAGCAAAATTGATTGATGCAATCGGCGAATTAATCGAAGAAGTCGGTTTTGAGAAATTGGGCATCAATCAGGCAGCAAAAAGAGCAGGGTGTTCCAAAAATCTGATTTACAGGTATTTTGAATCGCTTGACGGGCTTGTTTATGCCTGCATGAAAAAGAATGACTTCTGGTCGAACATGCCTGTTGTTCAGCCGGATATTACGGATATAAAAGGCTATTTAAAAGGCTTCTACCGTCGGCAAATCATGGAATTTAG
>JAISRX010000084.1 GCA_031273395.1 Bacteroidales bacterium | reverse complement strand
CGTTTTGATTTTCCCCGCTTCCTCAAAGACGGTAGCTACCAGTTTATCAATATTTTCCGGTGAACATCCCCATTCAAAAGTAAGCGAATATTTGGGTTTCGGATACGCGCCGGCATTGTCCGATAACCTTACTCCGTAAACGCCGCCCTGTTCTTCGCGCATGGATTCGCGCAACCTGATGTTCAGCACATCCGCCATGATCGCAAACGCTATCCGTTCCGTATATTTCCATGCGAAATCACCTTTCATGAAGATATTTACCCTGCTTTGTTCTTCCGAATTGCGGGCGTCTTCAAAAGCGACGACGCCTTGCGGAAATACGGGAGACACGTCGCGCCATGTTTCCGTGCGCTGTTTTGACGGCAGTCCGCCCAAATATTTTTCGAGCATGGGGATCACCGTCTTCACGTCAAAATTGCCGACCATCACGAATTTAAAATCGCCGGCGTCCGCAAAACGGTCCTGGAATATCTGCATGGCGTTGTTCAGGTTGATTTGATTGATTTGCGCTTCGGAAGGAATGGTCACGGTACGCGGGTCATTACTTGTCACTATTTTGTAAAGAGAGTCCAAATAGGCATACAACGGGTTGCTTTTCATGTTCTTCATCTGATTTCCGATCCGCGAAATGTAGGCGTCGAATGCATCTTCATCGCGGTGGAGATCGGTAAAGTACAGATAATTGAGTTGCAGCATGGTTTCCATATCTTTGGGAGTAGCCGAACCGCTCACTCCTTCAAACAGATCGCTGATATACGGCGAAAGTCTGGCGGTATTTCCGGCAAGTTTTTTGTTCAGCGCAATCTGGTCAAAACCGCCCAACCCGCTTTGCGAAACAATCCCGGAAGCCATCATTGCCGACATATAGTCTTCGTTGGCATAAATGGACGTACCGCCCGGACTGAAGCCGGCAAACAGTATCTGGTCGTTTTTGAAATCGGTGGGTTTCAGCGCTATCTGTACGCCGTTCATGAAGGTAAGCTCCACCACTCCGAAATCGGGATTGTCTTTTCGGCGGAACACGCGGCTGCCCTGCGGCGGCTGGGTCACCAAAGGCAAATCAATCACATGATCCACATATTCGGTAACGTTTGCCTGTTTTGTGTCTTGCAGCAGGCGCATGATCTCGGTTTCCGCAGGAATTTGTACGCCTTCTTTTTCCGGCGCGGTGACAATCACACAAATATTTTCATCGGTTAACCATATATTTGCCAGCTGATTGATTTCCTCCAGCGTGACGCCGGGTATGAAATGTTGGGCATAAGCGTTTTCGGTAATCTGTCCGGGGATGGGTTCGTCTTCCAGAAAATTCCGGATGTATTCATCGACCAAACTGCCCGAATTGGTTTTATCCGCTTCTTTTGCTATCCTTTCGTACCTTGCAAGCAGGTCTTGTTTCTCGCGATCCAGTTCGCTCGCAGTAAACCCAAACCGCCTGACCCGCTCGTTTTCGAGCAGTAATGCGGCAAGGGAACGGCTGATTTCGTTTTCTTTGGCGGAAGCAAACAGCGAATATACATCCACCGGTCCGTAAAAATCCTCATAAGACGATCCTGCGTACAAAAACGGCGCATCCGGTTTTTGTCTTAACTCGCCAAGCCGGTTGTTGATCATATTGTTGTACAGGGTTCTGATCAGCAACATCCGGTAGTCCTTCACAAGGGTTGCCGGTTGTTTCGGATGTTTTATGAGCATCTGTACCACATGGTTGGTGGCTTCTTTGTCCGTAACAATGGCTACAAGCGGCTCCTTGTTGCCGGGCATGTCGTATTTTTTTCTTTCAGGGGCGTCCGGCGGATTTTGTATGGAGGCGAAATGTTTCTTCACCTTTTCGTCCATTTCTTTCACGGGCATGTCTCCCACGATAGCCAATGCCATCAGGTCGGGTCTGTACCAGTCTTTGTAAAACTTGCGCAACTCGTCGTAGGGAGCGTTTTTCACAATGTCCATGTCGCCGATGGGCAAACGTTCGGCATAGTGCGACCCCTGAAACATCACGGGCAAATATTTCCGCAGCATCCGCTCGTTGGCGCCTAATCCTCCGCGCCATTCTTCGACAATCACGCCGCGTTCGTCATCAATATCCTTATCGGCAAAAGTTACCTGATGCGCCCAGTCTTCCATGATCTGAAACGCCTTGTCGATCAGATCCGGGCGGTCGGACGGAACCTGCAACTTGTACACTGTTTCATCAAAACTTGTGTATGCATTCAGGTCGTTGCCGAACTTGACTCCCATTTCTTCCAATACGGTAATCAGCTCGTTTTCCTTGAAATTCTTGGTGCCGTTGAAACACATGTGTTCCACAAAGTGAGCCAGTCCTTTTTGCCGGTCGGTTTCGCAGATAGACCCCGCTTTCACTGCCAGCCGAAATTCAACCCGCTTTTCGGGCTTGGCATTGTAACGCAGGTAGCAGGTGAAACCATTGTCAAGGCGTTTCACCTTCACGGCAGTGTCAACAGGAATAGGGGACTGTAACTCAAAATCCTGCGCACGAACTGCCGGAAAAATAAAACACAGGATACAAAAAATCCGAAATATTTTGATGTGGAGTGACATTATTCTTCTATTTGCTGTTCTTCTAATTTCTGTTTTTCTAGCTTCTGTTTTTCTAACTTCTGTTTTTTCTTAATACCCGCCGCCTCATCCATCATGTCCCACTTGAGCGTTATCATCCGAATGGCGGTCAGCGCGGCTTCTTCGCCCTTGTTGCCGTGTATTCCGCCGGCGCGCTCAAGCGCCTGTTCTTTGTTAAGGGTGGTGAGTACGCCGAAAATGATCGGTATTCCCGTCTCGGCGGCTATTTTGGTCAAGCCGAAGGAAACTCCCCGGCAGATGTAGTCGAAATGCGGGGTTTCACCCTGAATGACGCACCCCAGACAGATAACGGCGTCCATATCGACATATTCCGTCATCAACAGCGCGCCGACAGTCAGTTCAAAACTGCCGGGGACATACCGCACAACGATGTCGTCTTTGGACATTCCGTACTTTTCAAGGGTCTGTACGGCGCCGGCTTCCAACGCACGGGTGATCTCGCTGTTCCATTGCGATACAACGATGCCTATTCTCATACCTTCCGTGTCGAGTTCCGTTTCGGTCTGCACGGCGGTTAGTGAAAAATTTTCTGTGGACATTTGCTTATTGATGGTTTTGTTTTATTGCTACGCGGGTAATGTATTTGCCGATGTTCCGTCCTTCGGTAGTGTTGGCGTATTCATTCCTGATGCGCCGGTACAGCTCGTCGGCTTCCCTGTAACGTTCCTGCTGTTCCAGCAATATGCCGGCGCGAAGCAGATAAAACGGGGAAGTAAAATCATTTTTCCGGTTGTTTGCCGCCTTTTTATAGAAGGCAACGGCTTTGTCGACGTCTCCCGTTTCGGCGTATGCGTCGCCGATGCAGCCCAACGCCATAGAGGACAGGATGATGTCCTTCGATTTGAATTTGCTCAAATAGCTGATGGCGTTTTCGTAATCGCCCAGCCGCAAATAGCATATTCCGGCATAATACTTTGCCAGCCGCGCCGAAGGGGTAAATGTGTATTCATTGATAATATCAATCAATCCCATGTTGTTGCCGTCGCCGTCCAGGGCAAGTTCCCACGAATCGTTTTCAAAAAAACGTTCGGCGGGAAACATCTGTTCGGCAGCTTCGGCGCTCCTCCTTTCAACATAATAACGCTGGAATGCCATGTACAGCAACACAACGCCCACAATAACGCCTACTGCCCACAGTATCTGCTTCCGGTAGGTTTCCAGAAGCTGCTCGGCTTTGGTCAGCGCCTGCTCCACACCTTCTACTCTTTCTTCAACTTTTTCAATCTTTTTCTTGGACATAAAAATTCGTATGGTTTTAAAAAACTCTGCAAATGTATGAAATATGATCGATAATAAAAAAGATATACCTTATTTTTATTTTCCGAAAATGTATTTACCCGTTGAACCTGCGCAGGAGAACTGTCTGTCCTTCAACGGAAGAACTGCAGGATTGCCGGTGAGGAAAGAAACCGCACGACAGGAAAAAAAGCCGGTGGAATTAGTTTTTTTGTTCGGAAAATATCTTTACCTTTGCGGCGTCAAACGGAGAGATGGGTGAGCGGTTTAAACCGGCAGTCTTGAAAACTGTTGAACCGTAAAGGTTCCGGGGGTTCGAATCCCTCTCTCTCCGCAATAAACATTCATTGGGGCAGGTTTATAAAAAAACAGTAAGGGATACGGAATAAATAACTTAGTGTTCTTTGTGTTTGAATTTTTAACGCAAAGGGCGCAAAGGAAGGCGCAAAGTTCACAAAGGGCAAATAACAGACGGTTATATACTGCACTCGGTTATAGTCTTGTGTTTTTTAGCCTGTCGTACCCCGCCCCGCATTTCATACGGGGTTATCAAAGGGTAACGCCTGCGGCGTTTTACGTCTATGCAGGGCTGGGCGCAACCCCGACAGGGGTTGCCTTTTGATAACCCCGTACAAGCGAAGCGCAGTACGGGGTACGAAAACTCAAAACTCAAAACTCAACCGAATGCAGTATAAATAGCGATTGCGCGGATGTAACGGGTGTATTTCAAATTGTCGCATACGTAAAAAGTCCCGCACGGGACGGCACTTTCCGGTGCGGCATATCCGCGTGTCGTCCCCTGCTGGACTTTGCCATATAGGGCTTGTTCGGTATTTCCTCTCCCGCAACCCAAAGATTTTTTTTCTCCATGAGAACAACTTTAAAAAATATGTGTTATTTTTGCCCCGTTTTTGAAATTGCCTTCACGTGAAGGCAAAAAAAGAAAAGATATTTTTAGAAACGCGAAATGATTTTTTTATCGCACATATTATCCGCTGAAACGCTGCCGAAAGATACAGGAAATCTTTTGATAAATACGGTCGTGACGCCCGCTAACAGGGTGATCTCGCCATTCGTCGTGTTCAGAGAGATCAGGCAGTTACAATGTTTACGCGCGCGTATCGCAATTTTTTTTCAAAAAAACTACAAAGCTGCAACCTGTTTTTGGTATGCGCGGCTTTTTTATTGTACTCACGCTTGTGGAGGCGGCGGCACGGAGAAGACAGGGAACCCGTCCGGTACGAAAATCAGCCCCGACACTCCGAACAGACTTTTGTTAAGCGCGAAAATCAGCCCCGACACTCCGAACAGACTTTCGCTGCAAGCGAAGGTTTGCCCCGACACTCCGGACAGACTTTCGCTGCAAGCGAAGGTTTGCCACGGCGCTGTTCGGACGCACAATGGTGCGTCTCTGCCGGTTTCCGTCGTTTTTTACCGTTCACCATATATATAGTATGTTAAATTATACTGCATTCGGTTACAGTCTTGTGTTTTTTAGCCTGTCGTACCCCGCATTTCATACGGGGTTATCAAAGGGTAACGCCTGCGGCGTTTTACGTCTATGCAGGGCTGTACACAACCCCGACAGATAGAGCCATTTGGCAATAAAATTGCCAAAATGTCTCGATCGTTATTTGTGCCATTTGTCTGCCTTTCAGGCATTTCCAAAATTTCAAAATTTGAAATTTTGGAAAA
>JAISRX010000022.1 GCA_031273395.1 Bacteroidales bacterium | reverse complement strand
GAAAGCATTATTTGGAGCAGGATAGCCCCTGCCTATCATATTTACCCAAAGAGAATCTTCCAATCGCGGCAGAGTTTTTACAACCTGAATTGGCAAATCCTGGTCTCTTGCCGCTTCCGAAATTTTATCCAAAACACGATAAACATACTCTGTAATTACAGGATTTTCTACCATTGTATCATTGCAAACCACATAAATATCACGACCAACAAAGCCGTGAAAATGTTTAACCTGCCATAACGCCTCCCAAACAAGTTGGAGCATTACGGTAGAATCTTTTCCACCACTGAAACCAATAATCCACGGACGCTTGGTATTGTCCGCAAACATATATTGGTCAATGATTTCATCTACTATGCTTTGTACAAAATCTGTCATAACAAAATAAAATGCAAAGATACAACTTTTTATTTATTTAGACATGCTTTTATTTGAGCAAAAACAGAAATTGAAAAAATATGCTGTTTTTGCCCTGATGGGTGTTATTTGCGCAGGCTGAATGTGGCTTATTTTGCACCTTCAGAACTCCAATACTAAGGACTTGAAATGCCTATAAAACCTCATTTATGCGTAAATTAATTGTGCGAATATTTATGCGTTACCGCGCAAGTTTACAAATCGTAAACAACTGATTATTAGGCGTCATGTATCGTAATCTGATGTAGCCAATCCTTGTTTATTGTTGCAGTTTAATTTGCGATAGTATAGGAGTTCTGAACTTGCAGGAACTGAGTGCTGCCAAAGAAATTGTTGCCAATATGAGGACAAGCGCGGGAACGAGCATTAACCTGTCGAACGACGCCGGGGAACAGTTTGTCGCCGATATGGGACGCAATCTGATACAGGGAACTTCGCAGTTTGTCGCAAAGAAACTCCGCGAGGTTAAGGTTCACTTGAAATCGGGTTACAGGGTTTTTCTTCTGTCGGAAGAACAATTGAAAAACAAAGTATTGGCAAATAATCAATAATTAATCACCACAATTAACAGGCGATTATAAAAACAACGGTCGCGAGTGGCAGCCGATAAAACATCCCGTTGATGTAAATGTCTATGATTTTGCAGATAAAACAAATGGCAAAGCATCTCCTTGCGGTGTTTATGATATTGCGAACAACCAGGGATTTGTCAGTGTTGGAATTAGTAAGGATACATCGGAATTTGCTGTTGCCACGATTCGCTGGTGATGGAATGAGGAAGGGAAAAATCTGTATAAATATGCTGAACATTTATATATTACTGCCGATGGTGGTGGCAGCAACGGAAGTAGAAATCGCCTTTGGAAAACGCGGTTACAGGCATTGTCCAATGAAACGGGATTGAATATACATGTCAGTCACTTCCCTCCCGGAACGAGCAAGTGGAATAAAACAGAGCATCGTTTATTTTCATACATGTCAATAAACCGGCGTGGAAAACCGTTAAAAAGTTTGCCGGTAATTTTAGGATTAATCGGTGCAACAGCCACAGAAACAGGATTGAGGGGCAAGTCCGTTCTTGGCGAAAAACAATATGAAACAGGAATAAAAATTAACGATGAAGAATTGGCTAAATGCAAAATAATAAGGAATAGTTTTCATAGCGAATGGAACTATTGCATTAACCAAATTGTTAATTTTATTTATTGACAGCTACTAAACTACAGCCTTAATATTTTATTCTTATTCCACAGGGTTTTACCGGTGTGCCGGAAAATCCCGCAGGGACGGGTACATTTTCTGCCTGCATGTTGCCATTTGGTACGGATAGCGACTCAAAAAAAGAATTAACCGGAAATGACGCATCAATACCTTTTTTCCGGAATGCTTCCCGGATAATACCGGCTGAGTACCTGCCGGTAAGTAAATCCCTGACCGCACATCACGGCTGCACCTATCTGGCAAAGCCCCACGCCGTGTCCCCAGCCTGCTCCGTGCAGCGTAAACGACGTACCGCCCGTCCCCGTTTCCCTGTCGACAACAAACGCCGAACTGTACAGATGGGAGGAGGAGAGGCATCGACGGATCAGCAGTTCCTTGCCGATGACCATGCTGCGCCGCTCGCCTTCGATGCGCAGGCGAATGATCCTTCCCGAAACGCCTCTTTCCACCGGAACGAGGTCAATGATCCGTCCGAAATCAATACCCGAACGGGCAGCCACCAGTTCCGACAGTTCGTTTTGACCGTATGACGCCTTCCACCTGAAAAAGTGCGAGGTTTCCATATCATATCGGTTAAGCGTCTGTTCCAGTATGGTTTTGTCCGAAGTGTGGCAGAACGCGGGCGGAGACGCCAATATCCATTCCCGCGCCTGCGTTTCGTCGGTCAGGTCAGTGTTGAGCGGGGCATGACCGTCGCTTACCCTTGTCAGGTACGGATGGACGACAGGCTCCCATGTGTTTTCAAACGTTTCGGTGACGCCGCCGCAACATTTGGAGAAACGGGCGTCGCAAATCTTTCCGCCGTATGAGAGAATGATGCCGCAGGTGGCTTCCACCGCCTCTTTCACCGCAGGCGACACGATGCGCGTTGTCCCCTGGTATCGCTGGCAATGGTCGTCGGCGCATACGTCGAACAGCGTGTGGTCTTCGCGGTCCGACCACTGTATCCATTCCGTGTCGGTGCGGATGCAACTTTCGCAAGTCTTTTTTGCGCTTTGCGCCCGTTGTTTCTCCATTTGAGCCATGAGCCAGCTGCGCGAAATCACCGCGTGCGTTTTCAGAAATTCCGGCGAAGCGGTGGCGCGCATTTCCGAAGAAATAACGCTTTGAAGGTATTCTTCCGCATCGATAATGTTGATCACCAGCAATTTTCCTCCGTCGACGATGACGTGCAGCGATCCTGCGAAGGTTTGCGTTTCGGTGCGCTCCCAGTGAAAGTCAATGCCTATGGTCACCTTTTGTATTTCAACGGAGCATGTGTCGTGTTCGGGGACAAACAGCAGCTCGTCGTACCGTTTGCCCGACAAGGCGTCTGTAACGTATCCGTCCCGATGTTGCAGACAATGCTCGCCCGTTGCTTTTCCGCGCGTCGTCAGGGGACAGGAAAACTCGCCGTGCAGGTGAAAGCGGACTTCTTCCGCCGACATGACGCCAACCCTGATAACAGGACGATGAAACAAGTGAGACATATAATATATGGTGTATGTGTTTTTGTGAAATTCCATTCGGTACATCGCGGGCGCTACCGGTATGTTCGTTCGCCGAATATGCCCGATCCGATGCGGATCATGGTACTGCCTTCTTCAACGGCTATCCGGTAGTCGTCGGACATGCCCATCGACAATTCGCAAAACGAGCCTTCCGCCGGAAAATACTGCTGCCTGATCTGTTTGAACATGTCCGCCAGCATCCGAAATTCCGTGCGTATCACTGTTTCATCAACGGTGTTGGTGGCTATGCCCATAAGTCCGCATATCCGTACATGGTTCAGGTCTTTCAGTCCGGGCGTTTCCAACAGCCCGAAGACTTCATCTTCGGAAAGCCCGAATTTTTGTTCCTCCCGTGCTATGTGTATTTGCAGCAAACAATCAATTGTCCGGTTGTGTTTTTGCGCCTGATGACTGATCTCTTCCAGCAACCGGAACGAGTCCACCGTCTGGATCATCTGCACGAAAGGCGCAATATGCCTGACCTTGTTGGTTTGCAGGTGTCCGATGAAATGCCACGCAACGGCAGGCAGATGCGCGTATTTCGCTACAAGTTCCTGCGCTTTGTTTTCCCCGAAAAGAATTTGTCCGGCAGACACGGCTTCTCTGATTTCTTCAACGCTTCTTGTCTTGCCGACCGCAACCAGCTTCACTTCCGGTGGAACAGCGTCTCGCAGCCTGTGGATATTTTCAACAATACAACTCATGAGCCGTTCGGTGTTACTTCCGAATGATGCTTGCATATTTCCGGTATGCATCATCCCAAATGGCGGTATCCTGAGGAAGGAAAGTCGTGGTTTCAACGGAATTGCGCACTATTTTCCGGATGTCGGACAACGATTGCAGATGCCCCAGCGCCATTGCCTGCACCAGCAGATTGCCCATCACCGTTCCTTCGGCAGGACCTGCAACAACAGGCATGTTAATGGCATTGGCGGTAAGCTGGCACAGATATTCGTTTTTTGCGCCGCCGCCGATCACGTGCAGTTTTTCAATCGGATGCGGCGATACGCGCTTGAGTTGCTCCAAAGTGTAACGGTATTTTAACGACAGACTTTCGAAGATGCAGCGAACAGTCTGCCCTGCGGAATCCGGGGAGGCTTGTCCCGTGCGGTGGCAGTATCCGGCAATGGCGCCCGTCATGCTTTCCGGATTCATGAAATCGGGGGCGTCGGGATCAACAAGGCTTTGAAAAGGTTTCCCCTCTTTGGACAGACCGACAAGTTCGTCGTATGAATACTCCTTTTTTGCAGCCCATTCCTTGCGGCACTGTTCCAGCAACCACATGCCGGTGATGTTTTTCAGAAAACGGAACGTCCCTTCAACGCCTCCTTCATTGGTAAAGTTCATCGTCTCCGTTTCCTTGTCTATCAAAGGTTTTCGCGTTTCAATACCCATGAGCGACCACGTTCCCGAACTGAGATACGCCCAGTTTTCGCCTTCTGCCGGCACTGCGGCAATAGCCGAAGCGGTATCGTGTGCGGCAACGGCAATCACCGGTATTTTTCCCGCGCCGGTTTCTTTGGCGATGTTCCCGGAAAGCGTCCCGATGACAGTACCGGGCAACACCATATCCTGCATCAGCGAAACAGGCGCGCCAAAGGCGTCAAACAATTCTTTCGCCCAGCTCATGGTTTTCGGATTCAGCATCTGCGAGGTGGAAGATATGGTAAATTCCGCTTTTTTTACGCCGGTAAACAGATAATTCAGCAGGTCGGGTAAAAACAACAGGTCTTTTGCCGCCTTCAACAGGGAAGAATGATTTTTTTTCAACGCGAAAAGCTGGAACAGGCTGTTGAACTGCATAAACTGAATGCCGGTCAGTCCATATACCCTGTCGCGCGGAACCAACTTGAAATATTCGTTCGGGATGCCGTTGGTATGCGCATCGCGATAGGCGTATGGCGCTCCCAGCAACGAACCGTCTTCCGCCAGCAAACCGAAATCGACCCCCCATGTATCAATACCCATGGACTCCGGCATGTATTTCCCTTTCAGGACGCATGTTTTCAAACTGTTTTTCAGGATGTCGTATATGCCCAGAATGTTCCAGTAGAGATGGTCTCCCAGCGCAATCGTGCTGTTGTTGAAACGGGATATTTCCTCCATGTCGATTTTTCCATCGGCAAGAACGCCGACAATAGCCCGCCCGCTGGTGGCGCCGAGATCAAAGGCTATAAAAGTATGAGACTTCATGATTTAACTTGTTTTTTAACCGTATATGGGCAGCAAATATATGAAAAAAATAAAAAAATCAATCATGTAACCATATTTTTTTTAATTTTGAGTTTCAAAAAAAACAGTATGTTTCAGATTTATTTGAAATTGGGGATGGATCATATTGCCGACATTCATGCGTATGACCATATTTTGTTTGTTGCCATGCTGTGTGCCGTTTACACTTTCCGGCAGTGGAAAACAGTGCTGATTCTGGTGACCGCTTTCACCGTCGGACATTCCGTTACGCTGGCGCTGGCAACCTTGCATCTGATGCGCGTGCCGTCGGTATGGGTAGAATTTCTGATTCCGGTTACCATCTTCTTCACGGCGCTGGGCAACATCATTTCCGACAAACCCGGCAGTGCACCGACAAAAGTCAAATACGCGGCTGCCATGTTTTTCGGACTGATTCACGGATTGGGATTTTCGTCGTACCTGCGCAGTTTGTTGGGAGCGCATCAGTCTGTTGCCGTTCCGTTGCTTGGATTCAATATCGGCGTGGAACTGGGGCAACTTCTCATCGTACTGTGCATGTTGACGCTCACCGCCGTTACGGTGCATCTCTTCCGCATAAAACAGCGCGACTGGATACTGTTCCTCTCCGGAGCAGGTGCAGGAGTATCGTTTGTCATGCTGCTGGAACGTTTGCCGTGAAGAATGACCGAGATCATTCAGTGTATTCGAGTGCACTTGCCCTGTAGCGTGTCCGTGCATCACCGTACTTGCGGTAAGTGTTGCGATAGATGCAGGGCAACCATCCGTGTAACTGTTGTCATGGGGCAAGCGGGCAAGGTGGAGGGAAACCGAAAGTTTTCAATGTAAATAACCCTTGACGGCTATGCTCTGCGAGGTTTCGGTTCGCCGGAGAGATGTACCTTCTTATGAAATGGGAAAAAATAATGTATGACGGTTTTGATAGCAGGATTTTCCGAATTTACATCCGGACTTTGCATGTTTTTGCATGTGCCGGTCTTTTGTTTGGGACGGAGAGAACAGCAGAAATTTTATTCCTTTATCGCGGATTGCGAAAACCCCGTTTTATTTTTTCGCCACTTTGCGCGGGCTGCGCAAAGCCCGTTTGGATTTTTTTGCCTTTGCGCGGGCTGCGCAAACCCCATTTTATTTTTTTAACGCCTTGCGCGAGCTGCGCAAACCCTGTTTGGATTTTTTTGCCTTTGCGCGGGTTGCGCAAACCCCATTTTATTTTTTACGCCTTGCGCGGGCTGCGCAAACCGGATCGGCAAAATTTTTATTTCGGATTTTTAAATTTAAAACGAGGCGCTTCTCCGGAAAAACTAAAAAGTTCAATATCAAAAATATGCATGATAAAAATATCTGTATTAGTGACATTATTCCCTAAAAAATATTTTTCCGCAAAATTTTGTATTTGGAATATAATTCGTATATTCGCAACGTGTTTCGTTTTTAAAAGGTATGGACAATAAAAAAATAATCAGTGCGTTAAATTTTCTTCCAAAAGAAAATACTTCGGATGTTTTTGAAAAAAAATACGCTGACGGCTATACCATACAGGTTGATTTTGCAAATAACAGAATCTTTTACGGAGATAGAATTAAATATGACAGTTCCACAACACAAAATTTTTCCCAACCTGAAAATTTTGTCGTTCTGGAATGTGTCAATCGTCTGCTCGACAAAGGATACAAACCCGAAAACATCATTTTAGAAAAGACCTATCCCGCAGGGCATGGTACTTCTGGACGGCTGGATATTTGCGTTACCCGCGACGACGGCTCCGAATATTTGCTGATCGAATGTAAAACTTACGGAAAAGAGTTTGACAAAGAATTTGCCCGAATGAAAAGAGACGGCGGACAACTCTTTACTTATTTCAAATTCGGCAATAAAGCGGATTTACTGATGCTATACGCTTCGGAACTGCAAGACAACGAAATTGTTTTCCGGAACGAGATCGTGAAAATCGAAGACGATTACCGCACAGGTGACGTCAAAGATTTCTACGAAAAATGGAACAAACTCAGCAAAGATAATGGCGTTTTCGATGCTTGGGTAAAGCCTTATAACTTTGAAAGTAAAGCATTAACTATAAATGAACTTGAAGA
>JAISRX010000002.1 GCA_031273395.1 Bacteroidales bacterium | reverse complement strand
AACGTTGTCTCCCTTTTATAATACCGGATTTAACGCTTTTACCGCATGAACATTTTGGACAATTCATATGTTATTATTTTTCTGCAAAGATACAAAAATATATTTAATTAGCAATGCCTTTATTATAAGCATAAATGTAAAATTAATTTGCGGACGTTTCCTTATATCTTCAATTCCGCCGGCATATTACCATTTGGCACGAATAGCGCCTCAAAAAAAAGAATTAACCCCAAAAAACGGCGGTTGATCCTTGAATCCGTGTTCTCAAGCGCATGAAATAACTGCAATTGTTGCCACAGGCGACGTCAAAACCAAAATCCCACATGGAACGCCCCAAGCAAGCTGTTGGTGACATTGGAGGAACTGAGCGTAAAGCCCATGGGTCCCACAATACTGTTATACTGCACGGAAGCGCCGTAGCCCAGCAAAAAATCGCGGGGAGCGAAAAGGTTTATCCAGTCGTCTTCCATTTTGCCTATTCCCGTGCGGAAGGTGACATAGATGTTGCTCCACATTCTCACCTGATGATTGAAATGTACGGAGACCATGTTTTTGGCATACAGTTGCATGAAATGAACTCCCGGAAAACGAAATTCATAGCGGTACAGTTTATCGGGAAAACCTCCCGCATAAACATGATACTGTGGCGACACATCCGTTCCGGCGACGCTTGCCGCATCCACCCCCGAATGAACAGTCCACCGGGAGGTAAGCGCGACGGCAAAATTGGAACGGAGCATGGCGCCGAGCAGAATACCCGAAAAACGGACATTTTTGGACATGCCTTTATGATAGTTTCCTTCCAAACGGAGAAAACATCCGTCCGTCGGGAAATAATCCTCGTTATAAGTGTCTCTTTCATAATAAAACTGATACGACAGGAACATATAGCTGATTTTGGCAATTAAATCCTCCTGTACAAGTCTGGAACGGATGGAAAGGTATTCAGCGCTAAGTCCGGCGCCCACCATGCTGTTGATCGACGGGGTGATCTGCATCTTGACGGAGGGGATAATATCGGTGCAGTCAAACAGTTCCGTCCGTTGATTTCCCCGATTTCCCGAATAATTGTAATAGCTGCGTTGATACGCATTAATATGGAACAGCCATTCGGGCGACAAAGACGACTTGAAGAGCGTTTTGCCGAGAGGTTGCATACCGGGGCTGTGGAAATAGGTCAGCATAAATGCCGGATTTTCTCCGACCGACAAATCCATCACCGCTCTGGAATTGTTCAGCAGCACGTTGCGTACCGACAAATTCAGCAGGAGCGCCGGTTTGTATTCCTTGTCATAATGCAAGCCTACCCGGAAAAAGTTGGTAGCATGTTCCACAAAGTCAAGATGCAGATCAACGGCATGTTCGTCTTCCGGCGACCGGTTGAGGCGGTACACTACCGACTCAAAAAACTGAGCGCCTTTGAGCCGTTCGACCGCCTTGTTCAGTTCGTCGAAGGTCAGTTCGGCGTTTTCGGAAAGTTCCGATTTGCGCAGTACGTATTGCCGTGAAGTATTGACAAGACCCGTCATCACGATATTCTTGACGTGAAAAACAGGCAACGGTTGCGGACAATCCGCATGACGCCGCGTTTCCGGAGGATCAAGTCGGTTCAGGGAGTCGGCAAGGCTTTTCAGGGAGGAATAATGTGCGCGGGCGGCTTTTTCCCCATTCAGTATCAGGCTGTCGACGGCATTAAAGCTGGTAGCCCTGTAGCCGGTAATATCGGGAACAATCAATATCCTGCACAGTTTCCTGTTGGCGTTTTTCAGCGGGAGCGCCGACATGAACACCACCCGTTCCATGATCCGGTACAGATTGTCCGGTTCGATGATGGAATCGTTCCTCGAAGTGACGTCCACCCCGATCAGTATATCCATTCCCTTTTCCTTGAGTCTGTCTGCCGGCAGATTATTCACCAAACCTCCGTCAACCAGCACTCTGCCGTCAATTTTTTCAGGCGCAAACACGGAAGGGATCGCCATACTTGCCCGCATGGCGCGGGACAGTTCTCCATGTTCAAGCATCACTTCCGCGCCGGTGTGGAGATCGGTGGCAATACAAAAAAACGGGATGGGAAACCGGCTGAAATCCTTTTGCCGGTATGCCGGACTTGTCAATTCGGCAAACAAATTGGAAACATTTTGACCCGACAGTAAACTTTTGGGCAAAAGATCAAGTTTTTGCCATGAAAAAGGAAACTGCAACCAGTATTTCTCGTGTTCTTCCTTTTCCTGAATAACGATATTTTTTCGGGGGACTTTGTCATAAAGCAGGTTGTTCCAGTCCTTTTCCCTGATGTAGGTTTCGAGCTGTTCTGCGGTGTAGCCCAGCGAATAAAGCCCGCCCACAATACTTCCGATGCTGGTTCCGCCGATGTAATCAACGGGCATGCCCACCTCTTCAAGCACTTTCAGTACGCCGACATGTGCAAAGCCTTTCGCTCCGCCCCCGCTCAGAACAAGACCTACGCGCGGACGGACATTCCGTGCGGTATCGCCGGCAAAACCGTTGACCTGCCAGCCGGACAATACTGCCACCGTGAATACAATAAGGTTCCTGACGCCCATCATAAAGAAACATAACAATAATGAACTTACGAAATTAATATATTTGCACTTAATTTTTTTATTCTTAGGATTATTTTTTTATAAAAATGTATTATCTTCGTGCGCAATAATTTTTAAAATTTATCCACTATGAAAGGAATAACACGCTTGTCAGGCGTTTTGTTAGCCGTGTCGATCATTTTTAACGGATGTACGTTTTCCGGGAAATCAAACGGCGTACAGGAAAAAGAGATTTATGAATGGCGTATTTATACCCTTGCGGGAGAAGCAGCCAAACTGGACGATTTTTTTAAGGAAACGCTCATTCCGGCGTATAACCGGCAGGGTGTTTCGGCAGGCGCTTTCGCCTCCTACAGGGAGGAGGAAGTGACTTTGCGGTATCTTTTGCTGGTTTATCCCGATTTAGCCGCGTACCATCGGGTAAAAAAAGCCGTCAGGGAAGACGGGATTTTCGGAAAAGCCGCTCAGCCGTTTTACGACAGCACGGCGGTACGTCCGTTATATATCGATTTTGAAGGTTTCCTGTGCGAAGCGTTCGACAAAATTCCCCGGATGCGCCAACCCGACAGGGACAGAACCCTGTTTGAATGGCGTCTTTACCATAGCCCGAACGAAGAAGCCAATCAACGTAAAATCAAAATGTTCAATGCGGATGAAATAGACCTTTTCGACAAGGTCGGCATCAATTCCGTCTGTTACGGAGAAATACTCGCCGGACCGGATATGCCGGCGCTGATCTATCTCACATGGTACAAAGACGAACCAACACGCAACGAAGCATGGAAACAGTTTGTCGGTCATGCCGACTGGCAGCGCATGAAAAATCTGCCCGAATATGCCCATACCGCCACCAGAAACACCTCCCGGTTGCTTAAACCATTGCCGTATTCGCAGTTTTAACCGGAACAGTCACCGTAAATAATTAATTCACCATAAATAAATATCAATACATGAAAAAGGATGCAGTAATAGGAATAGACATCGGCGCAACTTTTACGAAATTCGCCGTCATCGACCGTATGGCAAATGTTTTGGCGGAAGGCGTCATCCCTACCGACCACACGGATGATGTCAACGAATATCTGAAAGACTTGACGCAATCCGTCGACGAAAAAATCAAAAAGGTAGAAGACCATACCGTCATCAAAGGGATCGGCATCGGCGCGCCCAACGGCAATTACAAGAACGGGTGCATTGAATTTGCCGCCAACCTGAAATGGACGCACGGGAAAGTGATCCATCTGGTGCAGTTGCTTCGCAAGCACTATCCCATGCCCATTGCCGTGACCAATGACGCCAATGCCGCCGCACTGGGCGAAATGATCTACGGCGGAGCAAAAGGAATGAAAGACTTTATTCTGATTACGCTGGGGACGGGTTTAGGCAGCGGTTTGGTTGCCAACGGCGAATTATTGTACGGGCATGACGGCTTTGCAGGAGAAATAGGGCATGTAAGGGCAAAGGACAACGGGCGCGTTTGCGCATGCGGACGGCGCGGCTGTCTGGAAACCTACGTCAGCGCGCCCGGAATTAAGCGAACCGTCTTTGAATTGCTGGCGGAATATATCGAACCGAGCGAATTAAGGGGATATTCTTTCGGAGATTTGACTTCGGAGATCATTTATCACGCGGCAACGCGCGGAGACTCCATTGCCTTGAAGGCGTTTGAAGTCACCGGCGAGATACTGGGCGTCAAATTGGCAGACGCAGTGGCGCATACCTCTCCCGAATGTATTTTCCTGTTCGGAGGATTAGCCAAAGCAGGTGATTATATTCTCAAACCGACACGGGAAAGTTTTGAAAAAAGCCTTTTGAAAAACTATCAGGGGAAAATCCCCATCGTGCTGTCGTCCCTTCCGGAAGGCAACGTGGCTGTGTTGGGGGCAAGCGCGCTCATTTGGCAGGAAATCAATATTGCCGGCTGACATTTTATGTTTTTGGCAAGGACTTTGTAATGTACCATCATTATATAAAATGATTATTTGTAGAACTTGTAAATTTTGAAGTCATGGGTTTACCTCTTATTTGGATTATTTTCGGCGTATTTGCCTTGTTGAGCTGGCTGGTTTCCGCTCAATTGAAAAGCCGGTTTAAAAAATATTCGGCTATTCCCGTTAATTACGGGCTTACCGGCAAGGACGTTGCGGAAAAGATGCTTGCGGAAAACGGCATCCGCGACGTACAGGTAAAGTCTGTGGAAGGCGAATTGACCGACCACTACAATCCTGCCACCAAAACGGTCAATTTGAGCCGGGCAGTGTTCTACGGCAATAACGTGGCAGCCGCAGCAGTTGCAGCGCATGAGTGCGGACACGCCGTGCAGCATGCGCGTGCATACGCATGGCTGACCATGCGTTCCAGTCTGGTTCCGGTGGTTAGTTTTGCTTCCAAGTGGGTACAGTGGGTATTGCTGGCAGGCATCATCCTGTTGAACTCCTTTCCGCAACTTCTGCTGACAGGCGTCATTCTTTTCGGATGTACCACCCTGTTCAGTTTTATCACGCTTCCGGTAGAAATCAATGCAAGTCAGCGCGCTTTAAGCTGGTTAAGCACAGCCGGCATCACCTCCTATGCTACCTATCCGAAAGCTCAGTCGGCTTTAAAATGGGCGGCATATACCTACGTGATTGCAGCGCTTTCCTCTCTGGCAACCCTGATCTACTACCTGATCATCTATCTGGGACGCAGGGATTGACGCCGGAAACTTTTCGACAGCGTTGTTGCAGCGAATTAATCCGGCGATGCAGGGAGAAGAGTACCTTGTGCGAGTAGTGTACCCGTTATCGGTAATCAATAAATCATACATTAGCAGCATTGTTGCGAGGGCGTATTGGTGTACGCCCTCGCTTTGTTTTTGCCGTATCCTTCTTTTTCATTGCGCTGTTTTCGCCGGCGACCGTATCAGCTACGCCTGCGCCGCCTCCAAATAAAGCGGAACGATGGGGAGTATGATGTAACCCATGCGATAGCCATCATGCTTGAGAAACTGTATAAAAAGGATGCGACATTTATAAAACTGACCAAAGATATGGGACTTATGCGTTTGCAATTATGTTGCAGTAAACATGCCCATATCATGCCACCCAATCAACGTTCAAAATCAAGATTTTTAAATTTGGACATCATCTCTAAATGAGGCACTGATGTGATTCATGTGATAGAGAATAAAGAGATAAAACCGGAGGAAAGGAATTTATTGGCGTGGGTAGAAGCATTGAAACCGTTCTTTTCAGAAATGCAAAACATAATGACGACTGTCGAAAAACTGTCTGTTTTACTGAAACATAACGGGCTGAACAAGATAACCTGTACGGCATGTCTGAAGATTTTGAAATCAGGGCGGACAAGTGAGAAGCAAAAAGTATTTAAAACACTGTTCATTGACTGTCTGAACAATAACCTGAACAAGAGACCAACAAAAAAGGAAACATTATTGTGTACGGATGATATTATTGAAACCATATTTGGACGATACAAGCATGAACTGAAACAAAATCCAATGAACAGAATAACTGATATGGCACTGATAATACCTGCTATGACCTCCAGTTTGAACGAAGAAGAAATCATGAAAGCCATAGATGGGAATACGGCAAAACAGATAAAACAGTGGCGAAAAGACAACTTGTGTGATTCCTTGTCTGTCAAGCGGAATGAGTTTTACAATACTGCAATGGCTGGATGATTTTTTTCGAAAAATGATGATTCATGCCACCCCACTCAACAGGTCGCATGTTTATAGAAACGGGGACGCCATACGTGCCGTGCGACCCCGGTGGGTGGAGTGTTAAAAAGACAGGGACTGAATTTTCAAAACTTCGTTCAAAAATATGATCGCAGGCAGTCCGCAGGACTTGCATATCAATAGAAACACCCATGACAAAAAGATAAATTTAGACACACAAGGGGATGATTATATCGCGTTTTCCTCACCCCCTCTCCAGCAGAGGCTGTGTCAAAACTAAAAAAAGTTCATTAAACTATTGCATATATCAAAAAAAATATTACATTTACAACTGAAAATCAAAGATATATGAGTTATATTTCAATTATCCCAAGAGGTCGGCTAATGCTCCAGGTTCGATAGACGAATACGTGTCGTCAGACAACACAGTGCGCTTTATTAGATGCATTTGTCGATAAAGTACCGGCGACGCAAACTGCCTCTGCATCTTTGTTCGGCAAAGGAAAATCAATTGAGGGTCGTCCGTGGTACCCGCCCAACTGTCTGTTTAAACTGTTGATTTACGGATACTTTAACAGTATCCGTCGTCGCGCAGGCTGGAAAATGAGACCAAACGCAATTTGGAAGCGATCCGGCTGATGAACAGCCTTCGTCCCGACCGCCGGACGATTTCCGGCTTCCGTAAAAATAACAAAAATCGGGTTAATGGACAAAATTTAGAACTTGAATCTGCCCCTCCCGTCAATTTGATTTATTTTTTTGCAGACGTCCATACTTTCACTAACTTTACCCCCGCAATTTTAAAATCAATTTATGGATACCGAACATGGTTTATATCCGTTAAAATTCGCTCCCATCCTGAAGGAACGCATCTGGGGCGGAAGCCGTTTGGGGACGTTTCCGGGGAAAACGCCCGGAGCGGGACATATCGGCGAAAGTTGGGAACTGTCCGGCGTTCAGGGGGACATATCCGTGGTGAAAAACGGCTTCCTGAAAGGCAACCACCTGCAGGAACTCATTGAGGTTTATATGGGCGATCTGGTGGGAGAGAAAGTGTATGAACGCTTCGGCGTGGAATTTCCGGTGCTGGTGAAACTGATCGACGCACAGGACGACCTGTCGATACAGGTGCATCCGAATGATACGCTGGCTGCCGAACGTCATCATTCCTACGGGAAAACGGAAATGTGGTACGTCATGGAAGCCGGGACGGACAGTCGCCTGATTGTGGGCTTCAACCGCCCGATGGACAGGGAAACATACCTGCAAGCGGTAAACGGCAAAACGCTGACGGACGTGCTTAATGTGGAAAAGGTGCGGGAGGGCGACGTGTTTTTTATTCCGGCGGGCAGGATACACGCTATCTGCAAAAATATCCTGATAGCCGAAATACAGCAAACGTCCGACATTACCTATCGCATTTACGACTGGGATCGCACGGACGCCAACGGAAAATCGCGCGAACTGCATACCGAACTCGCCACAGACGCCATTGACTACACTCCGCAAAGCGAATACGGAACGAAGTACGACCGAAAAACCGACGGAACGGTCAATCTGGTACAATGCCCCTGTTTCACCGTCAATATGGTACGGTTGAACCGTCCGGAAGAGAAAGATTACCGGAACATCGATTCTTTTGTGATCTATACGTGCGTTTCGGGCGCATGCAGGATCGAATACGGCGCGCAGGAATACGTGGAAATCGGCAAGGGGGAAACGGCGCTGTTGCCGGCAACGCTCGACCATATCCGGCTCGTCCCTTCGGAACCGGCAGGACTGCTGGAAACGTATATAATTGAAAATTGAAAAGATCATGCGCATCACGGTTCGGACAGAATAAACCATACATATATATAATACATAATTTTAATATCAAATAAAATGAAACTGAATATCAGTAAAGTCACCGGTTTTGTTCCGGAAGGAAAGATATATGCCAACAAACAGTCGGCATTGGAACATGTAAAAGCCCTGTACGAAAAAACAGGCAAAGGCAATGATTTTCTGGGCTGGGTGCGGCTTCCCTCCTCCGTGGAGGAGAGCGAACTGAGCGCCATCGAAGACGTTGCCGCGTTTTACAGACAGCAGAAAGTGGAAATAGTAGTGGTGGCAGGCATCGGAGGGTCGTACCTCGGCGCAAAAGCCACGCTGGAAGCCCTGTCGGATAATTTTTGGCAGATGAAGGACAGCGAATATCCCAAGATCATTTTTGCCGGACAGAACATCAGCGAGGATTATCTGTACGAACTGCTCGACCTGTTGGAAACCCGCAGCTACGGCGTGGTGGTAATATCCAAGTCGGGCACTACCACCGAACCGGCTGTGGCTTTCCGCCTGCTGAAGGCGCATCTGGAAAAGAAGGTCGGCAAAGCCAAAGCAAAGGATTACATTGTAGCCGTCACGGACGGGAAGCGCGGCGCCTTGCGGACGTTAGCCGCGCAGGAAGGCTACCGCACCTTTGTCATCCCCGACGACGTGGGCGGGCGCTATTCGGTGCTGACGCCCGTGGGACTGCTGCCGATAGCCATCGCCGGATTCGACGTCAGGCAACTGATACAGGGCGCTGCCGACATGCAGCAGGCAACCGCGCCCGGCGTCGCCTTTGAAGAAAACATCGCCGCCATCTATGCCGCCACACGATACGAACTCTACAGGGCGGGAAAAACCACCGAGATACTTGCCGGATACCATCCCAAACTGCTGTACGTCGCCGAATGGTGGAAACAACTGTACGGCGAAAGCGAAGGCAAGGAAAACAAAGGCATCTTTCCGGCAAGCGTCACCCTGACGGCTGATCTGCACTCCATGGGGCAGTACATTCAGGAGGGACTGCGCAACATCTTCGAAACGGTTATTTCGGTGGAACGCACGGCGCACAAACTGCGCATTCCCCCGGATACCGCCAACCTCGACACCCTGAATTTCCTTTCGGACAAACGCATAGACGAAGTGAACAAAATGGCGGAACTCGGCACCATGCTTGCCCACGTGGACGGCGGCGTACCCAACATCCGCATCGAAATACCCGCCATCAACGAGTACAACCTCGGCAAGCTGTTCTATTTCTTTGAAATAGCCTGCGGGATAAGCGGCTACCTGCTCGGCGTGAATCCCTTCGACCAGCCCGGCGTGGAGGCATACAAGAAAAACATGTTTGCACTGCTGGACAAACCCGGCTATGAGGAAGAAAGCAGGAAAGTGAAGGTGCGGTTGCAGCAGTAGCAGTTGATGAAGCTGAAAACGGGATGTTGGGCGTTTGCCCTTTTAGCCCTCCTGATAGCGGCAATGGCGCTGGCTACGTGGAGCGAGCATGTGCAGGGCGGCGCGTATGCCTTCGGGATGTTTTACAACAGCCGGTGGTTTGTGTTGCTGTGGATCGCCATGACCACCGCGGCGCTTTATCACATCGCCGTCTCATCGCTCGGCAGGCGACCGTCGGTATGGCTGCTGCACGCTTCATTCCTGCTGATGCTCATCGGCGCTCTCACCACGCGCCTGACCGGAAAAACCGGTCAGGTGCATCTTCGCGAAAATCACCGTGCCGTCGCCTTTTTTCTTGACGAAAGCAGCCGCAGGAAAATAGATTTTCCTTTTTCCCTTGCCCTGAAATCCTTTGAAACGGCGTACTATCCGGGAACCGCCACGCCGGCGGATTACATCAGCGTGGTGGAAGTGCGCGACGCAGACGGCGGGAACCGTTTTGAACGGGAAATATCCATGAACCGCATTCTCAGATACAGAGGGTTCCGTTTCTATCAATCGTCGTTCGACGAGGACGGCAAGGGTTCCATATTGAGCGTCAATCGCGACACATGGGGCGTCGCCCTCTCCTATTCGGGCTATTTCCTGATGTTTTTCTCCATGCTGTGGACGCTGCTGGACAAGAGGGAACGTTTCCGGCAATTGCTGAAAAAACTGTCGCGAAAGACGGCGGCATGGATGGCGCTGCTGTTCCTTCCTGCTTTTGCCTCCGCCGCTTCGCCCGTGTTCTCGCACGATTCGCTGACCATTAGCGCGGGGCAGGCAAAAAAATGGGGAGAGGTGTGGGTGGAATACCACGGACGCATTTGTCCGCTGCAAACGGTGGCGAACGATTTTACCGTCAAACTTGTCGGAAAGGATCATTATCGCTATGCGTCGGGCGAACAGGTATTTTTCGGATGGCTTTTTTTTCCGGAAAAATGGCAGCATGTGCCGATGTTCAAGGTAAAAAGCGAGGAATTGCGGCGCAGAATAAACGTTCCGGAAGAGGCTTCGCTTGCCGATTTTATGGACGCTGCCGGCTTTAACAAGTTGGACGCCTGCCGCCGGCAGATGTATGACGGCGGAAAGCAGGAAGGATGGCTGAAGGAGGCAGTAAAAATCGACGAGAAGATACAACTTGTTGAAATGCTGCTGAAGGGAAGTTTGTTGAAGGTGTTTCCGGCGAACCTTCCCGACGGCGGGTTGCGGTGGATTTCTCCCGACATGGAGGTGCAGTCCGACAGCATGGAAAATCTGTTTGTACGGCATTTTTTTCCGATGTATTTCGAAAGCCTCATGCAGGGAAACGATGAAGAAACCGCCCTGTATCCCGGCAAACTTGCGGCGTTTCAGCGGATGAAGGCGGGAGAACTGTTGCCCTCCGCCGCCCGCATGAAAGCCGAACTGCTCTACAACCGGCTGCATTTGTTTTCGTGGCTGTTCATGATATGTTTGACTGTCGGAAGCGCCTGTCTGCTGTTCTTCATCGTCGCCACCCTCCGCAACCGCCCGTATCCCCTTGTTGAAAGGGTATTTTACGGGCTGCTCCTGTCGCTTTTTCTCCTTGCAACCGCGGGATTGGCTTTGCGGACGTACATCAGCGGACGAATACCGGTGAGCAACGGCTACGAAACCATGCTCCTGCTTTCGTGGTTCAGCCTTCTCACGGGCATAGCGGCACGAAGGTACTCCCTGCCGGTCACCGCTTTCGGGCTTCTTTCGGCGGGGTTCACCCTGCTGGTAGCGCACATCGGCTCCATGAGTCCGCAAATAACGCCGCTGGTGCCTGTACTGCAATCGCCGCTGTTAAGCGTCCACGTACTTGTCATCATGATGGCGTATGGTTTGTGCGGGTTCATGGCGCTGAACGCCATTGCTTCGATAGCGGTGCGGATCGCCGGCAGCCGCGCCGGTGCGGAACGGCAACAGGCGTACATCGAACGGATGAAGGAAGTCAGCGAGCTGTTCATGTACCCCGCCACATTCCTGATGGGAACAGGAATTTTCGTCGGCGCCGTTTGGGCAAACATGTCATGGGGGCGCTACTGGGGATGGGATCCGAAAGAGGTATGGGCGCTCATCACCTTCCTGCTGATGAGTTTTACCTTTCACGAAAAAACATTGACATGGTTCCGCAACCCCCTGTTTTATCATATCTTTGTATTGATCATCTTTCTGTCGGTACTGATGACCTACTTCGGCGTAAACTATATACTCGGAGGAAAACACAGTTACGCGGGATAAGGTAAGGAAGTGAAATAAATAAAGTATGGCGGTTTTAGCCCGAATAGGTATTTTGGCTAAGTCTTTTTTTGAGAAAATGTCATGGTTTTATTGATATACTGCATTCGGTTGAGTTTTGAGTTTTCGTACCCCGCACTGCGCTTCGCTTGTACGGGGTTATCAAAAGGCAACCCCTGTCGATAGAGCCATTTGGCAATAAAATTGCCAAAATGTCTCGATCGTTATTTGTGCCATTTGTCTGCCTTTCAGGCATTTCCAAAATTTCAAATTTTGAAATTTTGGAAAAATGCCAAATGGCACAAATATAGGGGTTGTGCACAGCCCTGCATGGACGTAAAACGCCGTAGGCGTTACCCTTTGATAACACCGTATGAAATGCGGGGCGGGGGTACGACAGGCTAAAAAACACAAGACTATAACCGAGTGCAGTATATCTTTTCCGGTGGATAAACTCTTTCCCGCAAGCATGGCATTTATAGCGCTGACGACCTCTTACATGACCGTCTTTTACGGTCAATTTTGACCCACAATAAAAGCAAATTTTTTGTCCATATCTTTAAAATAACGTAAAATACTAATTTACTGACTGATATGGAAGTTTTATCATTACTTTTGAACATTAAGCCTCTATTTCACGTTCCAAAATCATTTCAATATGTACTTAATCAATACATCGTCGCCGGCGTCCAAATGTTTTTTTACTTTATCGGGCAACAAATCGAATGTGCGGTCACCTTCTTCAAAAAGCGAATAATAATCCTTATTATACAGGGAAAAAATCGTATCCCCGTCGTGAAACAGTGCGGGAAAAAAGAATTTACTCACATCTCCGGCTTCATAGTTATTGATATGGACTTTTTGTTTTTTCACATCATAAATATAAGGATCGGAACCGACTTCATTATCATGCCAGTATGACCCGATGACATACTTGGAAGTTATTTCGGGAGTAGAAGTCAGGAAACGATAATTGTCTGCCAGAAAATCCATGTTGTTTTCCATTTTGCGCGATACTTTTTTTGCTCCGAAATTCATCCTGCAAACAGCATATCCGCTGCCGGCGAACGGGACGCGCTTATTCAACAGGACAACAGAATCGGCAACCATCGTGTGAAAAACAATATGTTCGTCCGCAGATGTAAAATAACAGTGCTGTGACCACACTCCGCAATCTTCCTTTTGAAAGGGAAACAGTTTGTGTTTTATATGAAAGTCCATATCCGTAACCCTGATATGGAAGGCTTGTTCGTCGGGCGGTTACTCTCCTTCCATCCGTTGCCGGGCGAAAACATAATCCCCGTTTTCCGCAATGATCATGTCATGTGCAATAAACGGCAATTTTTTAGTTCCCGCATAAGTCCCGTCGGCAATATGGTACATCAGTAGTTTGCCGGTGTAATTGTCGATGATGTGGATGTATTTTTCATCTGTCGTGAAATTTCTGATCCCAACATATTCTCCGGGTCCGTTGCCTCTGCTCCCAACCCTGTACAGGAATTTACCGGCATTATCAAATACCGATACCTGATTTTGCCCCGTCATGTCGAATATGAAAAATTTGTTGTTCTGCACAATAAGTTTGTCGGCTTTTTTGAACAATCCTTCGGGATGCGCTTCCAGTACAATAAATTCCACCGAATCGATCAAATCCGGGATTGATTCGTTTTCACTGAACTCCCACGGTAAAACAGTAAGATTGTCTTTCAATGCGTTTTGTCCCGAACAGGAAAACATCAGCATCAACAGAACAACAGCATAGCATGTCCTTTTATTCATTATGCCTGTTTTTTTTACAGCCGATCCGTACTTTCCGGCTTGTCTTTTGAGGAAAGTCGGGATTTTTCACGTCAGTTCCTTTAAAATTTGTCTGTTGACGGGGATGGGGAATACGGCAGACACCAGCGGAGCTTTTTTCAGATGCTGCACCCAGTGATCCAGTTCGGTATCGGTTAATTCCTTTTCGAATTTCAGAATGAAGTCGAAATTTTTGTATTTATTCAGTAAAAAACCGTTATCGCAACGATTGGAAATGATCCACAGGGTTTGGTCTTCATCCTGACAGATAAACCGGCTGAATTCCTTTCCCGATCGAGCGACGAACTTTTCCGCCTGTACGAATTTCAGTCCCAAATATTCATTGAGACTCCAGGACAAACGATAATCATTTTCGTGGGATGAAATACCTATAACGGCAAACGAAAATATTTCCGGCGGGACATCCAACTGGTAAATGGTTCTCGCTTTCATGTTGCGTGGAACTTATCGGTACCTTCCGGATTTCTCCAGATGTTTTATCAGGGCGTCGGCAGAAAAATCGGGAGAAGTGGAGATGAGATTCAGTGCATTTTCCGCTGCTTTTTGTTCCGCTTCTTTTTTCGATTGCCCCGTACCGCTTGCCAATGGAATGTTTCCGGCGGAGACTTGCGCTGAAAAACCTCTGTTTGCCGTCGTTTCAACAGATCTGAACTCGACGGGGAGTCTGTTTTTCTGTCCCCATTCGATGATGCGGCTTTTAAAATTGGTTTCCGTATTTTGCAGTTGTTGCACATTGACATACTTTTCCAGCACACGTTCCACCAGATAGGCTTTTGCGGCGTCGTAGCCCACATCCAGATACATTGCTCCCATCAGGGCTTCAAACGTGTCCCCGCATATCCGTTTGCGCATGACTTCGTTTTGCGATTTGGCAACCAATACCGTTGCCAGCCCCATAGACGACGCAATGGAATCCAGATGCGCACGGTTGACTATCTTCGAGCGCATTTGTGTGAGGAATCCTTCCCGTTCGCCGGGAAAGTGGCGGAAGAGATAATCCGCAACAATGGCGTCAATAATGGCGTCGCCCAGATATTCAAGACGTTCGTTATTGGCAATACTCCCGTCCGGCAACACTATGGAAGCTGCCCGTTGCAGAAAAGCCAGCTCGTACAACGCCGTATTGCGAGGCTTTATTCCCAACTGTTTCCTTAGAAATGAGTAAAACTCCTTCTCTTTTGACATAAGAAGTTTTAATGGATACATCATATTTTAAAATCTGGGCTATAATTCCGGTTTTTTAAATATAACAGACGTATTATGCCCGCCAAATCCGAAGGTGTTACTCAGGGCATAACCCACCTCTCTTTTTTGCGCTTTGTTGAATGTGAAATTCAGTTTGCCGTCTATCGCCGGATCATCGGTAAAATGATTGATGGTGGGCGGTATGATTCCATTGTTCATTGCCAGAATGGCTGCAATAGCTTCAACAGCTCCCGCAGCACCCAGCAGATGCCCCGTCATGGATTTGGTAGCGCTGATATTCAACCTGTAGGCATGATCGCCGAATAAGCGTACAATGGCTGTTGTTTCCGACGGATCGCCTACCGGTGTTGATGTCCCGTGAACATTGATATAATCAATACTTTCGGCGGTTATTCCGGCGTCGCTCAAGGCGGCTTTCATGGCTCTGTACGCTCCGTCTCCTTCGGGGTGGGATGCAGTGAGATGATATGCGTCGGCAGACATTCCTCCGCCCACCACTTCGGCGTAGATCCGTGCGCCTCTTTTTACGGCATGACCGTATTCTTCGAGAATTAATCCGCCTGCGCCTTCGCCTATCACAAACCCGTCTCGATCTTTGTCAAACGGACGCGATGCCGTTTGATAGTTGTCGTTGTTGGTGGAGAGCGCCTGCATGGAATTAAATCCTCCCACGCCGCTTTCATTGATGGCGGCTTCCGACCCGCCCGCAACAAATACCTCTGCATGTCCCAGCCGGATGTAATTAAATGCGTCTATGATTGCATTGGAAGATGAGGCGCATGCTGAAACCGTCGCGTAATTAGGACCTTTTAATCCGTATTTGATGGATATTTGCCCTGCGGCAATGTCCGAAATCATTTTCGGGATAAAAAAGGGATTAAAACGGGGGGTGCCGTCGCCGGCATAGAATGCCTTTAACTCTTCAGCAAATGTAGCAATCCCTCCAATACCGGACGCCCAGATCACGCCTACCTTTTCCAGATCGGTACGTTCCAAATCCAATCCCGAATTTTCAATGGCTTCGGTGGCTGCAACAATAGCAAACTGGGTGTATAGATCATACTTTTTAATTTCTTTCCTGTCGAAAAATGCGGCAGGATCGAAATTTCGTACTTCACAGGCAAATCGGGTCTTGAACTTGGACGCATCAAAACGTGTAATCCAGTCGGAGCCGCTTACACCATTTACAAGCCCGTTCCAATATTCAGGAACAGTATTGCCAATGGGGGTAAGCGCCCCGATACCGGTTACTGCTACTCGTTTTAATTGCATAATTACAACGGTAAAACCAATGCTTATTTCTTAACGCTGTCTTCGATGTATTTGATCGCTGCTCCCACTGTAGCAATGCTCTCCGCCTGATCATCGGGGATACCGATATTGAATTCCTTTTCAAATTCCATAATCAGTTCAACGGTGTCAAGAGAATCTGCTCCCAGGTCATTGGTAAAACTTGCTTCGGCGGTCACTTCATTCTCATCCACGCTCAGCTTATCTACAATTATAGCTTTAACTCTTGATGCAATATCATCAGCCATATTCTTTATGTATTAAATTAATAAAATAATGAATAATATAAAATTTCAAACTGCAAAGAAACGTATTTATATCATATCTTCAAACTAAAAAAGGCATTTTGTTTTGAAAAAATGAAAAATATTTTTTTAACCCGTACATATTCAGATGATTAAAATTTTCCGGAGGGCAAAAATTTTCGATCATTTGCTTTTGTCCGGCGCGGAAGGAATATCCGGCAGCGGACGATAGTTCTTTAATTCTTCAAGAATGACCTCAATAGCCTTGTTCAGCTGGTCGTCGATACCGGTATATTCACGGGCGGGGTCATTGTCCAGCACGATATCCGGATCTACTCCGTAGCCTTCAATGATCCATTCGCTCTTATCCGAAGAATATGAGGCGTATTCCGGTTTGCGCAGGTCTGTTCCGTCCACAAAGGGCAGAGAGCCGCGAATGCCCACTACGCCGCCCCAACTGCGTGTTCCGATCACTTTACCGATCCCGTGCTTCTTGAAGGCATAAGGAAACAAATCTCCGTCTGATGCGGAATACTGATTGATCAGCAGCACTTTGGGACCTTTCATCATCTGCGAAGGAGTTTGCGAAGGCACGGTTACATTGCGCGCCATGTTTGAACGGGTCACTTCGCGCATCAGCCTTTCGATGATCATTGGAGATACGTTGCCGCCGCCATTTCCGCGATCATCAATGATCAGCGCTTTCTTGTCAAGTTGCGGGTAAAAATATTTTACAAACTCGTTCAACCCTGCGGAACTCATGTCGGGAATATGGATGTAGCCTACCTGTCCATTGGTAGCCTCATTTACCTTGCGGATATTGTTCCGCACCCAATTATAGTAATACAGGTTGGCTTCGTCGGCAACGGGTACGACGATGACTTTGCGGCTGCCGCTCAGCGACGGATTGCCGTTCAGTTGCAGTTCCACCTGCCGGTCTGCCATCCCTGCAAGATATTGGTAAATATCAGTGGTTTCGGCGGTCGATTGCCCGTTGACGGCAACAATATATTCGCCCTGTTTTGCGCCGACGCCTATCTCCGTCAAAGGCGAGCGGAGCGACTTGTCCCAGTTGGCTCCTTCAAGAACAGCATCAATACGGAAAAATCCCGATGAGGCGTCTTTACTGATCTTGGCGCCCAACAATCCCATCGGGACTTTCGCCGCCTGCACACAGTCGCCGCCGTTAATGTAGGCGTGTCCCACATTCAGTTCGCCGATCATCTCGCCGATCAGGTAATTTACATCGTCTTTGGTTCCGGCGAAGGGCAGCAATACGGCATATTTGTCGTGTACTGCTTGCCAGTCCACGCCGTGCATGTTGGACACGTAGAAGAAATCGCGCATTTGCCGCCAACATTCGTCATAAATTTGTTTCCATTCCGCCCGTTTGTCCACAAGAGCACGTAATCCGCTCAGGTCTATCCGGTTGTCTTCAAGCGAAATTTTGGACGAAGGAATGTCTATCACCCAGTAATTGCCGTCCTTGTTCACCAGCATTTTATTCCCTTCGGCTGCAATGGTATAATTCATCCCCTGCCCCAGTTCCGTTTCTTTCTGTTTTTCGAGATCGCAGGTATAAATGACGGACGAACGGACATAATACAGTCTGTTGTTGAGATGTTGCAGGTTGTAATAGTGGTCGGCGGGAACAGGCAGGGCGAATATCCGGTCGGTTAGTCCGGCGGTGTCTATCCTGACGGTAAATTCGTCTTTTGCTTCCGTTTCTTTCTTCGCCTTTTTTGCGGCGTCTTTCGGGGGATCGTCCTTTTTTACCGTTACTTCGTGGTTTACGGGCGCAAACGGGCTTGGCGTATCCCCTGCAAGCGTCAGGGCGTAAACAAGGCTCATCTTCTGATAGGCGGTGTTCCATTCCGTTTCACTGTAAACGGGTTGGAAGTTGCGATCGGATACAAAAAACAAATATTTTCCGTCGCGGCTGAAAACGGGCGATCCGGAATCGTACCACCGGTCTGTGGCTGCGATTTTCCGGCGGCTTTCCGTATGGTAGAGCCATATCCGCCCGAACCGGTTTTCTGCGGTTTCGGTGTAAACCACCCAGCGACTGTCCGGCGACCAGTTGAACTGTGCGTATTCCCACACGGAAGATTGCGCCACTTGCGTTACCTGCCCGGTAACAATATCAACATATTGCAGGCGCATTTTTTTGTCGTTCCACAATATCTTTTTACTGTCGGGCGACCACTTGATGTTAAACTTATAGGTATCGGCTCCGTTGGTCAGCGCTATTGCCGGTTCGCTGCCGTCCTGCTTCTGCATGTATATTTCATATTCGCCGTTGCGGTCGCTCAGGAAGGCAAGCCATTGCCCGTCGGGAGACCATGCAACATTGCGGTCGTGCGCGTCGGAACTTTGCGTCAGGTTGCGGGTGATTCCCGATTTTACCGGCGCCGAAAATATTTCTCCATGAGCGCTGACCGCCAAACGTTTACCGTCGGGTGAAATATCCGTTCCCCGTATTTCCTTCGACACATCTTTCCACCGGGTACGTCCTTCCATGCCGTCGTCGTTGATCCGCACCGTGATTTTGCGCGACCGGAGGGCAGCAATATCGAAATAATAAATTTCGCCGCCCTTTTCGTACACAATGGCATTGTCGCCGGCAGAAGGGAATTTAATGTCATAGTCGGTATAATGGGTTAATTTGGTTGTTTGCGCGTTTTGGGTGTTGTACACGAAAAGGTTGGCGGTTCGGTCGCGGTCGGACACGAAGAAAATGTTGTCGCCGAACCACATCGGAAAAATATCCTGCGATTCGTTACGGGTAATGTTGACGGTTTCCCTGCTGTTGAAATCGTATATGCGGATGTCGTCCGCCATTCCTCCCCTGTAGTATTTCCACGTGCGAAATTCGCGGAATACCCTGTTATAGGCGAGTTTGCTTCCGTCGGCAGAATAGGAACACCATCCGCCCGTCGGCAAAGGCAACTCCGTGGAGATACCTCCCGACAAAGGGACAGTGAATAATTGCCCGACAAAATCATTGAAAGATTGTTTTCGGGAACGGTAAATCACCTTTTTTCCGTCCGGCGTCCATCCCATCACAATGTTGTTGGGTCCCATACGGTCGGATACGGCGTCGCGCCACAAGGTAGCGGTGTAGGTAAGCCGCCGTGGACTGCCGCCTTCCGCCGGCATGACGTACACTTCGGTATTGCCGTCATAATTGCCCGTAAACGCTATTTGCGAGCCGTCCGGAGAAAACCGGGCAAACATTTCAAAGCCGGGAGCATTGGTCAACTTCCGCGCCTGACCGCCCGAAAGGGGAACGGTATATAAGTCGCCGGCATAAGTGAAGACTACCCGGTCGCCATGTACGGCAGGAAACCGCAACAAGCGTGACTCCTGTTGCGAGAACACGGCTGATGAACCGACCAGTAACAAAAAACATATCAGTTTTGCCGGTTTTTTAATTGAATACATACTGTGCATATTTAAAGGAAATTTTTTGTAATAAAATATGTTTTCCGCGTAAGGAACATGAAACTTGCCATTTCTTGATGTATTACCGTGGTCGGCGACTTCATGTCCCTACCCTCCGTCATAACCGGAAGCAATCCGGCTTCCCGGATTGCCTTCGCTAAAATATTGCTCTATTCGTTCGCATGGCGACAAAACATGTATCAGGAAAATGGAAGACGCCCGAACGACTAAGGTTTTTCTATCCTTTTGGTTACACGGCAAGCGAGAACCTGATGAATTTTACCACTTTCAGGTCTTTGTCGGCTTCTTTCAAATAATCGCCTACTTTTTTCTTGCCGTCCTTGATAAATTCCTGATTAACCAAAGTCATCTCCTTAAAGAATTTTTCCAATTTACCGGTGGCTATTTTTTCCAGTAAATCGTTTGATTTACCGGCATTTTTGGGATCATTTTTTGTTTGATCCAATGCGATTTCCAATTCTTTTTCGACCACATCAGCCGGAACGCTTTCCTTGTCCACCGCTACGGGGTTCATGGCAGCCACCTGCATGGCTATATCGCGCCCCGTTTGCTTGTCGGCGAGTATTTTGTTGAACCCTACCAGACAGGCAAGTTTGTTACCCGGATGAATATAAGCGACCACTTCTGCGGCTTCCAGCCGATCGAAGAACGTCAAATCGATTTTTTCGCCTATGACAGCAATTTTTTCATTCACGCCGTCGGCAACGCTGATACCGTTTACGGTGAGTTGCTTCACGCTTGCCGGATCGGATGCATTGCTTTTGAGCGCCGCTTCGGCAACGTCTTCGGCGAACTTGATGAAATCAGCGCCTTTTGCCACAAAATCCGTTTCGCAACTCAATACCGTTAACACTCCCCCGGTGGCGTCGGCAGATACTTTTGCGATGACGCACCCTTCCGCCGCATCACGGTCTGCACGCTTGCTGGCAACCAACTGTCCCTTTTTACGGATGATGGCAATGGCTTCTTCATAATCGCCATTGGCTTCTTCCAAGGCTCTTTTGCAGTCCATCATGCCCGCACCGGTCATTTTCCTAAGTTTTGCTACTTCCGTCGCACTTATAGCCATTGATATATTTTATTAAAATGTTTATGAATTATTGAATTTTCGCTTTATTCTTCTTCTCCTGCTGCCTTAACCGGTTTTTTGGTTAATTTTTTAGCGCTCTTTTTGTCTTCAACTGCCTCCTCCAAATCACCGGCATCCGCCGATGAATTGCGTCTGGACGATTTTCTGGATTTTTTGGATTGAGGGGGCTCCTGCTGCTCGTCGTTACTTTTTTCCAGTTTGCGATCGTTGTTTCCTTCCTGAATGGCGGCAATCACCGTATTGATAATAAGGGCTATCGAATTGGCGGCGTCGTCGTTTGCAGGAATGGGGAAATCGACCAGTTCGGGGTCGGAATTGGTATCTACTATTCCGAATACGGGAATACTCAGCCGGCGGGCTTCATTCACGGCAATATGTTCCTTGAGAATATCCACTACAAAAAGCGCTGCCGGAAGCCGTGCCATATCTGCAATGCTGCCGAGATTTTTTTCCAGCTTGGCGCGTTGACGGCTGATCTGGAGTTTTTCTCTCTTTGCCATGTTGTCGAATGTTCCGTCGGTAAGCATCTTGTCGATGGCGGACATTTTTTTGACGGCTTTACGGATAGTGGGAAAGTTGGTGAGCATGCCGCCTGGCCAGCGTTCCGTTACATAAGGCATATCGGCTTGTTTCACTTTTTCGGAAACGATGTCCTTTGCCTGTTTTTTGGTGGCGACGAACAGTACTTTCCTGCCCGATTTGGCTATCTGCTTTAAAGCCTGCGAGGCTTCTTCGAGCTTGGCTTGCGTTTTTTGCAGGTCAATGATGTGGATACCGTTGCGCTCCATGAAAATATAAGGAGCCATGTGCGGGTTCCATTTCCTTTTCAGGTGTCCGAAATGGCAACCGGCGTCTAATAATTCTTGAATACTTACTTGTGACATTGAATGAATTTTAAATTTGTTTACTTTCTTTTTACATGTTGATGCAACCCTGCGGCAGCATTTCCGAAAATTCGGGAAATGGTCCGTACGGTTTAGATACTAAACTGATGCGGATCGAACCGCTTAACGTTTACTGAATTGGAAGCGTTTGCGCGCTTTGGGTCTTCCGGGTTTTTTACGTTCCACTTCGCGCGGGTCGCGCGTCATAAAACCGGCTGCTTTCAACTTGGGTTTGTTGGTTTCGTCCAATTTTACGAAAGCGCGTGAAATAGCCAGCCGTAAAGCTTCCGCCTGTCCCTTGATGCCGCCCCCGTCCAGATTGGCTTTAATGTCGTACCGACCCGTTGCTTCCAACTCGTTCAGAGGCTGTTCCACTATGTACTGAAGCGTTTCCAGCGGGAAATACGTCTTCAGTTCCTTTTCGTTGATGGTGATATTACCTGTTCCTTCGCGGAGATATACGCGGGCAACTGCTGCCTTTCTCCTTCCGATAGCATTTATTATTTCCATGAATTATTTAATAATATTAAGGTTGATGGCTTTGGGTTGCTGTGGATCATGCGGATGTTCGCTGCCGGCATATACATGGAGGTTGCGAAAAAGGGCTGCGCCCAATTTGTTTTTGGGCAACATGCCTTTTACGGCTATTTCCACTATGGAAATCGGTTTCTTTTGCAGCAACTGCGCGGCGGTGGTCACACGCTGCCCTCCGGGATACCCCGTATGACGAACATATTCCTTTTTCGCCCGTTTGTTCCCTGTGAAACGGATTTTATCCGCATTGATCACCACCACGTTATCGCCGCAATCCACGTGCGGCGTGTAGCTTGGTTTGTGCTTGCCGCGCAGCACCATAGCTATTTTGGCGCACAAACGACCCACTATTTCATTTTGGGCGTCCACAATCACCCATTCCTTATTAACAGTTGCCCTATTGGCTGACACTGTCTTGTAACTTAAAGTATCCACTTAATCTATATTACGATTTAACTATCTAACAAATAACAAAATAGCATACTCTCTTCGTGAAAATATGGTCTGCAAAGGTACAATTATTTTTATAAATACACACTTTTCGGTAAATTATTTTTTGAATTTGTGTTCTTTGTGCTCTTCGTGGTTGAAAAAACCGCAAGGTCGCCGAAGTCGCGCAAAGGAAAAGGGAAAAACTTCGTGAAACTTTAGGGAATATCTTTACGCTTATGTACAATATATACACGTATCGTTTATTTTCCGACGTCGAAGGCAATCCTGCGCCGAGTTCATTTCAGACATGCCTCTATTTGCCGTATTACAGCCTGTGTATCGATTGGATTTGCCGCAGAAGAGAGTTTCTGTCCTGCTTTATTTATCAAGAGATAGGTTGGGAAACCTTCTATGTTGTATTTTCCAAGAAAAAAACGACTTGCATCTTTATCAAAATAGTAATTCTCGCCTTTGATTGCATTTTTGTTTATCGTTTGAAGCCAGCTGTCAATGGCTGAATCCAAACACAGATTGATAAAAACAAGCTCTTTTCCTGCAAAGTATTCATGCAGGTACGGAGTGTATTGCATCGCTTTCAAACAGGGTCCACACCAAGTTGCCCAAACGTCAATGTACAGCACTTTATTTTTGTGCCGTTCAATCAAGTAGGGCAATATATCAATATCAGGAAGCGCAACCACACTGTCTTGAGCAAGGAACGAAATGCCTTTCATCACTTCGCCGTTTGAAAGGACAGGTTTGGGCATGTCGGCTATTTTTTTCCGTACGGCAGCTTTAAGTTTTTCAGCAAAAACAGCTTGGGAGAAAAAGGCGTCCAATTCCGGAATAGAATCGTATAACTCAGGTTTTTCGCTCAAAAGTAGGGACGCCAAACGGTAAAACATCATATCCCGAACTGTTCCCGGAGGCGCTTTCGTTGTCAAATCAGCCATAACGGAACGAAGCACGAGATTATATTTTCCCTGTTTCCTCTGTTCCATTGCCGCATCGTTTTCATTGAAAAGCGCTCTGATGCAAACGTACAAATGATAGGGAAAATACATGCTTTGAAAGTTCCGTTCGTTGTAAATGTCAAATATCGAATCCGTAAACACACTCCATTTACCTGTCGTTCCCTCATAATCCATCAAATGGTTTGCCACGATAAACTTATAATCGGTCAACGCCCATCGTTTCACAAAATCATTCATTTCGTGGCGTTTCGAATAGGCGTCAATCGTATCCTGCATGGCGTCGAATATCTGTTCTACAGCGTTCAAATACTCGGCAGGAGGGGCGCCTGGATTGAATTGAGGGATTTTCAAGTTGGAAGCATAGTTCGCCCATCGCGACAGTTGCTCGTTTATTTGTGCATTGTCGCCCGAAAATGCGACGGCATCGCTTTGATGCTGTCTGAACTTTGAGCCGTCAATCGTTATACATACCGAATCGCCGGGTGAAACATAGAAATTAATAAACATATCATCGTATGTAATTGTCAGGTTTTGAGCGAAAACATAGTCATGAGCGACAAAAAAACGTCCATCTGTGGAGG
>JAISRX010000225.1 GCA_031273395.1 Bacteroidales bacterium | reverse complement strand
CTTGTACGGGGTTATCAAAAGGCAACCCCTGTCGGGGTTGCGCACAGCCCTGCATAGACGTAAAACGCCGCAGGCGTTACCCTTTGATAACCCCGTATGAAATGCGGGGTACGACAGGCTAAAAATGGAACGAAACGGAAGCCGTAAAAGGGAAGTCATATCCGTCTGTCGAATGACGGCAAAAGTCATGCTGTTTGTGCTCATTCTCCAAGCGTTAATTCGCATTGTTTACAAATTCCACATCCATTGCCGCGCCTGTGTCTCCCTGCTGTAGCATCCATGTTTTCAGCTGCTGTTCCATATCCGCTATCCGCTTGGCGTATTGCTTGTCGGAAGCGAGATTGTTCAGTTCCCACGGGTCTGTTTGAACGTCATAAAATTCTATTGCAGGGCGATGTACATAGCGTTCGATCATTGCCTGCGCATGAGCGTCCGTTTTTGCGCTTTCCAGCCATGTTTTCCACACGCCGACCGGATTGTTTACATTCATCAGGTGTTTTTCAAAATAAGCCGCTTCCGGCGTAAGGTTAATGATCAGTTTGTACCGTTTGTCCCGTATGCTCCGCACGGGGTAGGCAGTACCTTCCGGGATGTTGTTGTGAATACCGTATGCCCACTGGCGGTGTTCCTTCTCCTTTCCGAAAACGGCGGGTAAAAAACTTTGACCGTCAATATCTTTAATCGGTTTTCCTCCGGCAAATTCCACCAGTGTGGGCAGTATGTCTTCGTACTGTACAATAGCCTGCGACGTCGTTCCGGCTTTTATCTGCTGCGGATAGCGAACGATCAGGGCGCTGGATTGTCCGTAATCCCAGCATGTCCATTTTCCGCCGGGAAACTGCGCTCCCTGTTCGCCCAAAAACATGATCAGCGTATTGTCCAGCCTGCCCGTTTCTTCCAGCATTTTCAATACCGCCCCTACTTGTTCGTCCAACACCTTTACCTCCGCCAGATATTTGCGGTAAATGTTACGGAAAGGTTTGGAGTCGATCAAATGAGGCGGAAGTATCAGTTTGTCGGGATCTATATCCGAAGGGTTGCCCACCGTCCATGGGGCATGAGGCAAAGTACTGCACACAAAGAGGCAAAACGGCTGTTTTTCATTGAGGATGTATTTCCTGAGGGTATCCGTAGTATAATCAGCCGTCTGTTTGACGCAATTCGGTTCAAATCCCGCGATGTCTTCAAACTGATATACCGCGCGGGGGGTGGTGTGCGTTTTGCCGGTTCGCCACACCCGGTACCCCGCTTCCGGAAGATAATGAGTGATGCTTTTGATATGGGGATAGGAACTTTTGTGGTTTTGGTAAACGCCGTGCCTTGCCGGATAAAGCCCCGTGTACATGGATGCCCTGATCGGCACGCTCATGGTGCACGATGCGAAACAGTTCGTAAAGCGCACTCCCTCCCGTGCGATACGGTCGATGTTGGGCGTGGCAATGTTTTTTCCTCCATAACAGCCAATTTCATGAGAAGCCAAATCATCCGCCATGATCACCACAATGTTCGGGCGTTCGGCGGTTTGCGCCGGAAGTTTGGAATCCGCCGATTTTTTGGAACACCCCTGCACCTGCGGCACAATTGCCGTCATCATACCCAAAGATGTCATTTGTATCACATTCATCATACTGCCGAATTTTCAATTTTCAATTTTCAATTCGATATTGTCCACCCAGCAGGTTCCTTCCATATTGCCCACATAAAATACCAGTTGATAATTGCCGTCTTCTTCGATACGGATATTTTTAAATTCGGCGTTTTTTGTCTCCGGCGTGAGCGCTATTGTTTCGTTCAATGCTTTCTGTTCCGGTTTATTCACTTTTTCCATGCGGAGAATGAGGTTTGTTTTCCGGTCGGCTTTAGCCTGAAATCCGATATTCGGTTTTTCGCCCCTGCGCAGGTTCATTGTCCATTTCATCTGGGCGGACGCCGGTTTCTTCCCTTTTTGTACGACTTCTATTTTGGCTGTTTTTTTGCCTGAGATGACGTTTACCGTATCTATGGTAAAATTGACCTGCGCATCCTGCCCGCATACGAGCTGCCAGTCGGCGAAATTGTCGTTAAACTCGCCGTTGATGACGCGCTTGTATTCCCGTGTGCGATCTCCGTGAGTGCGGCTGTCCAGCGGATACGCGCCGATGCTTTTTGCCCATTTGTCCCATGCCTCGAACATCTGTTTTACCCTGTCGGGATGCGTTTGCGACAAATCGTGCATCTCGGTCGGGTCTGCCTCCATGTCGTACAGTTTGATCGAAGCGTTGTCAAATGACGTTCTTTCCGGCGTTTTGGCGACTATTTTCCATTTGCCGTCGCGCATGGCTATGTTTGCCTCATGTTCCCAGTAGGTGGCGCCTCTGTTTGTCCGGTTCCCCGAAAAATTGGGGATCAGGCTGACCCCTTGCATGGGGGTGATTTCACGTCCCCTGTACGTCGCGGGATAAACAGCTTTGCCGGCGTCCGCGCAGGTAGCCATCAAATCGATCAGATGACCGTATTCATCCACGAAAGTGTTGTTCAGTTTTTTGCTGACGCCGTTAGGGTAATGCACAATCAGCGGGGTGGCTATTCCGCCTTCATTGGTGAAATGCTTGTACTCTCGGTAGGGGGTACTGCTCAGATTAGCCCAGTTGATGCGGTAACTTTCGTGGGTATCCGCTTTTCCGTCAACGGCTTTTCTTTGTCCGCCGCTGACAAATTCCGCACAGGCGCCGTTGTCGCTCAGGAACATGATCAGGGTATTGTCCAGTTGTCCCCTGTCTTTCAACGATTGTACGATACGCCCTATCCCCTGATCCATAGCGTCTATTTGGGCGGCATAAATCGCCATCCGCATGACAAACTCCTGCTGCTGTTCCGGCGAAATGCTGTCCCATGCGGCGACGGCTTCATCGCGGGGAGAAAGCACGGCGTCCTTACCGAACAGTCCCATCTTTTGCTGACGGGCAAAACGTTCTTCGCGAAGGACGTCCCATCCTTTTTTATAGCGTTCCACATATTTGTCAATATCCTTTTGCAGGGCATGGAGCGGCCAGTGCGCTGCGGTGTATGCCACGTACATGAACAGGGGCGCCTGCCGGTAATCGTGCCGGGTAACGAACGCAGTGGCGCTGTCGCTGATGGCATGGGTAAAATAAAACGTTCCGTCGTCGGGCGATTGTCCCTCCTCGTTGTCGTAAACATAATTAACGTTAAAGTAATTCGACGCTCCGCGTACGATTCCGTAAAAACGGTCGAACCCGCGCCGAAGGGGCCAGTTGTCTTTTATCAGGGCTTTGTTCTGTCGTTCGCCGCTCACGTGCCATTTACCCACCATGTAGGTGCCGTAACCGGAAGTCTGCATCACATCGCCGATGGTAACGCACCGGTCGTTAAGGTATCCCTGATATTCGGGACGCTGCATGTCTGCTACAGTCATCCAGCCCATCCCCGCCTGATGCGGATACAGTCCGGTCAGTAAAGCCGCACGGGTAGGGCAGCTTCTGGCACAGTTGTAGAACTGGCGGTAGCGCAGTCCGTTTTGCGCCAGCCGGTCAATGTTGGGCGTTTCTACTTCCCCTCCGTAACAACCCACATCGGAATAGCCCATGTCGTCGGCTAAAATAATGAGTATGTTTGGTTTTTCCGCCTTTTCGGGATCGGCGCTGCTACAGGCGTTTACCGATACGGCAAGCGTCGTCAGCGGCAAACAGGAACAATTCAATATTTTTTTTATCATGACGTTTTATGTATTGTATTTATATTATTTTATCTCAATAATTCACGGCGCCGGTGTTACAAGGCATCTTGCAGCCCATGCTTCATACTGTGCAGCCATCCGCCCCACACGGCAAGCGTTGTCAGCAGGAAAATGATACGTACATCTTTCATAGCCGAATCTCCGCTTTGATCATGGTATAGGAATGGGCGGGAAAGCTGTACGTAAACTTCTCTCCCTTCGCCGTGACTTCCTTTGTTTTGGTTTGCACCGTTTGTTTGCCGGCGGAATTTTCGTCCTTGATGTTTTGCCCGTTCACCTCGAATACTTTTGCTTTCCCGCCGAATACGCCGGTCTGGCTGATAATGTCCGTTGCGATGGCATTGTTCTCGCTGCGGTTCACCACGTTGATGATTACCTCGCGCGTTTCCTCGTTGTAGGCGGAGGAAACGTCCAGATAGGGAATGTCTTCCGCACGCAACCTGTAGGTTTCGCAATCCGTAAAAGTCTGCAAAGCCGTGCCGTGACAATGGTTGGCAAACAGTTCCAGCGGATAGAAAATGGTTTGGCGCCATGAACCTTCCGGCGTAGAAAAAATCGGCGCAATGACATTGACCAGCTGAGCCATGTTCGCCATTTTCACAATGTGGGCGTTGCGTACAAAAATGTTCAGATAGGTTGCCACCACCAAAGCGTCTTCCAGATTGTACACTTCTTCGTTGCCTTCTTCTCCGCGCGCTCTGTACCACACGTTGTATTCGTCGAAAGCGATGTAGATGTTGCGGTTGGTTTTGGCGCGCACTTCATTGATCAATCCTTCGGTAACTTTGACGGCGCGTTCGGCGAAACGGGTGGACGCCATGAACTCGTCAAATTTATTGTTACGGTTACCGGCGTAGTGATGCAGGGCGATGTAATCCGCATGATTTTTCAGATAGTCCAGCACGGTACGGTTCCATCGCGTCCAGTCCGCGCCGTAGTTACTGGAACCGGATACTACAAGTTTAATGTCCTTGTCTATCCATTTCATCAGTTTGGCGGTTTCCAACGCCATTTTTCCATAATCTTCGGCGCTTTTATGTCCCATTTGCCAAGGTCCGTCCACCTCGTTGCCAAGCCCCCAGTATGTCACTTTATGCGGGAGAGGGTATCCGTTTTTAACGCGCAAATCCGAATAGTACGTCCCTTTTTCCACATTGCAGTACTCTACCCAGTTACGGGATTCGTCCATGGTTCCCGTTCCCAGATTGACGCAAAAATAGGGTTCGGTTCCGGCTTTACGGCACCATGCGACAAATTCGTCCGTGCCGAAACTGTTGTTTTCACGAAATCCCCAGGCGAGGTCAATGCGGACGGGACGCTGTTCCCTGACTCCTACGCCGTCTTCCCAGTGATAGCCCGAAACAAAGTTGCCGCCGGGCCAGCGCACAATGGATGTGTTCAGCGCTTTGGCAGCTTCCAGCACGTCTTTGCGAAATCCGTCGCCGTCGGACAGCGGCGAGCCGGGTTCATACAGCCCGCCGTAAATACAACGCCCGAGGTGTTCAACAAAGTTGCCGTAAATCATCCTGTCGATCCGGTCTGTTTGCCGCTCGACGTCTATTTTGATGCGCGCCTTTGCAGTTTGCGCATGAAGACCGCCCGTAAGCAATCCGGTGCAAAGGATGGTTACGATCAACTTGCGCCTTTTCATTTTCTTAATGAATTGCATATTTCCCGATTAATTTGTTTTAACCGGTCTTCTTCGAGTTTGATCACTTTTCGGTCGTAGGTCATCAATCCGTTTACTTCGATTTCCACGTCGGTGGTTTGCGTATATACGGCGGCGGAAAACCCTGCCCGGATCAATGTTTTCAGTTGTTCGGCATATTTGACGTACTCATCGGTCACTTCTTTGGCTGTGTTGAACTGAACGTATCCCCAATTGCGGTTCGGTTCCCAGAGATGTTCCTTGATCACCATCCCTATACCGCCGTATTCGCCGAGTACTGTCGCCCTTTGCGCATCATACAGATACAGGCTGGGAGCAGGATAGTTGTGCAGATCGAGTATATCGCCGCAGGTATAGTGGTTGCCGCCGCTTGCGGGATTGACCGAACGCGACGGATCGTATGCCTTCGTCCACTCTGCAATGTCCTGTGTTTTGAATTGTCCCCACGCTTCGTTGAACGGCACCCACACGCCGATGCAGGGGTAGGAATACAGGGCGTCGATGATTTCCTTCCATTCCTTGCGGTAATTTTTTTCCGATTCCGCACTGCGTGTGATCTCCGAACCGTCAAAATATTTTTTGTTTTGCCACTGGGGCGATCTGTCGCCGCTGGGCATGTCCTGCCACACGATGATGCCCGCTTTGTCGCAATGGGTGTACCAGCGGGCGGGTTCTACCTTCACGTGCTTGCGGATCATGTTGTATCCGAAATCTCTGGTTTTCACTACGTCGTAAGCCAGAGCCTCGTCGGTGGGAGCGGTATATAGACCGTCGGGCCACCAGCCCTGATCCAGCGGACCGAAATGAAACAAATCCTCGTTGTTCAGTTGCAGACGTACAATGCCGGCAGCATCTCTCCGTGTGGAAAACTTCCGCATTGCCGCATAACTTTTTACCTCGTCGGATATTTTTCCGTTATGGGTAAGCGTTATTTTCAGGTTATACAGGAAGGGGGAGGCAGGCGACCATAATTTTGCGTCGGGGATACGGATTTCCACCGCCTGTCCTCCTATCGCCCTGCCGGAAGCCACGGTGGTGGCGCCATCCGATACGGTCACTTCCACCACGCCGGCGCCGATCGGCAAATTGGTTTTCGCTTCTACCCGCAACGTTTTGCTGTCGATATCCGGGGTCGTTTTCAAACAGGCGATGTACTGTTCCGCTACCGGCTCCAGCCACACCGTCTGCCAGATACCGCTGACGGGAGTGTACCAGATGCCGTGCGGTCTGTTCACTTGCTTGCCGCGCGGTTGAAAACTCTCGTCGGTAGGATCCCATACTTTCACCACAAGCCGGTTGTTGTCCTTCTGTAATGCGGGGGTGATGTCAAATGAAAAGGGAGTGTAGCCGCCTGTATGTTCGCCCACTTTCACGTCGTTTACCCAAACGTCGGTTTTCCAGTCCACCGCGCCGAAATGAAGCAACACCCTTTTGTTCTTCCACGACGCCGGAATGGTGAAGCTGCGGCTGTACCACAGCATATTGTCCTTGCCCACATTTTTTTGAACGCCGGAAAGACTTGATTCTACGGCAAACGGAACCAGAATTTTCCCGTCTGCTTTCCGAAAGTCATTGTCTGCCGGCAGAATGGCATAATCCCATAAGCCGTTAAGATTGACCCAATCCTGCCGTTCCATAATAGGACGCGGATATTCGGGAAGGACGTTGTTTACATCAATTTCCGACGCCCATTTGGTTTTGAGCTTATCGCCGGCAGGTTGCCACTGTGCAAATAACGGAAACGAAAAACATATTGCTGCTAAATAAATTACTTTTTTCATGGATTTATTTGTTGATTATTTATTATTTATTATTTATTATTTATTAATTACTATTTTATTCATTTTTATAGACCATAAAAAACAAAAATAGTTTAATTCATTTTTTATATTGTTTGCTCTTTGAGTATTTTTACCACCTCTTCGACAGGGATATCCATGCAGTCGGATATTTTCTCCACCGAAAATCCTTTGCGATTCATTTTTGAGATGATCATAGCGATTCTTCTTTGTTCAGCTCTTTGTTTGCCAATGGCAATACCTCTTTGTTCGCCTTTCCTGAAGGCGTTGTTCATGGCGCTGATAAAATCCAACAATGCCATTTCGCGCATCTGGTAAGCGTGCAACGTTTCCCTGTCATGCGAAACACCCGCGATCTTCTTCCGGATTTCTTTCAGATTTTTCCGGGCTTCTTCCAACTCCGCATCCATTTTATCCATTATTTACCTTCCTGCTTTTTGAGTATTTTTACCACTTCTTCGACAGGAAGATCGGTTAAATCGGATATTTCCTCCACTGATAATCCTTTGCGATTCAATTTTGCGACAAACATAGCGGTTTTTTTTTGTTCGCCAATGGTAATACCTCTTTGTTCGCCAATGGCAATACCTTTGGCAATACCTTTTTGTTCGCCTCTTTGTTCGCCAATGGCAATACCTCTTTGTTCACCTTCTCTGCGGGCGGCATTCACTCCGCTGGTGAAATCGGACAGCGCCATCTCGCGCATCCGGTAAACGCGCAATGCTTCCTTGTCTTGCGAAACATGCGCAATTTTTTTCTGGGCTTTTTCTATCGCTGCATCCATTTTGATGATCATTTGTGCTGTTCCTGTTCTTTGAGTATTTTTACCACTTCTTCGACAGGAAGATCGGTTAAATCGGATATTTCCTCCACTGACAATCCTTTGCGATTCAATTTTGCGACAAACATAGCGGTTTTTTTTTGTTCGCCAATGGTAATACCTCTTTGTTCGCCAATGGTAATACCTCTTTGTTCGCCAATGGCAATACCTCTTTGTTCGCCTCTTTGTTCGCCAATGGCAATACCTCTTTGTTCTCCTTCTCTGCGGGCGGCATTCACTCCGCTGGTGAAATCGGACAGCGCCATCTCGCGCATCCGGTAAACGCGCAATGCTTCCTTGTCTTGGGAAACATGCGCAATTTTTTTCTGGGCTTTTTCTATCGCTGCATCCATTTTGATGATCTTTTTTAGTGTTTGTTGATTCGTATTTTTATCGAAAAATGCCAGCCACCGGTGAAAGGAATTATGTTCGATATCCTTTTCCCGCAGGCGCCTGAAATTTACCATGTTTATAAAATGTATCTCCAAATCATTCGTGAGCAAACAATCCTTGTGAAGGTCTTCCCACAGATGAAAACTTGTATGCACTTCATTGATCTCCATAAACTCGAAATCAATGATGTTGATGGCAATCACTCCGGGAAGTTCCCTGTAATCCTGCCCCGCCTCAATGCCCTGAACGTACTCGCGGCACCAATAGAACAAACTCCGCTTGTCCATGTTGCCCACATTACGGAGTTGTACTTCAATATTTACTTTCGTGCCGTTTTCCATCACCGCCCGAATATCCAGAATACTTGCCTTGTCGCCTATGATTGCGGCAGAGAGCATCCTGCTTTCAATGATTTCCACCGATGCAATGCCGTTCTTGCCTGTCTTTTGCAACACTACGTTCAAAAAGGCAAGGAGTTGATCCTCGTCTCCCTTTTCGCCCATGTATTTCATGAACAAATAGTCATTGAGCGGATTCAACCTGTCGTTATTCATCGTTTGAATTTTTATTGCCGGAAATGTAGTGATTTTCGCTCATCGAAAGCGATTTCGGCGGTTGGTTCATGACTGTTGTTGCCGGGAAATCGGAAAACACAGGCAAGGCTTGTCGCCATTGCAACACTTTTTCTTTAAGCTCCTTTGCCTTTTCGGGATATTTCCCGCTCACGTCCGTCGTTTCCCTTGCATCGTCATGGATATGGAACAGCATCATGTCCGATCCGTCGTTGTTGATCAACAGTTTCCAGTTGTCCACCCTGACAGCCAGATTCGGGCTGACGTCCTTATCGGCAGGGATCGGGAAGGCTTTGCTGTCGTTGCGTCTGTACTCCCAGAAGAGCGGTTTGTTGCGGGTTTGAGGCGTTCCGCACAAGGCTTTGCTCATGTCCGTTCCGTCGCTTCGGTAGTTTTTGGGCGGTTCCACGCCTGCTATGGCGCACAGGCTGACCGACAAATCCAACGCGGCGACCACCGAGGTGTCGTCCGTTTTGCCTTTGGGGATCAAACGACCGGGACTCCAGACGATGAACGGCATGCGTATGCCGCCCTCAAACAAAGACGCTTTGCATCCCCTGTAATTACCCGCGCGGCTGCCGCGAAAACTCGGCGCGGGACCGTTGTCGCTGGTGAAAATGACGATGGTATTTTGCGCGGCGTCCGATTTTTTCAACTCATCCAACAACCTGCCTATTTGCCGGTCATATTCGATCAACACCGTCCGGAAATTTTTTTCGCTGCTTTCGCCGTCCGGAAACAGGTTTTGTTCTTCCATATTTCCCACCCAAGGCGTGTGCATGTCGTCGGGCCACAAATTGACAAAACAGGGTTTTCCCTTGTTTCTTTTGAGAAAATCCAGTGTTTTATCCACAAAATAAGCCGTTCTGTTCCACCGTTTGACGCTGTCCTTTGCCGACCATATCCAGTCAGTGGCGGTGAGGAGCGGGTCGGGATCCGGGCTTTCGTAGGTGCTGGCATATTCGTCATATCCGTATGTGGTGATCGGCGGCGCGTTATTCACATCGCGACCTCCTCCCAGATGCCACTTTCCGAAATGCGCCGTTTTGTATCCGGCGGTCTGCAACATGCGCGGAAGGGTCTGTGCTTCGGGATGCAAAAAATCGTTCATCTCTGCGGATTTGTTGCCTGCCCGTGCCTGCAAATAGCTGGTGATATGAAAATTGCCCGGACACCTGCCGGTAAGCAAACCCGCACGCGACGGCGAACTGATGGGGGAGGCGCTGTAATATTGCGTGAAGCGGACGCCCTCTGACGCCATCCGGTCAATATGCGGCGTGGGGACAAATTTTCCTCCGTAAACGCCCACATCCCCGAAGCCCATGTCGTCGGTGAGAATGACGATGATGTTCGGTTGTACCGTTTTTTGCGTTTCATGGCGTTGTGACGGATTTGCCGCAAACCCCTGGGCGCTGCCGAGCGCTAACGAGAGCAACGCCTCTCCCCCTATCCATTTCCATTGTGTATTCATGATTCGTTATTTTTTAAAATTTTCCTTACTTCCTTTTCCGACAAGCCGGTGATTGTTTGAATGGTTTCCAAAGGCACTCCCGCCCGAATACTGTTCAAAACAATCATTTTGTTTGTTTCTTCCCGTTCACGGGCAATCATTTTTTCTTTTTCCTCTCTTTCACGGGCAATAATAGCGTCCTTTTCGGCAATCACACCGTCCTTTTCGACAATTATTTTTTCTTTTTCTTCCCGCTCATGGGCAATCACACCGTCTTTTTCGGCAATCACACCGTCCTTTTCGGCAGTCACTTCTTCAAGTTTCATCTGAGCCTTCCTTTCTTCCATGCGCAAGTGTTCCAGAATATAGTCTTCCCCCAGCATGATTTCGCGAATTTCCTTGCTCGCTACTGCCTGTTGCAGCCGCCGGATGACGGGACGGTACTCCTCCGGAAAATCTTCCGCATGGATGTTCAGTATGTGGTGGTTTTCGGTTCTGTTGTTCTGGTCGAATATGCTCAGCAGTATTTCCAGGTCGTTGCGCCGGCGATCCTTCAATTCGGGTATCTGAACGATCCACGAGCGATGGTGCAGGCTGTCGATAAACTCATTCCGAAAATTTTCCAGCACCCTGCCGGTGGCAACGTCCCTGGTGGAGGGATGCACTTCCAACACCGGAATGCCTTTCACACCCAAACCGTCGCCAATGAAGAAAATGCAATAGATAGGGAAGGCATGTATCGTGTTGTCCGCTTCCTTGTAACTGTTTTCCTCCCTCTGATACTGTCCTCCCAGATAATGCCTGAAGCGCATGACGTCCGTGCCGAAGGAAACTTTCTGCACTTCTATCATGACGACTTTTGTCCCCTCCGACGTTTGTATTCGGGCAAGAAAATCCAGACGGTAGATGCTGACGCTTTTTTCGGGTATGTTTATTTTGCTCACATATTCCTGCGGGGCAAAGGACAACTCCGTTACCTCCTCGCCGATGATGGCGGAGATGAGTTTGCGGGCTACCTTGTTGTCCTCCATCAGGTATTTGAATACGCCGTCATAAATGGGATTGGCGATCAGTACTTCTTCGGCGGCTTTCTTCCTGTTCATGGCAACAAATTTTTAATTTTATGGAAATGTAGGGGAACAATGACGGCGCAATGTAACCCTGACAGGGTTCGGAACCCTGTCGGGGTGGTGCGCAACGCATGACGTCGATGTGAAACTGCCATCTTCATTTCCAAGCATTTTTTGCGGTTCATGCCTTACTGTTCGTTTTCCATCGGAGGTATGGGAGGTTCTTCCTCCGTTTTTTTGCCGTTCCGGCGGCGGGTGGCGCGCGCCTTGAGTTGCTGCTTATAATACCGCTGCAACTTGTTGAGCGCATTGACAAACGGCATGTAGTCCGCATCTTCATGGAGATAGGCGCTGTACTGCACGGCGTTGAAAAAGTGTGTCAGCGACTTGGCACATTCCGTGCGCAACAGGGAAATATTGTCGGGTGGGTTTCCGTTGTTTTCGGCAAGGTATTCGAGGAACACGGTTTCGTACTCCCTGTTGGCTTCAAAGAGGCGGTTGACCACCGATTGCAGGCGCATTGCCGCAACAGCATTTTGAAGGGCGGGATCGCCGGCGATTTCCTTTTCGAGTTTTTTCAGCCGGTCGGTTTCGAGCGAACGGGCAGCCGAAGCGATGCCGTTTGCCTCGTGCTTCTCCAGCAGGGCTTCCAGCAACTCTACATGAGGCGTAACGTCCGGCGCATCCACTCCGTGATAACTCTTTACCACCCGCGCAAGGCTGTTGATCAGCGCGTCGCGTTCGTCGTCCAGCCGGCTTGCCTGCGCAAGTTTCTCATTTTTGCGCAGCAGAACGGGCAGTTCTTCGATCGAACGAAATAAGAGCAACTCGTCATAACTTTTCCTTAAATGCAGCCTGTCCATGTCGTGCTGCTCGCAAATGCGGATAACTAACCCGTAAGCAACGGCAAATTCTTCGTTTCGCAATGCCGAATGGGTAATACGTTCAATTTTTACTTTCATGATTTTTTTATTTTAAGTTTCTAAAAATAATGAGTTCTGCAAAGAAAATAAAATAAATCCGTTTTTGCAACAGGCGTCGCAAAATAAAAGAAGACAGGATGGAGGCAGGGATGGTTGGTCGTTCATGGCTGGCATACGGTTAGTGATCATCTTACTGTTTTGTATTCAATGGCTCCGGTGATATGCTCCCCGCTCATGGTCACTTTCCCGGAAGGGTCTATCGACATGTCGGTGATATACATTTTGCGGGGGGCGATACTTTCCGTGCTGAAATGCGTGTGAAACACATAGCGAAGGTTTCCGTTCACGTCAACGAACTTTGCGCCGTGTCCGCTCCCGACCTGACCGGCAGGTCTCCGCAGGATCGGATTTTCCGCCGCCTTTGTCCATGTACCGAGCGGAGACGCGGCAGTGGCATATCCCACCGCATAATCCTGACTTTGGTAGTGATTGGCGGAATACAGGAGGTAATAAACGCCGTTGTGCCTGAACACGCTCGGTCCTTCCGCTATCTGACCCTGTACCCGCTCCCATCCGTCGGCTGCCGTTGCAATACACTGCTTCAGCGTACCTGTCCGGATGGTTTTCCAGTCGTCCTCCAGTTCGGCTCCCCAGATGACATTGCCGCCGGTAAAGCGGACGAAAAACAGGTAAGCCTTGCCGTCCTCATCCACAAAGAGCGTATTGTCGATGCCTCTGTCCGCGTGCATGCTCTGTTTTACCTCCTGCGTGAAGGGACCGAGCGGCGAAGCGGCGGTAGCAACGCAAATATGTTCATCTGCCGTATAAAACATGTAGAAAGTACTGTTTTCCCGTCTGTAATACACTTCCGGCGCCCAGAAACCGCTTTCGCCGTAGCAGTCCTTTTTGTCCAGCGCCGGCGAAGAATGTCGCCTCCACCGGACAAGGTCATGCGAAATATATGCCGAGTAGCCTTTCCCAACGTCGGCGTTCCGCGTACCGTAGGCGTAGTAAACGCCGTTGTGGTGCAGGATAAAGGGATCGGCAAGGGGGATGTGACCGGCGATGATTTCCGGCTCCGTCGTGCTAACGGTCTTCGCGTTGCCGTAACGGATGCTGCCGTCATCGACGAAAGCGCGGAAGCGGTAAGTCCGTTGCGGCGCCAGATCGGATACGGCAACGGTAAAACCGTTTCCGGCAAGGGCTGCCGTCCGCCTGTAGATCATGGTATCGTTTTCGTAAACAAGTTCGACGCCGTATGAGGAGATGCGACCGTTCCTGTTGGCAACGCTGCCTCTGAAGTCCGCAACGTGGCTGGCGATGTTTGCCGCCTCGAGCGTTTCCACCTCCGGCGGAAGGTAGGTTGCTGTGGTGAAAGTTAGGGCGTCGCCATAACAGGCGGTTCCGTCGGAGGCAAATGCACGGAAGCGATAGTTGCGTCCCTGCTCAAGTCCCGACATGACGATGCTGAACACATCGCCGACAGGCGCGCTCTTCATTTGGAAGACAACAGGACTTGCATCGTTCTCATGAAAGAGTTCAATGCCATATACTTCAATTCTGCCGTTCCCGTCGATGATTCTGCCTCTGCCGATTGCCCCGGCGTCCGTTATTTCCACAGCGTCGAGGGTTTCCACCTGCATCGGACGAATGGCTTCGGCGCCGGTGTTGCATCCGAGGATACAGCATGCGAATAAAATGAAACTGCTGTTTTTCATTTTCCTGTTGTATTTATGGTATGCCTTTGGAGAATGATATGCCGGTGGGAGTCGGCTAACCCTGACAGGGTTCCAAAGCCTGTCAGGGTTACAGGGACAGGGCAATCACATAAACACCTTCGCCGTAGAGACGTTGCATGCAACGTCTCTACAAACGCGGAAAACGCATCCAACCCTGTCAGGACCGGAAATAAAGATTTGATTTCTTGAATAAAGGAAAGCCCGCCTGAAATAAATATTGAGTTCCTTGAATAAAGGAAAGCCCGCCTGAAATAAATATTGAGTTCCTTGAATAAAGGAAAGCCCGTCTGAAATAAATATTGAGTTCCTTGAATAAAGGAAAGCCCGCCTGAAATAAATATTGAGTTCCTTGGGTGTACGACAAAAATCCCATCATCGCTACCCCGCACTGCGCTTCGCCTGAGGCTCGCTTGTACGGGGTTATCAAGAGGGCAACCCCTTGCGGGGTTGGCTGCGCCGGCAAGCGACGACGATGACGTAAAACTCCGTAGGAGTTGTCCTTTCGATAACCCCGTACAAGCGAGCCGCAGGCGAAGCGCA
>JAISRX010000217.1 GCA_031273395.1 Bacteroidales bacterium | reverse complement strand
GCAACATGGGAAATAAGATTCCCCTATGTCATATATTCTACCGCAACTTGCGAAAGGAATTTCCCTATGTCATATATTCTCCCGCAACATGGGAAATAAGATTCCCCTATGTCATTTTTTCTCCCGCAACTTGCGAAAGGAATTTTCCTATGTCTTTTTTTCTCCCGCAACATGGGAAATAAGATTCCCCTATGTCTTTTTTTCTCCCGCAACATGGGAAATAAGATTCCCCTATGTCTTTTTTTCTCCCGCAACTTGCGAAAGGAATTTCCCTATGTCATTTTTTCTCCCGCAACTTGCGAGAGAAAATTTCCCTGTGTCATTTTTTCTCCCGCAACTTGCGAGAGAAAATTTTAGTATATACTTTTTTCTTGCGCAAAATAGGAAATAAAAATTTAGTATATGCTTTTTTCTTTTGAAATCTGTAAACGATATAAAGATATGTATTTGGAAAGTCCCGCACGGGACGGAATGTGCATCACCGCAGGTATAGCGAAGCGCAACCCGTGGATACGGATACCGTAACCCCGTACTGCAAGTCCCGCACGGGACGGGATGTGCATCACCGCGGGTACAGCGAAGCGCAACCCGTGGATACGGATACCGTAACCACATACTGCAAGTCCCGCACGGGACGGGATGTGCATCACCGCGGGTGCAGCGAAGTGCAACCCGTGGATACGGATACCGTAACCCCATACTGCAAGTCCCGCACGGGACGGAATGTGCATCACCGCGGGTGCAGCGAAGTGCAACCCGTGGATGCGGATACCGTAACCCCATACTGCAAGTCCCGCACGGGACGGGATGTGCATCACCGCGGGTACAGCGAAGCGCAACCCGTGGATACGGATACCGTAACCCCATACTGCAAGTCCCGCACGGGACGACACATTATTAACCGTATGCTTCAGCTTACGGACAGGACAGCATCCATCCTCTCCCAAGTCCCGCAGGGACGACACTTGCTGCCGCAGCATATCCACGTGCCGTCCCTGCGGAACTGCAAGGAGAGGAGACATCTCCATTCCGCTCTTTTTTCTTCCGCAACCTGCAAAAGAAAATATCAGTATATGTTTTTTCTTTCGCAATCTGCGCAATAAAATTTCAATATATGCTTTTTTTTTCGCAACCTGCGAAAGAAAATTTCATTATTTGCTTTTTTTTTTGCAACCTGCGAAAGAAAATTTCATTATTTGCTTTTTTCTCCCGCAACTTATAATAATATACTCCGCGTGGTTTGGTTTTGTGCATCACCCTGTCCGAAAGGCAGCCTCAATGCGCAAAACCAAACAGTGCGGCGCGTATCATCATCCCCTTTGCGCGGCTGTCTGTATCTTTTTGTCATGGAGAATTTCTTTCATTTAATTTTGTATGGCGAAGCCCCGCAATGACATGACCTCATGCAGCATTGATTTCTTTCGGCTTCTTACTTAAACGGTTCATCACATACACGGTGACGGGAAAAATGGGGAATATATTTTTTTTATCGCAAAAAATAAAAAGAAATAATAAATAGTTTTACCTTTGCGGATCATAAATTGTTAGTTTACTTAAAGTATTATCATGAACCAATCAAATCAAAACAGGCGCAACTTTTTGAAAACAATTAGTTTGGGAGTTGCCGCATTTAGTATTGTACCGCGACATGTGCTGGGAGGCAGCGGTTATCAGGCGCCCAGCGACGAGCTGACCAAAGCCATCATCGGCGTGGGCAGCATGGGGCTGGGACATATCGGCTACCGCGGAGCGCGGCTGGTGGCTATTTGCGACGTGGACAGGCGCCACCTTGACGCCGCGCTGGGCAGATGTCCCGCCGGAGTGAAAACATATCACGATTACCGTGATGTGCTTCAGGATCCCTCCATCGACGTCATTCACATTGCCACGCCTCCCCACTGGCACGGCATCATGTCCGTTGAAGCCGCAAAAGCCGGCAAGGACGTGTGGTGCGAAAAGCCGATGACGCGCACCATCGGCGAAGGAATCAGGGTAAAGGAAGCCATCAGGCGGCACGGACGGATGTTCCGGCTAAATACATGGTTCCGGTTTGCCGATCACTTTTACGGCATGAACACCGCCGTGCGTCCGATCAAAAAGTTAGTGCAAAGCGGCTTGCTGGGCTGGCCGCTCAAAGTAACCGTCGGCGCTACCACCGGGTTCGACTGGAAATTCTACTGGGTGGGCAAAACAGGACTGAGCGTAGAACCGGTGCCTGCCGAACTGGATTATGACCTGTGGCTGGGTCCCGCGCCTTTCAAGCCCTACAATACGCACAGGGTGCACGGCACATTTCGCGGATACTGGGATTATGACGGCGGCGGACTGGCAGACATGGGACAGCATTACCTGGATCCCGTGCAGTACTTTCTGGACAAAGACGATACCAGCCCCGTGGAAGTGCTTATCGACGGGCAGCAGCAGGACTCCGACGCCTGCGGCACGTGGAAGCGCATCGAACTGGTGTATGCCGACGGTTGCAGGATCATTCTTGACGGCGAGGGCAAGGACAAAGGCGCCGCCTATATTGAAGGTCCCAAGGGCAAACTGTACCCCGGCTTCCGCTCGGACATACCCGATCTGGAGAAGAAGCTGGCCGCCTTCCCCGACCCGGAACCCCAGATGACCGATTTTGCGGAATCGGTGCGCACCCGCACAACGTTCACCCTGAACGAGCAAAACGGTTTCCGCTCATCTACCATTGTCAATATGGCAGTGGTGGCGGTACGGCTGGGACGGTCGTTGAAGTTCGATCCGGAGAACCTCCGCTTCATCAACGATCCCGGAGCCAATGCTCTGATTGACCAACCCATGCGCGCTCCGTGGAGTATTTAATTTTAAATTTTAAATTTTAAGAACATGTTTCGAAAATTCATTATATCATTTTTAGCTGCCGGGCTTTTAACGGCAACCTTTGCCCAGACCGACCGGCGTACCCGCGAAACCAAAATTGCGGACATAGTAATGCAGCTCCCTGCGGACAACACCGCCGATTTCAACCGCCTGATGGACGAATTGTACCGTCTGGACGACGTTATATCCTACCTGGCGCCATCGCTGGCGGATCCGGGCGGCAACGACGCGCAAATCCGTTATGCCGTCAGCGGGCTGGTATCTTATGCCGGTCAGAAGGAAAGTCTGAAAGCGCCTTTGGAAAAAGCGCTCTGTGCGGCGATACCAAAAGCGGCGTCCGACGAGATACGCGACTTCCTGTTCATACAGCTGCAATATGTGGCGGGAACGGGGTCGGTAGCAACGGCAGCCGGCTATCTCGGCAATCAGCGTCTGTGCGACGCCGCTGTCCGCGTGCTGGTGCGCGCAGGCGGCAATGAAGCCGGAAAAGCCCTGTCGGATGCTCTTGCCGGCGCCAAAGGAGCGCAACAGATCAGTCTGGTACAGGCGCTGGGCGAATTGCGCTACAAACCGGCAGTGGAACAGATCACCTCACTGGCAGGTTCCGGCAATCCCAGCCTGCAAAAAGTCGTGCTGTACAGCCTGTCTGCCATTGCCGATCCGAAATCGGAAAAGCTGCTCTTCGCTCAGGCGGCAGCAGCGGCATACGAACCGACCGACGCTTTGGGAGCATATCTCCGCTATCTGGAAAACAACCTGTCCGAAAACAAATCTGCGGTTGCCAAATCATCCAAAAAGCTGCTGAAAAGCGTTTCCGAAGACACGCAAACAGCTGCCAAGATCGCCGCTTTGGAACTGTATGTATTGTCGGCGGGCGAAAAATCCGTCGGTGAAATCATTTCGGCGCTGGACGGAAAGCAAGTCGCATACCGCAAGGCAGCCCTGAAATATTCGGCAAACGTTGCTTCTCCGAAAATGTATGACGCCCTGATGAAAAAAGCCAAAAGCGGGAAAAATTCCACCGCGTTGCAAGCGGAATTGATCACCGCCTTCGGCGACAGAAACGATAAAGCAGCCTTTCCGTTTGTCCGGGAGTATTTGTCCTCCTCCGACAGCGAATTGCGCCAAGCCGCCATTGTTGCTGCCGGCAAGCTGGGCGGAGAAACGGCGGTTGTCCCCATCATTCAAGCCATCAATACCGGCGACGGAAAAGTAGTACAAACAGGCAAAAACACCCTGCTGAGCATCCGAAGCGACAAACTTGCCGCAGAAGCGGCGGCAGCCATTCCACAGACTTCAGTCCCCGCCAAAATTGCGCTGATTGAAATACTGGCGTCGCGCAGGGCGACAGCACAAATAGGGACGGTTTTTGCACAAACCTCTTCGCCCGACGCCGGCGTGCGTCTGGCAGCCTGCAAAGCCCTGCCGGCGCTCGTATCGGAAACCGATGTTCCCCGAATAGCGCAGTTGCTGAATGCGGCTGCGGAAAAGGAAGAAACGGAAGCCCTCCGGAAGGCATTGTTCGCTGCCGTTTCCGCACTGCCGCAGGAACAGCAGACCCGGATGGTGTCCGAACAAATCGCCGCAAGCGCCAAGCCGGAACTGTACTATAACGTATTGGCAATGATCGGCGGGCGGCAGGCGCTGGACGTTATCCTGAAGGCATTTAAAAGCGAAAACAATACCGCCCGCGCCGATGCTTTCGACGCCTTGACACACTGGAATGACGCCTCGGTGGTTGCCATCCTTTTCGACATTGCCGCGTCCAATCCCGCCGGACCGTATTTCGACAGGGCATTGACCGCCTACATGTCGAAAGTCACAGCTTCCGGAAATACGCCGGAGCAAAAGCTGATACTGTTGCGTAACGCGCTGGGTATAGCCCGGTCGCCGGGTCAGAAACACGACATTATCAGAGAAATCGGACAAACCGGCGCTTTTCTCGGACTGCCGGTTGCCGGAAGTTACCTCGACGACCGGAATGAAACCGTACAGCAGGCAGCAGTGCAGGCGGTACGTACCATCGCTCTGGCTCATCCCGAATATTACGGGAAAACGGTTGCCGACGTCATCCGCAAAGCAATTGCAGTGAACAAAGACGCGGAAGCAGAATACCAAAAACAGGCATTGCAGAAACATCTGGACGCTTTCCCGCCCGATGACGGATTTGTGCCGATGTTCAACGGGCGCGATCTTGCCGGATGGAAGGGACTGGTGGAAAATCCGATAGCCCGCAGCAAAATGACGCCCAAACAACTGTCGGAAAAACAGAAAAAAGCCGATGAAATCATGCGCCGAGACTGGCATGTGGAAAACGGATTGCTGGTATTCAACGGTCCGGGATACGACAATTTGTGTTCGGAGAAAATGTACGGCGATTTCGAAATGTATGTCGACTGGCGTATCGCTCCCAATGGGGACGCGGGTATTTACCTGCGGGGAACGCCGCAGGTGCAGATATGGGACATTGCCCGCACCGATGTGGGCGCACAGGTAGGTTCGGGCGGCTTGTACAACAACCAGAAACATCCGTCCAAACCGCTGAAACTTGCCGATAATCCGGTAAACGAATGGAATTCCTTTTACATCAGGATGACCGGCGAAAAAGTGACGGTTTACCTGAACGGACAATTGGTGACGGACAACACCACGCTCGAAAATTACTGGGATCGTTCGCTGCCCATCTTTGAAAAAGACGCCATTGAACTGCAGGCGCACGGAACACGGGTGGAATACCGCGACATCTATATCAGGGAAATAGCGCGTCCGGAGCCTTACCGGGTATCCGACGACGAAAAGACGAACGGTTTTGTGCCGCTGTTTAACGGTATTGACATGTCGGGATGGATTGGGAACCTGAAAGATTATTATGCCCGCGACGGACAGATAGTATGCGATCCTGCCAAAGGCGGACACGGCAATATCTATACCGACAGGGAATATTCGGATTTCATCATGCGGTTTGAATTTCAGTTAACGCCCGCAGCCAACAACGGCTTGGGCATCCGCACCCCTCTTGAAGGCGACGCGGCATACGCAGGCATGGAATTACAGATACTCGACAATGAGGCTGACGTGTACAAAAATCTGAAGGTTTACCAGTATCACGGATCTGTTTACGGGGTGATCCCTGCCAAACGCGGGTTTCTGAAACCCGCAGGCGAATGGAATACACAGGAGGTCATCGCCAACGGCAACCACATTACCGTCACCCTGAACGGTACGGTCATTCTGGACGGCGACATTGCCGAAGCAAGCAACAACTTTACCAAAACGGCGGATAATATAAGCCATCCCGGATTATCCAACAAAAGCGGACATATAGGATTTCTCGGACACGGATCGCCGCTGGCATTCCGTAACTTGAGGATCAAGGATCTGACGGCGGCAAAACGCTGAACGGACAGTTCCATATCAATGAATAACGACGCTGCCGGTGTGCTTCACCTGCGGCGTCGTTTTTTATCCGACGCCGGCGACGACAACTGTTTCCGCCTCCGTTATTTCCTCTTTGCTGATTGATTGAAATAGAAGGACTGCCGGTGACGCACAGGTGATTTGAAAAGGGTCGCCTTTATTTTCCAACAATTCCTTATGATTTATTGTGCTTTACCGTTGAAAATTTTTATTGAGACAATTCCGCCTTTTTTGCTTCTTTTTTCGGATGTTTATTTTTGACCGGTGAGAAGAAAATTTCTCACCGTAGAGAAATTCTGCGCTCACCGTAGAGAAATTTTGCGCTCACCGTAGAGAAGTTTTGCGCTTACCGTAGAGAAATTTTGCGCTTACCGTAGAGAAATTCCGCGCTTACCGTAGAGAAATTCTGCGCTCACCGTAGAGAAGTTTTGCGCTTAGGAGTTGTCGATAAATAAATCTATCATTTATTGACATAAATGCGTTATTCGGGATTGTAATCTCACCCTTCGTGTACAGGGGATTCCCCTCCTTTGGAGGGGGCAGAGGGTGGTTCTCCTGATATACTTATTCAGGAACGTGGAATAAATAAAGTATGCCGGTTTGCCCGAAGGGCTTGATTTTCATAACCGCAGGTCGTTGACCTGCGGACACAACAAATACTTATTTCTGCCTGAAAGGCAGGATTTAATTTTATTTCAAAGTCCCGCCTTTCAGGCGGTGTTACCGATTTTCGTTGCCCGCAGGTCAGAGACCTGCGGTTATGAAAATCTGTCCTTTCAGGACAATTAACCTGCAAACGATACAGTGTTAAGTTATTAATTTTTCATTCCTTGATGACAACGCCTTACCGTAGAGAAATTTTCTTCTTACCTGTAAGAAATTATTTTTTCACCTGTAAGAAATTTCTATTTCTACCGGACATCGTTTGTATGGCAGTATATGCTTCCATAATGTTTTGCGTGGGGACAACTCTTGCCGGAGTTGCTTTTTTGATTATCCCGCAGAAACGTACGGCAGTGTACCTCCATACGGTCGGCATGGCACGGAGAAATCCGTCCGAAATACCGAAGGCGTTCCCCCTGTTAATTCTTTTTTTTAAGTGCATCTTTGCATTACGGAAAATTGCACGGAAAAACAGATACGGGACGAGCGTTTGAACGGCGCAATACAGAAATTAAAAACCATCGAAAAAGGGTACGGAAACACCGCCAATCAGCATCGCCATGCGGTTTTCCACGGAGACTTAGACCTGTTTCCACATAAATAACGGCAGAAGCAATCCGGCATTAAAATAATTTGTACTTTTGCAGCGATTTTTCAATTGATATTAACGGACGTTATATCATTTGCAAAATTAAATAATTTAAAAACCAATGAATGATGGCAACAGTTGATTTCGCCGGACGGGCGCCGCAAGGAAAGCGGACAATACGTGTTTCCCGGTTTCCTCAAACAGGTTTCGGTACATACCTGCGGCTTATGGTACAAAAAACTCAGGAGACAGTTCCGTTTTCAAAAGGGCAATTTCCCGGGAAATTCGAATGCGGAACACATTCTTTGCATATCATAAACCCATTGACGCGATGAAGTTTATTTTTCGATACGGTATGATGGAAAAACGAATCGCCGTTTTTCGGTTCAAAGCATGGGAGGCGCCCCAAAACACTCTCCAATATTTGTTGCCGTGAAGCAGGCTGTATTGTTGATCAACATCGGCACTCCCGATAGTCCTGACGTTGCGGATGTACAGCGTTTTCTTTCCACCTACCTGAACGATCCTCATGTAATCATGATGCCCCGGATATGGCGAAAATTGCTGGTTAACGGAGTGATTGTGCCTTGCAGAGCGCCGAAGTCGGCAAGAGCCTACCGGCAATTATGGACGGAGAACGGTTCGCCGTTGCGTTACTATCTGGGGGCATTACGCCGGCAACTGCAGGAACAGGCGGAAGGAGAGATCGACGTATGGGCAGCCATGCGGCATGGAAACCGGAATATCGCCGAGGTTATGAACAGCATGCGGAAAGAGGGATATGACCGGTTGACCGTCATCCCGCTTTTTCCTCAATATTCCCTGTCCACCACGGGAACAATTGAAGACTGTGTCCGGCAGCAGCTTTTGCGGTGGGATACTCATCCTCAAGTGGATTTTGCAAGGCAGTTTTATTTTTATCCTCCATTTCTGAACGTCTGGAAAAACAATATCCTGAAATGCCACCCCGAACGGTACGACAAAGTGGTGTTCAGTTTTCACGGACTGCCGATGAATCATCTTCCCGCCGCCTGCCGTGCCGCCTGTCGTGTGGGTCAAACCTGTCCGTGCCCGTCATACAGCGGCGAAGATAAAGGTTCGTTTGTTGCACGTCCCTGTTACAAGGCGAGTTGTTATGATTTTGCCGTAAGGCTTGCCGGGCTTGCCGCACTAAGCACAGATCGCTATACGGTAACCTTCCAGTCGCGGATATACAAGGGATGGCTGCAACCGTACACCGACAGGGTGTTGAAAGACCTTGCTTCGAAGCGGATGAACGTGCTGATTGTAGCTCCGTCGTTTGTGTCCGACTGTCTGGAAACTAAAATCGAACTGGAGTCCGAATACCGCAAACTGTTCCTTGAACACGGAGGACAGGCTTACAGTTGTACCGAAGCGCTAAACGTTCAACAGGAGTGGATTGAGGCGCTTCAACTTTTGATTTCCGGCTTGACGGTCGAAAAGTAGGATAGTTTTCATCTTTTACGCGGCGGGGACGCCGGTGGTTTCCGCATCGTCGCTGAGGCGTGCATACGCTGCATGCAATGCCGATGATGCACTATTTATGCGCGCGTATTAATGGGCAAGCAGCGCGAAGTGCGCCGGAATATCGCCCGCGCGCACCTGCCATTTCTTTTTGCCGTTTCGGTCGAAGCAGATCACGGCGCCGGGGTAAACGTGGTTGGCGGCGTCGGTCAGGTAAATATCCTTTGTCGCCGGATGAACCATGATCCCGTAAGGATGGGCTATTTCCCCGTCCGTGCCGTCGGTGATGAAGTTGCGGCACACCACCTCCTTCCGCGCCACGTCCACAATGCCGTAGGAGACGCTGTTGTCCATCGAGAGGTAGCTCCAGTCGGTGCAATAGATGTAGAGGGAGTCGCCCGACAGACAAAATCCTGAAACCGGAACATCCAGCATGCCGACGCATATATCCGTTTGCGTGTCGATATGGAAAAGGCGCGAGGGGACGGAGTAATAGTCGCCGCGCGAAGTTGCCCAGAGCGTGCCGTGCCGGTCGAGGCAGAGGCGGTGCAGGTTGATGGCGACTTCTATCCGTTTGGTTTCGGCGAAGGTTTCCAAATCAATCACCGACACCGTGCTTTCGTAGCGAGGAATCATGTATCCGCCGGAATTGGCAACGTAAATCTTCCCGCCCGCGATCTCCAGTTCGTCGGGCTGGAACCCGACGATGCAGCGGTCGAGCACCTGAAAGGTGGCGGTATCTATTTTGGCAACGTAGCCACGCTGCTCGTAGTCGGGATTGATTTCCACCGGACCGGCGTAGGAAGTAGCGTAGGCATATCCGCCGTGAAAGCGGATGTAGCGGCAGTTGGGGATATTGATCTGCCCCAGACGCTTTGCGGTATGCCTGTCCATCACCTCAATCTTGTTGGAGCAGTTGATTACGGCATAGAGCTTCCCGCCGTATATTTGCAGGTCGTTGCCCACGTCGCCCAGTTCCATCGGCACGCCGGGGTTGGCTGCCGCGTAGATGTTGCGGTGGTACTCGCCGGTGGCAAAATCGTAGTAGTCCAGCGTCGATTTGTTGCTGCCCATGTTGCCCTCGTTCAGCAGGTAAAACCCCCTGAACGCGCGCGCGGAAGAGGCATTGCCGGCGGTGTCGGGCAGGGCAGGCTTCTCCACTTCGGGTTCAAATATCTCAGCGTCGTCGCGACAGGCAACCGCGAGCAAACTTGCCGCAAGGAGGCACAACCATTGCACGGTCGATTTCTTTAAAAACATTTTGCCGGTATTCATTGTATTCGATTCCATTTTTTCATGTCTGTTCCTCTCAGTCTCCATCCCCGCCGGAGCATTGATTTTTCCCGTTTCGGCAGGTCTTCCGGCTTGTTTCTTCCCTGCATCGTCCTTCCCGTTCTTTGGGGAACAGTGGCTTGAGTATGATGCAAAGACTTGTTGCGAAACTTACGGCAGGGGGGGCTGCTCGGGATTTTCACCCGATTCCCTTTTCATGAGCCGTCCCGGACGGAACCGCTCACACCAAAACGCGGGACAAAGGTAAGACAGTTTTTTGAAAAATATGCAATGAAGATTTTTTTTCTGCCGTTTTCGGGCAAACCGGCGTCAAAGCGAGCGGTGAATACCGTGCAGTTGCTTTTATGCCTTTTGATGAAAAAAATAGTTGCAGCGGATACATCTTCTGTCGTTCCTTCGCGGGAAGCGGACGACGCGGGCGACATCATTCTGACAAACCCGTTGATCAGTTCGCGGCGTTTGTTGTCCAGCCACTGTAAGTAATCGGCGCAGGTATATTGCCGTTTCATGTCCAATATCACTTCTATCGGTTGATCATTATAAAACATGGCAAAGATACGAAATTATTTTGATCCGCTCCGTTTCATTTTAACGGGAAAGACGGCAAAAAATATGCATGATTTTTGCTGCGCTTCGTGCATCAATAAAAAATAAACGTCAAAATGGAAAAAATCATATACGGGATACAGCAAATAGGCGTCGGCGTGCGCGATGCGTCGGAGGGGTTTCAAT